>JAZRXX010000040.1:0-2656 GCA_045600485.1 Bacteroidales bacterium
GTCATCTTGCGACTAACCATGCCGTTTTATGAGCCACGCCATTCGCGCGAAAAATACATTGTCCGAGTAATCTGGACATGGCAACAAATGACATAAACTCGTCGCTAAAAAGACCAAGTTATTTTTTACACATTACTAAATATCCGATAGATAAATGATAGAGATTCTCGAAAGCACCATTATTGATGATCTTGTAAAGAATCGTCTAATTAGTCTAGCAACACGTAGCAAGTGTGTCTTAAAAGGCATCTTTACGGTAGGCGATATCAAGCATCATGTCAATCGCAAAGGAGAGGTTTTCGTTGCCGGTCTTTCTCGTTATGGCAATGAAGAATTACAAGCGATTTGGGATTCATTCAAGCAAACATCCGCAAGCTCTGTGACTTCTGCAAACAAATCTCGAAAACCGACCAGGACATTAAGCGAAAACGAGAAGAAACAGATAAATGAGCTCACATCTTTTTTTCAGGATTCGTTCTTAAGTAGCAGTAATTCTGACGACGACGCTGAGGGTATAATCAGTCTTGACAACCTTATACCTACCCCCAAAGAAGTACCGAAGGCCTCATCCTCTACACGCAGTTCCACTCTCACCGGGAATACACAACCTCACAAGAATACCAGCAATACAATTGTCGATATGAATGATTTTGAGACAAATATCGATTTATTCTTGGATTTTGTATTGCTAAACAAAAGATATCCTGAGAGAACAGGTACAAAACATGAGGCTATACTCCGAAAGTGGTTTTATGGCGTTCGTACAGGGAAAATACATGTATCTGAATCGCAGAGGGATGTTTTTGATTATATGCGAGATAATATCCGTAATATCGTGAAATAATGAGTCACCATTTCAACCCCTCTCCCGACTTTCTCCTCCAACAAGCCGATAGCCTCGAGCTATTGTCACAGATGGAGGAGCAGGTCGACATGATATTTGCTGATCCTCCCTACTTCCTCAGTAATGGTGGCAAGACCATCAGCAATGGCAAGATAGTGAGTGTCAACAAGGGAGCATGGGATATGGGTGGCACACCAGAGGTGATTTATGAATTCAACCGCAAGTGGCTCGCAGAGTGTCGCAGATTGCTCAAAGATGACGGAACTATATGGGTATGTGGCACTTATCACAATCAAGATTCTGTCTGCAGATGCTTGACCGAACTGGGTTATAAGATACTAAATATCATTGTTTGGCAGAAGTCGTCGCCAGCAGATATGTTCAGCAAGAAGCGGTTCAAGTTTTCGGCAGAATTGATTATTTGGGCCTCCAAGTCTCCAAAAGCAAAGCACAAGTTCAACTACGAACTGATGACCCGTATCAATGGTGGTCATCAGATGACGGATATTTGGCGAATGCCATCAGTCAGAAAGTGGGAAAAGACTTGTGGTTATCACCCGACACAGAAACCACTCTGTTTGCTCAATCGTATTATTCTATCGACAACCAACACTGGCGATACCATCCTCGATCCCTTTGCTGGCAGTTGCACTACAGGCATCGCGGCTAATCTACTCGGCCGCAAATTCATTGGCATCGAACAAGATGAACAATTCATCGAACTTGGACTTCGCCGACGTCACGAAATCGAGGACACAATCACCGCAGGCAACATGCGAATCAAGATGCTTGATATTGATGACGAAGTGACAGTGCTCGTAAACCATTGTGAAAACGATAAACGATTGCGAATGATAGAGCTCGGAATGTGTTATCTGCGCATTTGCAGTGCTGATGGGTCATTGCTTGTCAAAGACGGTTACGAGCGGCTACAATACGTTCTATTGCATTCTGGTGGCAAATATCCACAATTGTTCCGCCTGAAGAACATGGGACATTTCCGCATCTATACAAAGGAGGAATTGGCACAAATGGGGTTCAATCCAGAGCATGCTCTTTATTATGCAGTCGTTGAGTTCGATAATCATAATCCAATTCCATTCAACCGACTTCCAAATCTGAATCTAGCCAAAGCTACAGGAATTCCTGATATTCGCCCCCTGTGCCAATTTATCTGGGCATAGGATATTGAGATCATGTTCCTTTCCGCCATATAGCACTTATGATGAAACGATGAGGCATTAAAATGGGGCCTCATCGTTTCTCTTGACTGGAATCGTCACGTTTCGACAATAGTGGTGGCTCGGGCGTTGAGCATCACGCACTCCTGGCGGGTGATGTCGTCTTTGCGCTCTATGTGGGGCAACTCACTGGGCACCAAGACCAACACTTGACCACGGACGCAGTATGGGTAGAGACCACCGGGACATTGGGCAAAATCAGAGAAGCCATTGCTGACGAGCACGATGACAGAGTGGCCCTCGCTGAGGGCAACGTCGCGTACGGCGGCTTCGTGGGGACTGACGAAGGGTGATACCAGCGCGTGGCCGTTGCGGGCCTTCAGGATGCAGTTGTTCTTGTAGTCGCGACGTGTCTGGTCGTCCCATCGGGAGCGCACCCACACTTGCCAACGGGGCAGTCCCAGCAGGATGAGGTTGCCGATGGCATCGTAGCTCTGATCGCCAATCATGATGCCACGGATGGGGCGCAGTCGGTCGCGCATGTGTTGTTTGAGCCAGCGGTGCTGGGGGTTGTTGTGCACGTAGCGCAGCATGGATTGTAGCTGTCCTTTGCGACGCAAGCGGGTCTCGT
>JAZRXX010000041.1:0-31800 GCA_045600485.1 Bacteroidales bacterium
GACTTAAATGATGTGGGGCGCAAATGCGTCAAACCGTATTCCATTCGCCTCAATTTGGCAGAAACAGTGCAATCTCGGCATGACACAATTTTGCATTTGTCTTGATAGGACGAATTATCATAGGGGTGCTGAGTAGTTACGGACAATAAAGACAATTCCCTTTTCCGTGTTTTTCCATTACTTCCGTGGTTAAATTATCTCTCACGCATGATTACGCAGATTTTTCTTTGCTTTCTAC
This sequence comes from Bacteroidales bacterium, assembly GCA_045600485.1. GTDB lineage: Bacteria > Bacteroidota > Bacteroidia > Bacteroidales > UBA3663 > Liminaster. The sequence continues at coordinate 239 of JAZRXX010000041.1, forward strand.
AAGAAAAAAACTAAATTCTATTTCCCTGCGAGTTTGTCTCTCAGCATTTGTAGTGCATCGACACCTTCCGGAATTTTGAAGTTCGACAGAGTGTTTACTTCGACAATGCCCTCGATTACCTCATCATCCGAAGGTATAGTCTTCCATGAAGGCATGGTAATGGAGTGTTTGTCGGTCGAAACCCTACAGAGCATGAACTTCTTGCTGAACTCGTTTTCTTCGACGGTGTAGTACGATATCGTTCCATCGTTCTGTTGAACGACAAACCCCCGGTCGGAATAAACAATATCCATATCCTGTTGCTGCGGAAATCTGATAATGAGGTACCGGCTATCGTCAACAACTTTCTGGCAAAACTGAAGTTCATTCAAATTGCAACACCTCAATTCGTCACAGTACAGCTTCTTCTGTATGTTTGATGGAGAGAAGTGTGCCTCGAACGATTCGAAAAAACTTTCCGGTTTTTCGTTCGCCAGCCTTTCGACCAATGCTGGCAAATAATGGAAGATGAAGTAAGAATTCGGAGTCATAGCATTCTATCTTTATTTTGTGAAACATTAGTTTGTTATTTTGTACCAAATCAGCAGGAAAGTGCATCCTGCCAGACATGCCGTGTGAAAGACATCCAGCCAATGGAAGTGTGTACAGACCATACATATAGACAAAGGTACGCCCAAAAGCAGGATCAGTTTCAGGAGGACCTTCAAACGTTTGATTGTTCGTTGTTTCATTTCTTCAGGCTTTTGGTTGTTGTCTTGGCAATAAATCCAATTGGATCAATTACCTTACACAGATACAGGCCAAAAAGCGAAACGGTCACCTTGGCCCACAATGGCTCACACCAGAAGATTCCAGCTGCCATGATATAGACAGGGAAAAAACATACAACAATATACGCCAATAGAAATACCAGCGACAGAACGAGTACGATGAGATTCTTGATTGCCTCCATAGTAATACTGTGTTAAGTTATTCTTCTATAATTATAGGCGGTCGGGACGCAAAAGTAAAATGACAACAACGAGATTTTTATCGAACCGTAAAGTAGAGAAAAAAAAAACGACCGATGAGTATCGGTCGTTGTTCATAAATTTGAAATTTTAATCATGATATTCACATACAAAATCAGAACCTGACACAACAACCCATGAGGTCATAGTAGAGCACACAGTCGAGGACTGTAACTCCTGCCTGCTTGAGGATGCTCTTATAGGCCTGAAGTTGGGTGGTATAATGATGACCAGCATAATGCGGATGCGACGGATCGACGGTATCCTGAGGTTGACCGAAGACAACAGAGCCATTGATGATCTGACGATAGTAGTTCTTGAAATCGACAATCACAGCACCCTTGTCGGTAACCCAAAGGAGGTCAATCTCGCCACTCATGATCTGACCATCGGCAATCGCAAATGTGAACGGATATTCGTGCACAATCTGCTGGGCTGGGCCATACTCCCTCTCCAACCAAATGTAGAGGTTCTGCAGACTCCGAACGAGCGCAGGGACATCGGTCAAGTAGTTTGCAAAGTCGAAATTGGCAATGATGCTCTTTGCTGTAGCTACATAACTATCGAAATCCTGCTGACTCCAATTGGCATCGGTAGCCGGACAAGCAGCAAAGATATTGTGGATACAGGTACCAAAAGAGGTATTGCTGTAGTAGAGAGGCTGGAGCGAACCATCGTTCAGCTTGACGTAGGACGAAACAGGAACAACCGGAGAAACTTCTGTAACCAGTTCCAAGCCGGTCGGAGCATTGGCAGACTTGCCCATAGTGCTTGGACTCTGGAAGAGCTCCTTATCGGTCTGCTCCGTCAGTGGTGGCAAGTCACGAAGCTGACAGGTCGTGCTCTTTGACGTAGGCTCTTTGGGCTCATAGGTAGCAAAGTCCGAGAGTTGGGCATACAGGTCCGAATCATATGTCTGCCAGAAGTCAAAAGTAGAAACCGATGGCTTAGTCTTAGGTACAGACAACGGACCGGGTTTACGGATACCGACTCCCATCAGCCAGCACATAGTATTGTCTTTGCCTTTAGCGTCAGCCTTATTGGTCAAAGAGATCAGATAATCGCGGGCACGGGTAACACCGACATAGAGCAAGCGTGACATCTCGCCCTGGACGCGCTTTTGGGCAGCAGCAAGCATGGCATTGGCAGGATTAGACTGACCGGTTTGCCACAACTGTTCCTTGAGCACCCCACTCATACCGAAGTCGGGCAGACAAATGACCTGATACATTGGGAATAGCTGCCCGGGATCCTGGAACTGCCCATTGACTGCACATTCGTGTACACCAAAATATTCACGGTCGAGAAGTTTACCGCGTATCATATCGTCGGCATCGAGCGAAGCAAGCAATACGACAGGCCACTCCAAACCCTTGCTGGCATGGTAGGTCATGACCTTGACCGTATTGGAAGTAGTGTCCGGAACCGGTTTGATTTCCGTCTCCTGCAGATAGAGGCAGAAGTTAGAGGCAGTAGGGGAAAGATGCAGACGGGCGCAGCGACGCACAAAGGTGGCAGCTACGTTCTGCAACGTCATGAGGTTCTGTACTCGGATGTCGGAATCCTCCCATTGACGAACATGGTCATAAAGGCCCAGTTCGAGGATAATGGTACTGATACGTTCGCTGAGGTTCTTGTCCTTGAGATGCTCGATCACAGTATGAATATCGGATAGAGCTGAAGATTGCCAAGAGGTATCCGGCTCATGGTTCTGACACCAGGCAAGGCGGTCAAGGAGAACATCGGAGGTAGAGAGGCCCTTCCAGAGACGCAACAGACTGGCAGTCTCATGAGGATTGTCGGTATGTTCGGCAAGATTGAGTACAGCAAGTACCAGCTGTACCTCGGCATAATCATCGATCTTGGATTCGATGGCAGAGGCAGGAACCGCCTCAATGCGCAACTGGCTGACCATATTCTTGACCTCATTGCCCGTGCGACAAAGGATGGCAATGTCCTTGGGGCAAAGGGAACGAGGCTCATCGCCGTCTCCTCTCTTCTCGCCCACCTGCAGGGCTGGTTGCTGTGCAAGAAGCTCCTTGACCTGTTTGGCCACAGCACGAGGGAAGTCTTCCGAAGATTTGCCATTTTCGGCGAAATTCCAATGACGAATGGCACGGCCATACTGTGGCAATTCATGACGAACAGCGGTCAGTTGCGTCATACCCGGGAAGAGGCGAGAAAAGACATTGTTGGCCAATTTTACCAAATCCTCGCGCGATCGGCGGGATTCATCAAGGGAGGTATGCTTGAGGGTTCCTACCTCCTTATCGACCTCAGGGAACTTGGAGGCGACACGATTGATGAGATCGGTATCGGAGCCACGGAAACCATAAATGGCCTGCTTGGGATCTCCCACCCAGATGCTGCTTTGTGCCAACGGACTATGCTGACTGACAATGTCGGCCAACTCCATGAAGATACGGAGCTGGACCGGATTACAGTCCTGGAACTCGTCTCCCATCACGAGTTTGTAGGTCTGAGCAATATCCTCACGGACGGAGGGGATGTTGAGCAGATCAAGCATATACATCTCCATGTCGTCGTAGTCGATGACGCCCATCTGACGCTTATAGTCCTTGTATTGATCCAGCCAAGCTTGAGCAAGGACGAAAAGAGACTGGATGCACGCCTTGACCTTGACGGCATAGGTGGAACTGCGAAGCCATTGCTGCACCTGACGCAGTTGGAGATTGAGGACCGAAGGATCTTTCTTGATTATTTTCGAGAGTTCTCCCTCCAACTTAACCAAATTATAGTAGGTCGGAGTGGATGAGATTTTATCTATTTTCTCTTTGATCTCAAACCAAGTTTGGGTAATTGAATCTCCCTTTGCTGTCCATAAGCGTTCGGCAATAGCTTGCCAGTCCGCCAAAGCATCGTTTACAATCTGCGTATAATCGCTCTGGAAACTGACAGGCAAAGCAGGGGCATTGAAGAAGGCATCGACCTCATTGCAACTGGCGTTGATACTATTCTGGACACCTGGGGAATCGATATTATAATAGCGGATCTTGCCAGACAAACCAGCGACCAAAGACACCCAGAAATCGGGAGCTGGACTAGGAATGTTATTCTCCTTGACCGTAGGCTGGAACTCCAGGAAGAAATCATGGAGCGCCTGTTGCTGCGTGGCGTATGCGTTGCCGTTCAACATCTGTCCCAACGAATCGTTCTGGTAGATCTTTCGGTCCTCTTCGGTAATGACCTCTGGATCGGGAGCGATGCCCAACTCAAACCAATACTTCTTGAGGAACTGCTGACAGACTCTATGGACAGTGCCAATGGCTGCTGAATCGAGCATGGAGGCCTCGCTAACCATGTTGTTCTGTGGTTCGAGCAACACGGCACGGGCTCGTTCCTTGATCTCGTTGGCTGCAGCTACGGTAAAGGTCGAGATAATCACCTCGGAAGGCAGAATCTTCTGCGTCTGGCCATTGACCTCAATACCCTGGGACAAATATTCAGCCAAGCGGTGAGTCAACGTATAGGTCTTGCCGGAACCTGCGCCGGCATCGATGTATTCAATTTTCTGCATAACGAATCAGCGGATTTGGTTTTTCAATACGATATGGGTTGGGGTATAGCTATCGGCCCTGAGATTGGGCTTTTTGTACACATGCTCCAGAGGGAAGAGGTCTGGATTGTTCTGGGCTGCTGTCTGATAAGCGAGACCTGACATCTCCATGCCGGCACCTTCATCGATGGTACCGGACTGGAACTCCTGCATACGTTCGGCGTAGGAAGCCTGGAGCGACTTCTGTATATCGGACAAGGCATCATTAGATTGTGCGACGGTCTTGATATGCGCACCCTGGAGCCATTGGCTTCCCTTGGCTCCGTCGGGAACATAAAGAGTCTCTAACGGAAGCAGATAGTAACCATAGGCCTTGACATGGGCGGGGACAAAGCGATTGTCAACCTTTCCACCCTTCTGCGTCAGATCATCGGCCCAGGCATTGAACAGACGCTCATAGATGGCGAACTGGACAGACTTGTTTTCCTTCAACTTGCCGGGATGTGTATTTTCGGAAGTGGAAAACTTGAAGTCGAAGATCACATATTGGCCATCTGCAGGATCATAAAGCAGCATATCGATGCTCGCCTTGAAATCGACAGCAGTATTGTTAGGTCCGAATCCCGGAAGAGGGAACGAAGGGATTTCGAACTCGCAACGTACAGGCTCCAAATGGCAGTTGGCCACAATCTCGGCAAGCACATCGATGCTGTGACGGACAATTGCCCGGAACGAGACAAGTTCCATCAGATTCTCCTTCTTTTGGAGGAGAACGCCTTTCTCGCGGACAGCATCATCGAAACAGCTATCGAAATTGGCTGCGATAGTTGACGTACAGGAGAACCAACCTCCATTGACGAGCTTTTCGACCACAAGGTGGGCTACAGTACCCTGTTCTGTATGGAGATCGTCGGTACGGACGGGATCCCACAGACCCAACTCGCGTTCGACGACGAAGTTGAAGGGCTGCTGAATGAGCTGATCGAGCGTGGAGAAGCTCATGACAACATCATTATTGCCTTTGCTGAAATCCTGCTTCAATCCGTAAACCTTTTGCTGTTGGAATCCGGTGCAGGTCTGCTGGGTTTTCAAGGCTACCGACAAGCTACCCAACGGCTGTGGAGCAACGGTAAGACCCAGCTTGGCCACCAATGGATGCTTGGGCAAGGGATTGCCATTATCGCGGGCAGCGCTAACCAGCCAGACATCTCCACTAACGGCATTGAGCGTGCTGATGAGCCATCGGTCAAGCACCGTAAGCATATCGGATTTGGGTAGCAAAACAATGCCTTGTTGCTGCAACGCTTGCATCTCGCCCTTTGTAAGCATCTCGTAGGGATAATGAAGTCCGTAGTCGCCATTGCAGTCCAACCAAATAAGCGACTGTGGGACATCGTATGCATCGCACACATGTTGCACGACTCGATGACTATGAACGCGGGAGATCTCAGGCTGTGCGAAGTTACGAAGCACACTGTCCAACCGGTCGCGTTGCTGGCAGACTACCAACTGGCTGGGCTGGACTGTCTGTGTGGCAAGCCACTCGAAGGCCTGATAGAGTTCAGGAACCTGTAGGATATGATACTTGCCGGAGGAAAAATTGACGACTGAAGGAATCACTGGGAAATCAGCCTTCAATCCTTCGAGCACCTGGACGATGCGTGGACGGACCAATTCCTTTGGACAACGGCAGTGGATGGCACTGATACCGGCAAGGATGGTCTGCAGATGCTGTGGCTGCGATAAGGTACACCAACGGTCGGCCTGTCCCAATCGGATCGGACTCTGGGATGGGATCTGCTTTTCGGCCACAGAGAGGAAGGCAAGCTTTCCTGGGAGTTGCGACTTACCGTCCCATCCAGCCAGAAGCATTTCGTCGCGCCACTGGAGCAAGGATCGGGTGATGCGGTATTCGGCATCATCAGAGCCATTGACGTTTACGTCCTGGATGTCGATTTCGAAGGATTTCTTGACTGGATCATTGTTGGTCAGAACACCATTCAACACATCGTAATAGGCCTGTACTCGCTGTTCGGTAACAGTTTCGAATTCCTCTTCGCCCGGGAACGAAAGGCCAGTCATGAGCTCCAATCGGCACAGCAGTGCCATATCGCCGTCGGTGCTGACGCCGAGCAAACCGTGGGCACCACTGGTCATATCGACATAGGGCTTGCCTGCAAAGTAGGGACTGTAGTTGATTTCTATCTTTTCCATTGTATCGAGATTTCCTTTATTAAGGTTTGACACGGCAAATATATACTTTTTTTTAGAATCTGACAACTTTTTTTCTTTTTTATTTGCTATATCGCCAAAATTCCCCCTAAACTTCCTCAAATGTGATAAGTGCTCAAAATTCTTTTTCAGAACACCCCAAGTGAACATCATTTATGACTATGATTATTCTGACCTAAAGCCAATTTCTTCGTTTCGGGAACAATCATAGCCCCATTCATTCCAAACGATTTATACCAATATAACAAACCCCACTCTCAATGAGCGGGGTTCTAATATATGAAATACAATCTGAAATCAAAGTTTCCAAGACTTGATGCGATCCATAGCCTCGCGGGTAGCTTCATGAGTAGCGAAAGCGGTGAGGCGGAAGTAACCCTGGCCTGAAGGACCGAAGCCAACACCCGGAGTGCCTACTACATGACACTCGTCGAGAAGACGGTCGAAGAAGGTCCATGAGTCAAGCGGAGTCTTGATCCAAACGTATGGGCTATTGACGCCACCGAATGCAGGAATACCGATAGACTCGAAGGTCTGCTTCATCAACTGGGCATTCTCGCGATAGTAGGCGATATTGTCCATGATCTGCTTGCGACCCTCTGGGCTATAAACAGCCTCAGCTGCACGCTGGACAATGTATGGAGTACCATTGAACTTAGTCGATTGACGACGGTTCCAGAGTTTATTCAAGACAACAGCCTTGCCATCTTCGGTGTAAGCCACCAGATCCTTTGGAACTACAGTAAAGCCACAACGGAGGCCTGTGAAACCTGCTGTCTTGGAGAACGAACGAAACTCGATGGCACATTGGCGGGCACCCTCGATCTCATAGATACTGTGTGGTACATTGTCTTCGGTAATGAAGGCCTCGTAGGCAGCATCGAACAAGATGATGCTCTTCTCCTTCAATGCATAATCAACCCATACCTTGAGCTGATCCTTGGTCAATGTGGTACCAGTAGGATTGTTCGGGAAACAGAGGTAGATGATATCAACATGCTGGGTCGGAAGAGCAGGCACAAAACCGTTCTCCTGAGTACATGGCATATAGTAGATCTTGTTGTACTTCACACCATCAAATTCGCCGGCACGGCCACCCATCACATTGGTATCGACATATACAGGATAGACTGGGTCGGTCACAGCGATGATATTCTGCACACCAAGAATATCGCCGATATTACCGCAATCGGACTTCGCACCATCGCTCACAAAGATCTCATCTGACTCGATGTCCAATCCACGGCTGCGGAAGTCGTTGTCGCGGATGGCATCGCGCAAGAAAGCGTAGCCCTGCTCAGGACCATAGCCATGGAATCCCTCGGCTGTGCCCATCTCATCGACTGCCTTGTGCAGCGCCTCGATAACTGCAGGTACGATAGGACGAGTTACGTCGCCGATGCCCATCTTGATGATTTTTGCCTCAGGATGCTGCTCCTGATAAGCCTTGATACGGCGAGCTACCTCGACAAAGAGATACGACTCGCTGACTTTGGTGAAGTTTGTATTTACGTATGCCATAATATGGTGTTGTTTTGTTCTTTTGTTGTTGCGTTGTTTTGTTGTTGCGTTGTTTTGTTCTTTTGTTACTTCTTCCGTCGCCAATGCTTAACAAAACAACAAAAGAACAAAACAACAAAAGAACGAATTAAAATTCTAATGATCCCGAGAATACTTCGGTAGCAGGACCGGTCATGAAGATACAGTTGGTCTCTTCGTCCCAGAGGAGATCCAAAGAGCCACCATTGAGGTCCAGGGTGATGTGACGATCGGTCTTGCCATTGAGCACACAGGCAACGAGCGTGGCGCACGAACCGGTACCACATGCCCAGGTCTCGCCCGAACCTCTCTCCCACACACGCATACGTGCATGATTCCGATCTATCACATAGACAAATTCAGAATTGACGCGGGCAGGGAAAGCTTCATGATGCTCGTACGAAGGTCCGAACTGCTCGAGTGGCAACTTCTCTACCCTATCCAATGAGTCAACAAAGTAAATGGCATGAGGATTGCCCATCGACACTGCTGTACAACGGGTATCTACACCCTCTACTGCAGGCAGACCCAGATCCACATTGACACAACGGTCAGAATCCATCATCCCCCCTTTTGGGGAACAGAGGGGGGCTACAGGTATCTCTGCAGGCTTAAGTATCGGCTGTCCCATATTGACCGTCACCTTAGCCACCTTGTCGGCAGCAGCAGTACCCTGTACAGCCTCACCGAGATCGTCATAGGTAAAGACCTTGAGGATCTTGACGCCAGCCAAGGTCTCGAGGGTAAACTCCTTCTTGGTGGTCAGCTTATGATCGTAGCAATACTTGGCCACACAGCGTGAAGCGTTGCCACACATCTGCGCCTCTGATCCATCGGCATTGAACATACGCATACGGAAGTCGCATGTCTCTGAAGGCATGATCAGCACCAAACCATCGGAACCGACACCGAAATGACGGTCGCTCACATACTGCGATAACTTCTCTGGTTCAGGAATATGCTGTTCGAAGCAATTGATGTAAACATAATCATTGCCACAACCATGCATCTTAGTAAACTTGATAGTCATTTGCTTAGTCTTTTGATTAATCACGGTGCAAAGGTAAAGCAATTATATGACTTTTACAAACTTTTTGAAATTTTTCAGCCAATTATGATTGCGTTTTGTCATTATTAGTAAGTTTGTTTGGCAAAATGACTTCAGGATTAACAGACTACAACGGGCTAAGATTTGGGAATGAAGAAAAAAGAGGTCCGCACCGAAATGCGAACCTCATTATATATATTATAGTATGAAACTTACTTCTTAGCGTCCTTCTTAACCATGAATGAGTAAGCAGAAGGAACAGCGAGGAAGATAGTGGTCAATGGGTCAACTACAACACCGAGCAACATAGCGAAGATGAAGCTGCGGATAGAAGCACCACCGAATACGAAGATTACGATCAATACCAAGAGAGTAGAGATTGAAGTATTCAAGGTACGTGGCATAGTTGCGTTCAAAGCCTCGTTGATAACCTCAGCCAACGACTTGGTTGGGTAGAGTGAACGTACCTCACGGATACGGTCGAATACAACCACGATATCGTTGATAGAATAACCGATGACGGTCAAGATAGCAGCGATGAATGCCTGATCAATTTCCATTGAGAATGGCATGATTGCCCAGAAGCTTGAGTAGATACCCAAGATCACGAGGACGTTGGCAGCCAAACCGATGATTGCACCAACAGAGAATGCAACGTTGCGGAAACGGAGGAGGATGTAGAGGGCAATAGCAATCAAAGCTACGATGATAGCAATAATAGCACCACGAGTGATATCCTCAGCGATTGAAGGACCTACCTTCTGTGAAGATGGGATGTAGTCTTCGTTGTTGAATGCATCGAAATCAGCTACATTCACATAACCAAGAGACTTTCCAGCTTCGAATACAGCCTTCTTGACAGTTGTGGTAGCAACCTCATCATCCTGAGCATTCAAATCGAAATTGGTAGTAATACGAACCTGATTTTGATTACCGATAGTGATAACCTTGATAGAAGCATCACCAAGTGCCTTGCCATCCTCAAGTACCTTCTGGAGTTCAACAGTATTAACTGACTGAACATCGTTGAAAGAAACGATAAAGTTACGACCACCAGTGAAGTCGATACCCTTCTCCATACCTGGGAAGATCATCAGAACAACACAAACAGCAGCAACAATACCATAAACCAACTGGCTGCGCTTACCGGCCTTGACGAAGTCGAAGTGAGTAGGCTTAAGGAGACCAGAAGCAACACCAGTGAAGGTAACATCCTTGAACCAGCCCTTGACAGAAGCCTCGATGAAGAGACGGCTCAAGCAAACAGCTGAGAAGAACGAGGTGATGATACCTGCGATGAAGGTGAATGCAAAGCCCTGGATAGGACCAGTACCGAACTTATAGAGAATGATACCAGTAATCAATGAAGTCAAGTTAGCATCGAAGATAGCAGAGAATGCATTGCTATAGGCTGCTGTAACTGCCGAAGCAAGAGACTTGCCAGAAGCGAGTTCCTCCTTGGCACGTTCGTAGATCAATACGTTAGCATCGACAGCGATACCCATTGAGAGCACGATACCTGCAATACCAGACAAAGTCAATACAGCCTGGAATGAGCAAAGAATACCGATGGTCAGGAAGGCATTGATGATGAGACAAAGGTCAGCAACAAGACCTGCCTTGAAGCCATAGAAGCAAATCATATAGATGAACAGGAGCGCGAGCGCGATAAGGAATGAAACAGCGCTCTGATGAATAGCCTCCTGACCAAGAGAAGGACCAACCACATCCTCGCTTACGATATTGACAGCAGCAGCCATCTTACCTGACTTGAGGACGTTAGCAAGGTCAGTTGCCTCTTCAAGACTGAAATTACCAGTAATGCTTGAACGACCACCGTCGATCTGTGCGTTAACACGTGGAGCAGAATAAACAACACCGTCAAGTACGATAGCAACACACTTCTCGATGTTAGCACCAGTGATCTTGCTCCATGCAGCACCTGCTTCTGGAGTCATAGCCATGGTAACCTCGAACTGACCATTGGTCTGCTGATACTCGTGATTAGCATCCTCGATCATGTTGGTTCCTATAGTTGCATCAGAAAGTGAAGGAGTGGTATTGTCGTTACCCTTACCCTTGAGAGCATAGAGGACAATGTAGTTATCCTTGTTGCCACCCTGTGGATCGAAAGGCTTAACATCCCAAGCGAAAGCCATACGGCGTGGGAAACGAGAAGCCTGGGCAGCCAACATCTTGTTGACAGCAGCAGTATCGTTGACCAAAGCAATACCCACACCACCGAAGCCAGCGTATGGCTGGAGCTTAGCGAACAATGGGTTGTTTGCAACATCAGCCGAAGTAGTGTCGGCCTGAGCAACAGCAGCTACAAGCGAATCAGACTCACTTACAGCAGCTTCGGCAACAGCGACAGTATCGGCAGAAGCTGACTTAGCTGCTTCAGCAGCAAGACGAGCATTAGCCTCAACGAAATAGTTGTAGGTCTCGTCGAGGTTGTAGGTCTCCCAGAACTCGAGGTTTGCAGAACCCTGCAACAACTTCTTAACACGCTCTGGTTCCTTAACACCAGGGAGCTCGACCAAGATACGGCCAGCCTGCTCCAACTGCTGAATGTTAGGAGCAACTACACCAAAGCGGTCGATACGGTTACGCAATACGTTGAACGAGTTAGCCAAAGCAGCATCCATCTCACTCTGAATGATACGGATAACATCGGCATCAGAATCATCCTTCTTGATCTTGTCGCGCAACTGGTAGGTGCTGAATACCTTAGCCAAACGGGCATTAGGGTTTTCCTCACGGAAGTTCTTGGCGAAAGCGTCAAGGAACTCAGCACCACTGATAGCGTCACCAGCCTGAGTCTTGGCAATAGCTGCCATGAAGGTTGGATCGTCAGCGTTCTCAGCAGCCAAAGCCTTGAGTACATCAGAGACAGAAATCTCGAGAATGACGTTCATACCACCCTTAAGATCCAGACCGAGACCGATCTGCTTCTCCTGGGCCTGCTTGTAAGTCTTACCTGCCCATGACCAATCTGCGGTAAGGGAATCAAGGTAAGTCTTTTCCAAATTCTCATTGCCTGCAGCTGCGGCCAATTCCTTTGCTTTATTCTCGACTCCACGCACAGCGAAAGAGTAAGAAATCTCAAAGCAACAAGCCAGAGCGAACAACAGGGCAATCACGGATATAAATCCTTTGTTTTGCATTGTTTTGTTGATTTTTATTATTGATTATTTAAATTATTTTGCGTATTCAGGCGGCAAAGTTAATAAAAAAATCAACAAAAACCATAAAAAATCGCGAAAAAAGTAAAATTCAGGGGCATTTTTTATGTAATTAAGCTTTTTTTGTGTATCTTCGCGCCATGTTTAAGTCAGTTTTTAGACGATCTTCCATCAAAATGGGTGGCCTGTTGACCCTTTTTGCAACAGGTTTAGCCGGGTGTGCCAGCATTGGCTCACCAGGTGGTGGACTCTATGATGAAACCCCACCTGTGCTCAAAAATTCTGAGCCAGCAGAAGGGGCTGTCAACGTCAAAAAGAAAAAGATTACCATGCATTTCGACGAGAACATAAAGCTCGACAATGCGATGGAAAAACTGACGGTTTCGCCACCCCAACAGAAGGCTCCTATCGTGATGAGTAATGCCAAAACTCTGACCATCGAATTGGGGGATTCATTGAAGCCGAACACCACCTATAGCATCGATCTGGGAGATGCCGTTCAGGACAACAACGAAGGCAACCCACTCGAAGGTTTGTCGTTACTCTTTTCGACAGGCAACCATATCGATTCGCTCCAGATAAACGGCTATCTGCTGAATGCCGAAGATCTTGAACCTGTGACCGGCGCCTTTGTGGGCATCTATAGTGCCGAGGCAGTTCAAAACGACAGTATCCTACTCACTCAGCCATTCGAACGAGCTGGAAAAACCGACATTTACGGACGTTTCAAGATTTTGGGTTGTGCACCTGGACAGTACCGTATGTACGCCCTGATGGACGGCAACACCAACTACCGTTACGATCTTACTTCCGAGAATATCGCTTTTCTGGATTCGCTGATTGTTCCTTCGATGGACTCTATGCAAGTCACACTATTCTCGTTCAACGAAGGCAAGTTGACTCGCTATTTAGACAACTGCACCCGTCCGGATTCAGTTCATATCAATGTCCGTTTCGCCGCACACATGGATTCATTGCCAGAACTGACGTTCCTGTTACCAGATGGCAGCACCTTGCCGGGCGACAGCATCTTGATTCCGGAATTGAACCCGACACTCGACACTTTGAGTTATTGGATTGGCGACAGTTTGTTCTTCCGTCAGGACACGCTTGATTTGGCCTTGACCTACTACTATACCGATACAGCGGGCATCGATGTGTTACGCACAGATACCATCCAATTGTTGAAACCAGCCGTACATAGTCAGAACAAGCAACAATCCAAACCAGACGACAAGAAGTCAGGCAAGAAACGCAAAGGCAAGAAAAACGACGCTGAGACAGATTCCATCCCTTCGGTCCAAATCACCTACATGAACCTGAGACAGATTGTTGGACAAAATCTGGAAATTGGAACCAAGCCACGTTTCGAAACCTCTGCTCCACTCGATTCCATCCATCTGGATATGATTCACCTGCAATACCAAAAGGATACGAGTTGGATTGACATGGGTTTCCAATGGGTAAAAGACAGTTTGAATCCACGCAAGTTCACTCTATTGGCTGAACCTCATTACACCCCTCAGTACAGTTATCAGCTGGTGGTCGATTCGGCAGCCATGCGCGACATCTTTGGCAATCCGATCAACAAAACGATACTGAAGTTCAAGGAGAAATCGACTGAAGATTACGCCCACCTTCTCTTCAACATCACGGGAGTAAGCGAACCTGCCTTTGTCGAATTGCTCAACAGCAAAGACAAACCTGTACAATCGGTCAAAATCATAAACAATCAAGCTCGATTCGTACACGTTCCAGCCGGCACTTACTATGCTCGCATGGTGATCGACAAAAACCAGAATGGAAAGTTCGATACCGGAAATCTTTTTAAACGACAGCAGCCGGAACAAGTCTATTATTTGAACGCAGAACTTCAGCTTCGCGCCAATTGGACAGTTCAGCAAAACTGGAATCCTACCGAAACTCCACTTCTCGAACAAAAATTGGAAGCCGTAAAGCAAAACAAGCCCAAAGAGAAGAAAGAGAAGAAAAGCAAGAACGAAGAGTACCTCAAAAAACAAGGCAAAAAGTAACAACGTGAAAACAACATTGAACCATAACCGAACAAAGATGATTGTCTGCCTGATAATCGGATTGCTGATGATGGGAGCCGTACAACCGATGCTCGCCATCAGCAAGGCAAAATCATCGCGACAGACAGAATCGCTCAAATACAACGCCTATTGGCACTGGGGGTTCATCTGGAAACTGGCAGGAAGCGGAACATTCGATACCTACGAAGAGCAAGTCAACGACAGTACTGTACGCTACCACAGTCAGGTATGCGGACGTTCACTGAGCATCGTGGAATCAATCATGAAGGTTCGCGACACACTCGACAGTTACTATACAGCCGAACGTATTCCAATCGAATACTCGAAGAAGACGCACGAAGGCAGTTACAGTGCTATTGAGCGGAACTACTATCGCTCGTTCGACAATGGTAAGGTACAGACAAACATCTACAATCTGAAACGCAGCCAAGTGGACAGTACGCAAATCGATATTTACCGATGGCGTTCGAAGAAGGGCAACGACCGAAAGAAGGTCAGCAATATCGGTGTCGGCTTGGATATGCTCTCTATCTTCACCGAAATACGCAACCTTGATTTCTCAAGATTGAAGAAGGGCGACAAACTGAACTTCTTTATCACATCGGGAGTCAAGAACCGTCCGCTGTTCGTCACCTACAATGGACAGCAGACATGTACACTCAAAAACGGCAAGAAGTATCCGTCACACTCCATAACGCTTACTTTCGGCACCAAAGACAGCGACAGCACTCCACTCCACGCCTGGTTATCGACCGATCCGGATCATCGTCCACTCAGCATCATCATCGATCTGAAGCGTATCGGAAGTGTGCAGGGAGAGATTGTGGAGTAAAAGAGACTTCCCAACCCTCCCTCAAAGTCAAAGTTAGGGTTAGGGTTAAGGTTGTTCCCTTTAGTCACGTTCCCTTCGGGGTTAAGGTTAGGGTTAAGGTTAGGGTTAAGAAAAAATGGAAGATACATACTTGACTATAGATACGCCATCGGAAGGATTGTACAAGGAGAAGATGAGCAAATTTCTGGCTTTTGCCGAACCTTGCCGCACCTTGGAACAAGCCAAAGAGATTGTGACGCGCTACAAGAAGGAATACTTCGATGCCCGTCACGTCTGTTGGGCCTATATGTTGGGAGCCGACAGGTTGACTTTCCGCAGCAACGACGACGGAGAACCTTCGGGCACAGCAGGCAAACCGATCTTAGGTCAGATCAACAGTTTCAACCTCACCGACCTTTGCGTCATAGTGGTACGTTACTTTGGTGGCATCAAATTAGGTACAAGTGGATTGATCGATGCATACAAGATCGCTGCACAAGAGGCACTCAATGCCGCCCAAGTGGTCGAAAAGATTATCGAAGAGCAATTGACCGTCCATTTCGAATACCCACTCATGGGCGAAGCTATGCGTATAGTAAAAGAGGAAGATGCCACCGTCCTGTCACAAGATTTCCAGATGGATTGCCGTCTGACCCTCAGTCTTCGAAAAGCAGGCATGGCTCGTATGCGACAGCGATTCGAGAATACCTATGGCATCAGTATCGTTGAGAACGATAACCATAACGATGACGTTGACGATAACGATAACGAATTATGAGAATAGCACTATTTGGAGCATCCAAGCCAGAAGCTTGTGCACAGATCAAGCAGATACTGGATCCACTGCCCGGCATAGAGTACGTCTATGTGGACGGTGACTTGCTCTTTGAGGAGAGCACTGGTGGATGGTCAGTCGATATGGCATTGAGCATAGGCGGCGATGGCACCTTCTTGCGGACAGCTGCCAAAGTAGGCGAAGCTGGAATACCGATTCTGGGCATCAATGCTGGACGATTGGGGTTCCTGACTGCTATCTCATTGGACGAAGCAGCCGAGCTATTGCCTCAGATGCTGACCAATGGCAACTACAGCATCGAGGAACGCGCTTTGCTGAACCTGTGCATACCTGATTGCAAACAACCGTATCAGCACTTTGCCCTCAACGAAGTAGCAATACTCAAACGTGATGTTTCGTCGATGGTTTCGGTATCGGTTTTTATCGACGGCAATCTGCTCAACACCTACGATGCCGACGGATTGGCTATCGCTACTCCTACTGGATCGACTGCCTATGCCATGAGTGCAGGAGGTCCGATTCTGGAACCAGGTTCCAACTGCTTCGAGATTGTCCCCATCGCTCCACATGCCCTCACTACTCGTCCGCTGGTGATTCGTGACGGTGGTGTGATTGATGTGAAAGTCAAGAGCCGTAACAATCTCTTTCTGGTGGCAGTCGATGGTTTGCCAGTTCACCTCACAACCGAATATTCGTTGCGTCTGACTCGTGCTGACCATAACATTCGTGTTGTACGCCGTCCGGATCATACCTTCTACGATACACTCCGACAAAAGCTCTATTGGGGAGCCGATGGTCGATATTAACAGAATTATAAACATATAAAAAATACTATACAATGATGATGTTACCTTTTTTACAGATGATGATGCCTGGAGCCAGCGATAGCTTGGCTCAGCAGACAGTTGATGCTACTGCTACCGCTGAGGTAGAGGCACAGGATGGATTAAACTTCCTTGACATGGCCATGAATGGTGGCTGGTTGATGATTCCATTGCTTCTGCTCTCCCTTTTGGCCGTTTATATTTTCGTCGAACGATACATTGTTATTCATCGCGCGCGTAAAGACGCTCCTTATTTCATGGATCGTATCAAGGAGTATTTGGCCGACGGAAAAATGGAGGCAGCTATACGCGTCTGTCAACAGACCAAAGCTCCATACGCTGCCATGATCGAAAAGGGTATTACCCGTATGGGCAAGCCAGCTGCCGACATCCAGACAGCAATCGAAAATGTCGGCAATCTGCAGGTTGCCAATATGGAGAAAGGCTTCACCATGCTTGCCACCATTTCAAGTGGTGCTCCTATGATCGGATTCCTCGGAACCGTAACAGGTATGATCCGAGCCTTCTACGATATGGCACAAGCTGGTTCGTCGGCAGATATCACCTTGCTCTCAGCTGGTATCTATCAGGCTTTGACCACTACCGTGGCTGGTTTGATTGTCGGTATTATCGCCATGTTTGCCTATAACTATCTGGTAAGCGAATTGGACAAGGTCGTCAACGAGATGGAGGCCAAGACACTCGAGTTTATGGATCTGATCCAGAAGTAAAAGACCCTACTCCCCTGTTTAGGGGGCTTAATAAAATCCATTATAATGGCACTTAAACGAAGAAATAAGATACAAGCCACATTCTCGATGTCGTCAATGACCGACGTCATCTTCCTGCTGCTGATCTTCTTCATGGTTACTTCGACCATTGTCTTCCCGAATGCAATCAAGGTACTGCTGCCACAAAGCAAACAGCAGATTTCGGCTTCGCCACAGGCACGCGTTACCATCGATCAGGATCTGAACTATTATGTGGCTTTCGGCAATGAGGCTCCAAGCCCAGTTGCGCTCGAACAGATCACCCCTTGGCTGCAATCTGTCAAGGCAGAACACGATGACATGTATGTTACCCTCTTTGCCGACGAGAATATTCCCTACAGCAAAGTAGTTGAGATTCTGAACATCGGTGTTACCAACGACTTCAAGATGGTCCTGGCTACACGACCGATCAAATGATGAAGAGTTTTGAGTATTTAGTTTTGAGTTATTAGTTAGTAGTTATTAGTTAATAATTGCATGAACGAAGACAATAAGAGCAAATCGCTCGGAATCATAATCACCCTATTGGTTCACCTCCTGTTGGCGGTGTTGCTATGGCTTGCCCACTTCGGAGCTGTCAATCGCGACGAAGAAAGTGGCATCATGGTCATGGTAGGTGTGGATGCCGAAGGCGGTGGCGAAGAGATGATGCAGAGCGATGTTACCGATCTGCAACCAGAACCATCGCCCGATGACATTCCGCCAACCCCACCATCAGCACAGCCTACGCCTCAGCCATCCACACCGAACACCGAACCTCTGTTGGCACAAGACGACACAGAGGCTCCGTATGCAGAAGCACAGAAGGAGGAGGAACTGAAGAAACAAAAAGCAGAAGAGGCACGTCTGCAGGCACTGGCCGAAGCACAGCGACAAGAAGAACTTCGCAAACAACAGGAAGAGGAGGCTCGTCGCAAAGCCGAGGAAGAAGCAGCGCGCAAGAAGGCCGAAGAAGAGGCGGCCAAGCGCAAGGCCATCAACAACCAGATGGCAGGTCTGTTCAACAACAACGGAACTGGATCGAACAGCGGATTACAAGGTGCTACCAACGGCAACAGTTCAACTGGAGCTACTTCCGGAAGCCCTGGATACGGAGAATTTGACCTAGGTGGTCGTGGTATGGTAGGCAGCCTTCCTCGTCCAGTTTTCGACCGCAATACCAGTGGTAAGGTAGTTGTACTGATTACGGTCGATGCAGCTGGTGTCGTCAAATCAGCGACCATCGGTCAAGGCACAACCATCTCCGACCAGCAGATACGCAATGCTGCCAAAGAGGCAGCACTCAGGGCTCGCTTCAAAGCAATAAGTGGCAACAGCCTGACACCGGGCAAGATCACTTATTACTTCGACAGCAACAACTAAACAAGATAATTTCCAGATCACTATATAATACTATTATTTAACCACTATGGAGACACTGTTGACATTTGCAATCTATCTACCCGTTCTGACCTCTTTAATTGGAGTCATAACGGTCACGCTGTTCGCGCGCAAGAACAGCACTATCTGGATTCTCATACAACTGGCTATTGGATCACTATTCTATTATCTGTTCGAGGCTCAAGCAATTGATCCTCGAGCACCATTGCCTTGGAGTGGATTTGCCACGTTGGCAATTCCTTTTGTATCGCCACTGGTACTTGCTTTTCTTATCATCTTTCTTTGGAAAGTTTACAACGAGAAGCAATTGCCTTGGTATCAGTACATCTGGTTTGTAACACCTATCTCGATTGGCTTCACTGGAACTTTGCTCTATATTTTCATGGGCAACGAAGCGATTGTACAATATCGAGAGGTATTTGACCGTCTGCGCTTCTTTCCTCCCCAATTCGAAGATCAGCCAATCTATCAGATGATGTTCTTCATCCAGAATCCATGCTACAAATTCGTAATGAGCATCTATGCTCCTTGGATTATTGGATTCTCTATCAACGCACTCAGTCGCTCTGGTTTCACACTCCAAGCCATCAAAGGCTTTCTCTTCAAGGGCGCCTCTCTTCCACCAATGCACATTCTGTTGATTTCATTCATTGCATTGATTTCTGCCAATGCGACAAGCATTATTCTGGGTCGATATTACCTCTTCAACCACAGCTTGATGAATGGATTCCTCTCAATTTTCCAATCCATTTGCCTTGCGGGAATCATCATGTCGGCTTTCGCACTCGACTATGTTGAGTGTACGCTTCGACAAGCGCTCTTCATCGATCCGAAAGAGGATCTGATTGAAGTAGCCAACGACGAACAGAAAGAAATAGAAGAGGAAGAAAAAGAAATCGAGGAAACGAAAGAACAGAGTACAGACCCATTCGACAACGATGCATTCCGACAGGTTCAGGAACGTATCGAATCTGGATTGAAGGAGCTTATGGACGAGAAACACACCTTCTTGGATTGTGAACTCCGCATGGTCGATGTAGCCCGTATGCTCTGCACGAACCGCAATTATCTGTCTCGTCACATCAACGAGAAGTATGGTGTCAACTTCAACGAATATATCAACCGCATGCGCATCGAGTATGCCAAACATTACATGCTCAACAATCCAAATCAATTGCTCGATACCATCGCTGTGGAATGTGGCTTCAGTACAGCCCAGTCGTTCGGCCGTAAGTTCAAAGCCATGGAGAATATGACACCACGTACCTGGCTGGTACGAAATCTCCGTCGTCGATAATACCGAAATAAATACAACAGAAAAAGGCTTCCACAATGGAAGCCTTTTTTCATTACGACGAAAAACAAACTGTTCGAAAGGAAATTATATTCGCTCCAGTACCTTCTGTACCAGTTGGCGCATAGCATCCTTGTAGTTCGGATTGCTATTGAGAGCCACACGATTAGCCACAACGCTACAAACGGTGACAGCCTTATGACCCATCAGACGGGAGAATCCTGCCAAAGGAGCAGACTCCATCTCATAGTTGGTAATCTTGTACCCTTGGTACTCAAAACTCTCCACACGCTGGTTGAGCAATGGTGCGGCAATCGGCAGACGAACTTCGCGTCCTTGAGGGCCATAGAAACCTACGGCCGAAATGGTAACACCCATCACGCAATCATCACCACAGATACGCTTAGCCAACTCTTCGTCAGCATGAACCACATACGGATCGGCGGCACGACGTGGATAGCCGATATAGGTAGTCAGAGCACGTTCGAAGTCGAGGTCCGAAACAGAATCTCGTCCGGCGTACCAGTTCAGCACGCCATCAAAACCGATACTGATTTCGCTCACAATGCTTATACCACAGGGCACATTTGGCTGCAAACCGCCACAGGTACCGATACGGACAATCTCAAGGGTGGTATGTTCCGGCTTGATTTCGCGTGTCTGGAAATCAACATTCTTCAGGGCATCGAGTTCAGTAACCACAATATCTATATTATCAGGGCCAATGCCATGACTGATAGTGGTGATACGCTTGCCCTTGTAAGTACCGGTGATGGTGTGGAACTCTCGACTGGTAACTTCGCACTCTTTGGTATCAAAGAAGGAGGCAATCATATCTACTCGGCCAGGATCACCACACATGATGATCTTGTCAGCCAGTTGTTCTGGACGCAGATGGAGGTGGAAACAACTGCCATCGCTATTGATGACAAATTCAGATTCTGGAATCATGATAATTGATTATTAATGGTTGTGACTATTGAGAATTATTCATTCTCGAAACTACGGTATTTCTTTTGGCTTGCATGAAGCTGGTCAATGAGTTGCTGTTCCTTCTGCTCGGCAGCCAGGATTGACTTGGAGAGTTCACCACGACGCTTGGCATTGGCTGAATGAAACTCCTGTCGCATCGAATCCAATTCACCCTGTATAGTAAGCAAATCCGACTCTATGCGCAACGAAGTGTCGTACATCTCACGAGCTTTTGGATTGCGGAACTGATCAACCGATGTATAGACAACTGCATCGCTGATTGGAATACGGATTTCCTCTTTCTCCTCGACAAACTGCGGAGCCGAAAGGATCTCTTCGACCAATGCCTCGTAACCTTTCGAGTCTCGCCAAGTTTCGGCAATGCTCGAGATGCGGGCACGTTCCGGATTTCGTCCATCCAGATATCGTGGTTGATCATCGATCAAGAAGAGATAGATGCAGACCATACCCTCAGCTGTATTGCGATTGGTAGCCCACCAACCCACCTGATGCGTCTCGTCGATGGCCATCATGTAGTCATCGTAAGGCGAATTGAACGGCATCGGCATACGTTCGGGGGTATAGAACGATTCGTTCTCGGTACTATAATGCGTCTTGTAAATATCGAATCCTCCATAGCCAGGCGTACTGTCACAAGCAAAGAAGAGCGTCTCGCTATCGCTACGCAAGAACGGATAACAGAGTTTGTGGGTCCCAGCATCGATCGATGCCATCATCTGAGGTTCTGACCATTCACCCGAAAAGAGATGGGATTCAAAGAGTCGGTAGTTACCCTCATCCGTCAAACAAGCCATCACACGATAATCGCCTGCCTGATTCTCGAACACCGAAGCATCGGCACTGTCGGCACGGCTTGAAAAAATCTCTCCACACTGCTGCGGTGCAAGGATTCGGCCCGATTCGGAACCTAACTTATAATGCGAAAAGAAGAGATCCTTCGAAACAATCATACTGTCGATGATAGCAATATCCTGAACGTGTCCCACGCCCTTCAATCCCACCTGGCACTCTGCCACAACGCTGTCAATGCGCGGTAGCCACATCGAGCCTTTGTTCATCTGCGAACGGTATTTCTCCATGGCCTGGATTGCACCCTCAAAGTCGTAAAGGTGCTGTCGGCTGATGCCCAAATACCACCATGCTCCGGTCTTATTCTTGCTGGCTGCAAATTCCAGATAAGGGATCGATTCCTCGTAGGCTCCCGTCATGCAGAGGGCTTGTCCGAAAAACTTGTTGATGTCAGGATTCTTGGTCAAAGTCTTCTGCTGTATCAAAGCTCGATAAGCCGTTACAGCTTGCGGATACTGTTGATTGGTAATATAAGCACGCGCCTCCTGTTGTGTAACAGCAAGAAGCGACAGACAGTTCAACAATCCCAAAAAAAGCGAAAGAATAAATCTCATGCTTAAAAATCTGTTTGAAGTTTTTAGAGCTACAAAAGTACAAAGAATTATTATAAAATGCTCATTTCGATGCAAGAATTTTTAAAATTAACTAAAAAAAAGGTCCTTGTTGCTCACTATGTACAATAATTTAGTATCTTTGCGCGCAGAAAAATTAATAATTGCATCAGCAAAGCACAAAATGAGCAACCTTACAAATGCAACTTCCGATCGCTGTCTGGTCATCATTCCAACCTACAACGAGAAAGAAAACATCGAAAATATCATACGTTATGTATTTGGCTTGAGCCATCCTTTCGACATTCTTGTCATCGACGATGGTTCCCCAGATGGAACAGCGGATATCATCAAGAATCTCCAGAAGGAATTCAGCCAGCTCCATATCATCGAACGTTCAGGCAAACTCGGCTTGGGCACCGCTTACATCACTGGTTTCAAGTGGTCGCTCGAACAGGGTTATGACTACACCTTCGAGATGGATGCCGACTTCAGCCACAATCCAGACGATCTGATTCGTTTGCACAAGGCTTGTCACGAAGAGGGCGCCGATCTGGCTATCGGTTCTCGCTATGTGACTGGAGTCAATGTGGTCAACTGGCCTATGGGGCGTGTCCTGATGTCTTACTATGCTTCCGTTTATGTGCGTTTGGTGACTGGCATGCAGGTACATGACTCGACTGCGGGTTTTGTCTGCTACAGCCGCAACCTGCTCTCGAAGATGGAGCTCGACAAGATCCGTTTCAAGGGTTATGCCTTCCAGATCGAGATGAAGTTCACCGCTTCGCAGATGGGCGCTAAGATTGCCGAAGTACCAATTATCTTCACCAATCGTGTACTGGGTACCTCCAAGATGTCCGGTGGCATCTTCTCTGAAGCAGTATTCGGAGTCATCCGTCTGAAGCTCAACTCGTGGACACGCAAATATCCGAAACTAAAGTAAAAAAGCCTTACCCCGACCCTCTCCGGAGAGGGAGGAAAGTTAGGGTTATCGTTAAAGTTACAATAAATGAAGATTGAGAATGCCCGCATCCTGACCAATGGAGAATTGGTGGATGGTACTCTGGCTATTGACAATGGCATCATTACGAGCATCGAGCCAGCAACGGGTGCTTGTACCCAATACTTAATTCCTGGTTGTGTCGATGCACACGTGCACTTCCGTGAACCGGGATTAACGCACAAAGCCGACATTGCCAGCGAAAGCCGTGCTGCTGCCGCTGGAGGTGTAACCACGGTATTGGACATGCCGAATGTCAATCCCACTACAACGACTCCCGAAGCTTTGACCGAAAAACACAAACTCTATCAGGAGAAATGCGTCGTCAACTATGGCCTTTGGTATGGCATCACGGCCGATAACATCGACGAAGCTCTTCGCCTCTACGGACAACCCGATTCTCCGCTGCGTGACCAGATTTGTGGTTTCAAGGTCTTCCTCGGTTCTTCGACCGGAGGCATGCTGATGAACGACAAAGAAAAACTCCGCAAGTTGTTCAGCAATACCCAGCGCGTGATTGGCATCCACTCGGAGAGCGAGGATGTGATCCGTCGCAACAAGGAGAAATACCAAGCCCTGTATGGCGATGATCCTGCCGTTGAGTTTCATCCCAAAATCCGCGATGTGGAGGCCTGCATGGAGACCACCCGTATGGCAGTAGAACTGGCCCTTGAAACCGGTGCTCGTCTGCACGTCTGCCATCTGACCACCCAAGAGGAATTGGAATATGTTTCAGGGCTCAAGAACCCTAAGATCACTTCAGAAGTTACTCCTGCCCACCTTACTTTTTCGCAAGAAGACTACAAGAAACTGGGAACACGTATTAAGTGTAACCCAGCCATCAAGCGTGTGCAGGATCGCGATGCGTTGCGTCAGGCACTCTCCGATGGACGTATCTTCAGCATCGGTACCGACCACGCACCACACCTGTTGAGCGACAAACAGGGTGGCTGTCTGCGTGCCGCTTCGGGCATGCCAAGCATCCAGTTCAGCTTACTTTCGGTATTGGAACTAATGCGCGAAGGATTCCTGACTCTTCCGAAAGTGGTGGAGCTGATGTCCACCCATCCTGCCCGTCTCTTTGGGTTCGATGACCGTGGCGAAATCGCTGTGGGCAAACGTGCCGATCTGGTTCTCATCGACCCCGAACAGACAACGACAGTCACTAAGGATGTCATCCTCAGCAAATGCGGATGGAGTCCTTTTGAGGGCATGACTTTCCACCACAAGATTATCAATACATGGTGGGAGGGAAAGACCCTCTCCGGCCATAAAGGCCACCTCCCCCTTAATGGGGAGGAGTGATATGATAAAATAACCTACACATACTTCCCTCCATTTCTATAAAATTCTCCCCATAATTAGGGGGAGATGGCCGAATGGCCAAAGAGGGTCTTTTAATCTTATGTACGAAGCAAAACTCATTGATCTGGATGCAGTCATCCGCAACAAGGTACCCCAGCATTATCACAAAGTACCGAAATGGCTGATTCGTTTCGCCGAATGGCTGATCTGCCAGAAGGAGATGAACCAAACCATTACAGCCTTGAAGGAGGTGGAGGGTGCAGACTTTGCTGGAGGCATGTGTCGCCGACTGAATGTGAAGTACAATGTTCAGGGCATGGAAAACATTCCCGACAAGGGTCGCTTTATCTTTGTTTCCAATCATCCATTGGGTGCCTTCGACGGCATTTCGTATATCAATATCCTGGGACACAAATACCCGAAATTCAAGGTGATTGTCAACGATCTGCTGATGTACATTGTCGCCTTGCAACCGAATTTTCTGCCGGTCAACACACTCGGACGTCAGAAACGTGAGGACATGGAGGCTGTCAATGCCGCCTACAAGGATCCTGACACGCAGTTACTCTCCTTTCCTGCCGGCTTCTGCAGCCGATACATTGGAGGCAGAATCCAGGACATCGAGTGGAAGAAATCGGTCATCACACAAGCCATCGAGAGCCAACGCGACATCATCCCAATGTACTTCGAAGGTCGAAACAGTCTTTTCTTCTATGGGTTGGAATGGTTTCGCCGCATCTTGGGCATGAAGTTCAACATCGGACTTATTCTCCTGCCTCGACAGATGATGAAGACAGCGCAGAACAAGACTTTTGGCATCTACATCGGCAAGCCAATCCCTTGGCAAACCTTTACAGACAATAGCAAGAGCTCTCAGGAATGGGCTCAGTGGCTGAAAGAACAAAGCTATGGCCTCTCCCCAAACCTCTCCAAATAAGAGAAGGAGAATAGTTAGGGTTAAGGTTAGAGTTAGAGTTAAGGTTAAAAAAACAATACAAATAGTTGTAGCGTCTTTTCTGGAATTGAAAGAAGTTTCGGCATCTGGTTCAAATGTCCCTTTTACTTCCTTTTTACTCCTTTTTTACTACTCTTTTACTCCCTTTCGTTAAAGAAACTATAAACACACACAATTTTGGAACAGATTATATCTCCTATCGACAAAGCAATTCTTAAAGAGGAGTTGCAAAACAAGGCTGAGCTCCTGCGCCACTCGCGTAAGGGCGGTACTGAAATATACATCTTTACGGCTCACAACTGTCCGAACCTCATGCAGGAGGTAGGTCGTCTGCGCGAAGAGGCGTTCCGCGAAGCTGGTGGTGGCACCGGCCTTTCGGTCGATATTGACGAGTACGATACCATGCAGAACCCCTATTGGCAGCTTATTGTCTGGGATCCCACTACCGAAGAGATTCTGGGCGGTTACCGCTACATCTATGGTCCAAATATCGGCATGGACGAAAAAGGGCAGCCAATTCTGGCTACCTCTCACATGTTCCATTTCTCCGACAAGTTCATTCAGGAGTATCTGCCTTACATGATTGAATTGGGTCGCAGTTTCGTGGTGGTCAGCCATCAGTCATCCCGTTCTGGTGCCAAGAGTCTTTTCACGCTCGATAACCTGTGGGACGGATTGGGTGCCTTGGCCGTCAAGATGCCAAACTGCCGCTACTATTACGGCAAGTTCACCATGTACCCAAGCTATCCTACCCAAGGACGAAATGCTATCCTGTATTTCCTCCAGAAGTACTTCCCGGATGCTGATAAACTCGTATGGCCTTACAAACCTCTCGAAACCCACACCGATGTGGCTGCCATGGCTCAATTGTTTGCTGGCAAGGATTTCAAGGAGGATTACAAGATTCTCAATTCCGAATGCCGACGTCTGGGGTACAGCATCCCACCTTTGGTCAATGCTTACATGTGCCTCTCTCCAACCATGAAGACCTTCGGCACAGCCATCAACGATGAATTTGGCGACGTTGAGGAGTCAGGTATCCTGATCACCATCGACGATATTTGGGAAGATAAGCACCAGCGCTACATCGAATCCTACATCGCCGAGGTCAACAAGATTGCCGAGATTCTCGATGTAGTGGGCTAACTATAGTTCTATAGCGTCTATAGCTTCTATAGTTTCTATAGTTTCTATAGCTTCTATAGCTTCTATATCATCCCTTGCTCCACCTGGATGCAGATATCCTCCAACTGTTTGTCTTTGCCATCGGGCTCCCATTCGCTCTTCAGGCTTACGCCGAACAGTTTGCCGAAACCCTGCCAGAAGGTAGCGCGTGTACGGCCCAGAAACTCGCGGATGATGGTGTATGACTGCTTGTTGCATTCACGGTCAACGAGACGCACCAACAACTTCCCTTGGCGGTAGTTCAATTTCATCAATCGGGGTTTGTACTCCTTCCAAAGGTCTTTCTCCAACTGTTTGAAGTATTTGGATTGTTCACGGCTGGACATCACTTGACAAGTATCGTAAGCGATTACCAGCAGGCGGCGGGCCTCTTTGGCAATGGGCAACGTCTTCTTCACATCGTTCACCATACGCCAGTATTCGCGTTCGTACTTCGCTCCCGGAAACCGTTTCCGGTTGAAGCAGTACAGATTCTTCAGCACCACCACAGGCACCGTATCGCCTGTCACAGGGTCAATGTGAGCCGGAAAGACCTCTTCTCCTGCCTCATTCCTATAGTGAATATGCTGTGCCTTCAGCACAGATACGGATACCAACAGGGCTACTAATACGAACAACAGGAGTCTTTTCACTCCGCAAAGATACACACTTTTCTCTAATACAGATGCGAACCTCAGTCAAACTTTTCATTTTTCTTCTGTTTTTCTCCGTTTCGATGCCTGTTTGGTCCCAAACGGAGGAGGAAATTCTGGAGTTGATTGACCCGGAGGATTTCTCGGAGAAGAGTTATGCCCGTCTGGTCGAAATGATTCATGACCTGCAACTGCAGACGCATCTGTCTGATTCCCTCCCTAAACAGGGAAGGTTAGGAAGGGTTTCACACTCTTTGATCCTCTCGGCCAATGGAGACCTCAACGACCTGAACAACCACAAACAATCCATTCGCTATGACATTCGCTACACCCACCGGCAGAACCAATGGCGTGCAGGTGTGGTCAACAATCACTACTATGCTTCGCTCACACGTCGGACAGGTTGGCTCCGACAGGCCTTGGTCGGACATTACCGTCTCTCGATGGGTAGTGGATTGATCTGCAACCAGCGTTTCTCGATGGGTAAGAATCTGTCGAGTGCCTCTTTTTTCCAGAAACCAGCACCATTGGCTGTACACTCCAGTACCCTCGACGACGGCTTCATGCAGGGCATAGCCATACGATGTCGATTTGCTCAACACTGGGAACTCCTCCCTTTTATCTCGGTTCGAAAGGTGGACGATGCCAAGGGAATCATGACCAATGCAGGTGGCAAGGTGCGCTGGCTCGGTGAATTGTTCGAGGTGGGAGGTAATCTGCTCTACACCCAATTCCAGCATGACTACATCCGTGCACCGAGACAATATAACCAGAACTGGTTTCAGGGACATCAGCTCGCGCAGGGCTCCATCGACTACGAAGCCCGCTGGTTGGGTATGCACCTGCGGGGCGAGACAGCTGTCGATGATGCTTGGGGGTGGGCAACGGTCAATGCCCTCGAATGCAACTGGCTCGACAATTGGCGGATCACAGCCCTCTATCGGCAATACAGCAACACCTATCGCCAACTGTTGGGCAGCAGCATCTCCGAATCAAGTGCCATGCAGGGTGAACGTGGCGAGATGCTCTCCATCGAGGGTGCTTTGTCACGCTTCTGGCAGTTGCAGGCTTCGGCCGACTGGGTTCACTTCACTCAGGCACAATATGGCATCTATCAACCCTCCGAGGGCTATGAACTGGCAGCCAAACTGCTCTATCATCGTGATTATCGGAATCATGACTGGCAGGGTTCTATCCACTATCGACTCAAAGCCAAGTATAAGAACAATACGCTGACCGAAGCCTCGTCCGACATTACTCCCTATTATCGTCAATCCATCGACGGACAATTAAAATGGACCGCGCCCTGGGGATTACTCCTCAAGGCGCAGGCTCATGTGCGTTGTTATTCTGCCCAGAACACAGGCGGCTATAATCTGGGATATTCCTTCAGTCAAGCCATCGGTTTTGACCGCAAGTCTTTTCCTCTTCGTTTCGACCTGCAGGGCACCTGGTTCCGTACCGACAACTACGACTGCCGCGTCTATCTGTCGGAGAAGAACCTCCTCTACGGCTTTACCATCCCGATGCTGAATGGCGAAGGTATCCGTCTCTCCACCCTCCTCTCCTACCGACTCGGCCGTCACTTCCAGCTGCAAGCCAAATATGCCCACACCGAGTACCTCAATGCTCCCCAAAAGAATCAGCTCTGGGCACAAGGCATCGTCAAGTTCTGAGTGATTAGTATATTAGCAATCTTCATCTTTCAAATTTACAATTAACAACAAAAAAAACAAACATAAAAGTTGATTTTACACTGTAATTTAGGTAATAATCAACTTTTATGTTTATTTTTGCAGGACTAAATTGAATAACATGAAAAAAAATCTTTTGATAGAACTTTTAGAATACGGTGAGAAAGTAAGTTTGTATTCTCCTCGTTTTGAAGGTGAAGAATATACAGAATTTGAAAAATTTCTCTTAAATTACAAGGATACTCACCCTCGAGATATTCAGGTAATAGTAAGGAGGATTGACATAATCAAAGAAAAAGGTGCTGAAGATCGTTATTTCAGATATGAAGGAACAAGATCGGACAGAGTCATGGCGTTGCCTTCGCATATTGATTCATCAGAATTGAGACTATATTGTCTGAATCTCTCTGCCAAAGTATTAATTTTAGGCAACGGAGGATTAAAGCAAACCCAAACATACGAAGAGGATCCTCATTTGAGCCACTGTGTCCAGACCTTACAGAAGATAGACATTGAAATAAAAACAAAGGAAAATACCAAAATAATCGAAATCTCAGGGTCATGTTTACATGGACCTTTGACAATAACCATAGACGAAAATGAAGACAAATAAACTAATGAATGAAATAAGAAATGCTACACCACCCGAGGTTAAGACTCAGGTGGATATGCAAGTCGCCATTGCTAACCGCATTTTTGAACTTATGGAAGAGCAAGGCATGAACCAAAAACTATTGGCTCAAAAAATGAATAAAACAGAAACAGAAGTAAGTAGATGGCTCAGCGGCACACACAATCTGACAATTGCTACCATAGCAAAACTTTCGGTTGTACTTCATGACAATATCATTTGCACAACACACAGTTTCACTATGGAGACTAAAGACCGCATTGTCGCCGACGAATCTGATAATGATTATCGCTAATATATCGTCTCAACCAACTTTTATTTTACACTCATTTTATAACCGGACGGATGGTCAATCCATACCAACACTCTCTTAGGCCTTCTGAGTAACTATCATCCATAAAAAATAATCCAGATGCACCATACATTACCGAACCAGATTGGAAAAGGTCCATATTAGAGCACCAATATAAGCCATACATATTCTGCAAAACAATTGACGATTCTTTGTTGATATAGCCGCCTGAAGGCAGAAAAATATTATTTCCATTGAGGCCTTCTACTTTATAACCATATACACCATTCAACTTTGTCCACGTCCATTTGCAAACATGTCGCAGTTCATAAATTTCTTCTTTGGTCGGCACTCTCCATGATTTTCCCCAATTGTCCAACGCTGCATCATCCTCTTCTTTTAGTGAACTGTATGGCTTGTATTTATTAATAGTTTGGCTGAGCCAATCATAATGTTTATATGTTGTTAGATTATAATATGTTTTGGTACATATCTGGTCAAATATAGAATCTGGAATAAATTTATAAACAATAGAATCTTCAGCAATAGAAATGTAATAACAAATACTGTCATTAATAAAACGTTCCAATCTTATATGGTATGCGTTGTGTATTTTGAAGAGCACATAATCGGAAAGAAAAAAAAACAAAGAATCGTGACTAACATAGAACAATATAGAATCCAGACCTGATGCAATTCCTCTATAATGTCTAATAAGGTTGTACCTAATATTGCTTATATTAGTTGAATCAACCTCCGAATAGGATTTGGTTTCTCCCCATGCATAGTATTTCCCGAATTCTTCAGGATGGTTAGTTCCCAAATTGCAAGTTGCCCAAAGTGTTCCAGATGGCAATCCTAAATCTACAAAACCATGGTCAGGGCAACCGCATCTAAATGCCACCCTTACCTTCCGAGCTATCGTTAATAATTGTAAACAGCCATCCTAGCTCCCAACAAATGCAAGTTGTGCATTTCTCGAAACCCTTTGTTTCTACCATCCTCAAACTTCCCA
>JAZRXX010000042.1:0-5567 GCA_045600485.1 Bacteroidales bacterium
TGTCTTGGTCAAAATCCGGCAGTGCCGCTTTGGCTTCTATCTCTGTCGCTAAAAAAAATAATGAACTCTCAAACTGGATTGAAGATGGGATAATTAGGTTTTGCGTGGCTTAAGTTAACCGTACAGGTCGAAAATTTTTGAACCCGTTTCGAGCGACTCGATTTCAACTCAAAATTTTTTGAACCAGAATCCACAAACACCTAGAAACAGAGAAAGAATAGAAACTTTTCTTTGGTTTCTCTGTTTTCTAGTTACTCAATAAAAAAGCCTTTATCCAAGCGAATAAACCCAATAATCCAACAATCATTTGGAGGGTTCAAAATTTATCCTTACATTCGCAGCGAAAATCATTCAATAAACACCTTAAAAGTGGACACATAGCTTATTAACTGTAAACTATAAAAAACTATTTCAAAATGCTTAAATCATTACTATCCATGGTAGCTGCTGCAACCATGTCATTCAGTCTTTGGGCACAACCAGCACAACAGCCAGATCCAGAACTTGAGTTCATACTTCAGCTCAAGGTTCAACTCGGACAATCCTACAGTGTCGGAGAGGTTGCTCATGGATTCCGTAACATCGTCCCCATTACTGGTGGCACCTTCGAAGGTCCAAACATCAAAGGCGAAGTCCTGAATGGAGGAGCCGACTACCAGATGCACAACATGGAGAAAGGCTGTTCGGACGTTGAGGCTATCTACTGCCTGCGCACCGACGATGGCGTCAATATACACATTCGTAACGTAGGCATCATGGCCGGTAAATACTTCTACACCACCCCTCGATTCGAGGCTCCTGTCAATAGCAAATATGCCTGGTTGAATCAAGCCATTTTCGTATGTCGCCCTGCTGGTTTCGAAAATGGTTCCATCGTGCTCAATGTCTGGAAAGTCCGTGATGCCTACAACTTCGACAGCACCATTCAGCCCATCCTCCCTATTCCGGACGAGATCCGACAACCAGCTGCACAACAAGGCAAGATCGAAGTATTCAATTACACCGCCCACAAAGACGGAAAGACTCTGCAGAAAAGGGCTCGTGTCTATCTGCCTTACGGCTACAAAGCGAAAGACAAAAAGACCAGATACGACGTCTTGTACTTGATCCATGGTGGTGGCGACAAAACCACCTCCTTCCTCAGCCCACCCAACAACTGGTTCGCTCTGCGCAATGTTCTTGACCACCTCATTGCTGAAGGCAAGATGCGCCCTATCATCGTCGTCACACCTACCTTCTATGACGATGACGAAAATATCGGTGCCAACAGCATGAACGATGCCATTGCCCGTACCCGTGATTTCCACTTGGAGTTCCAGAACGACCTCATCCCTGCTGTTGAAAATGCCTATCACACTTTCCTACAGGGCAAAGACAGCGTAGCCGTCACCCAGTCTCGCGAACATCGTGCCTTTGGTGGATTCTCGATGGGAGCACTTACCACATGGTATCAATTAGCCTATGGTGCCAATGCAGCCAAACGCTATCTGCCTTTGAGTGGAGATATCTGGTACTACAATGAGAAGGGCGAGAAGCAGCCTGCCAAAGCAGCAGCCGAGTGGATAAACGCCATGGTTGAAAAATCTGGATTCGGCAACGACTTTGTGGTCTATGGCTATACTGGTTCTAAAGACATCGCTGGCAAACCAGAACGTGATGCCATGGAGGCTCTACACCTCTACGCGCCTCTATTCCGCTATGGTACTCCCGATGCCAACCTTCATTTCTCTATGCGCGAAGGCGGACAACATTACTACGGTGACATCAACCAATATCTTTACTTCGCCCTGCAGCTTCTTTATCCTGTAGAGAAGTAATTTCGATTTTAGACGATAGCGTCCCTCCTTTCAACTCTACAGGTGACACAAAGTGATGACCAAGGGGGAAAGACTTTTTGTCTTCGTGCCTTCGTGTGAGTTTATATACAAGTCATTGAGACTTTGCTTCCTGAGGCCGATGGAGTAGCCTCCGAACGATTCGTTTTGCTTCCCGAGGCCGATGGAGTAGCCTCCGAACGATTCGTTTTGCTTCCCGAGGCCGATGGAGTAGCTTCCGAATGATTCGTTATTTGACCACGGAAAGCACGGAAATAAACAATTAATAATTAATCTGCGCAATCAGTTTCATCTGTGTTAT
This sequence comes from Bacteroidales bacterium, assembly GCA_045600485.1. Lineage (GTDB taxonomy): Bacteria > Bacteroidota > Bacteroidia > Bacteroidales > UBA3663 > Liminaster. Next base: position 2,137 of record JAZRXX010000042.1, read on the forward strand.
TAGCGTTCAACCGTACAGGTCGATAACTTTTAATTTTTAACTTTTAATTTTTAATTCATCAAGTTCCACTGTTGCCTGATATAGTTTAACCTTGCGCCCTGAAAGGGCAATCGCAAAGCGCTATCAGCCCAGGGTAAAGCAAAGCGACACCCTGGGTTTCATAGATATGAACATCAAACGCCCTGAAGGGGCAAAAGCCTTATTGAAGGACAATGCTCTATTCTTGTGCGTACAAACGATATTCATGCTTTTGCCCTTTCAGGGCGTTTTTCTTTGTTTTCTTTGCTTTCTTGTTAATCTAAGACACATCCCGAATGTTCGAATCGTTCGATGGTTTCTACAGGGAATTTAGAGGAATGAAAAGAATTCTACTAACAAGAAAGAAACGTTTCTCTGTTTTCTTGGGTGTACATAGAATTAGTCTGCCTGTGCCAATGGAGAATGATTTCAATAATGATTCTGGAATGCAGGAGAATTCTTGTCAATTCAAGCATAAGGAGTAGAATAACCCAAATAATACAGTAAACATTTGGAGGTTTCGAAATTTATCCTTACCTTTGCACCGAAAAATCATTCAATATACTACTACAATATGGAACAGAAACGTTACATTAACCCTTTGACCGATTACGGATTCAAGAAAGTATTCGGTGATGAGGAGGTCATGAAGGCCTTCCTTACAGACCTGCTCGAACCTAAGTCTCCTATCCAGACAATTACGTTCCTAGACAAGGAGCGACCTGCAGATAACAAGTATGGACATGGAATCGTCTATGATATGTACTGTCAAACAGAAGATGGGAAGAAGTTCATCGTAGAGATGCAGAATCGTAGCCAGATAAATTTCAGTGACCGTATTCTGTTATATTTGTCTCGCTCTTTAGCAGCACAGACAGCCCAAGCAATTCCAGATTGGGATTATCGATTGACTCCAGTCTATGGTATTTTCTTCCTGAACTTCACCTTGAAGGGGTTTGAACCGCGAGAATTACGCACCATACAACTTAAGGTGGACGAAACTGGAGAGATTTTCTCCGACAAACTGAAGGCATTTACCCTTGAGTTACCCAGCTACAAGAACAAACCTCAGTCGGAGTGTAAAACCAGAATCGACTATTGGTTATACAATTTGGTAAATATCGACACAATGAAGACAACTATTCCATTCCAGTCACAGCAGCCGGTATTCAATAAAGTCGGCAATATTCTTGACTTGATCAATATGACTCCAGAGGAACTGGAGCGCTACAACATTAGTCTTGACACATATCGTACCAATCGTGCTGCCATGCTCAATGAACATGCAGAGGGTGTTGAAGAAGGACTTGCTAAAGGACGAGCTGAAGGACGAGCTGAAGGACGAGCTGAAGCATTTCGTGAACTATATGATAAAATGAAAGCGCAAGGACTCTCTGATGATATAATTTCCTCTATTCTTGGAAATTAGTCCTCAATACTTATTGGCAACCTTATCCTCAAGAACAGAAAGCCACAAATGTATCAGTTTGCTGGAGGCTACTACTCTTTCGATGGCGACAAGCGCCCTGAATGCCATTACTACATTGCCGACTATCAGGGTCCTCGCAGCAATAAAGAAGGATTATATAATCCTTCGCGAGAAGACGAACATTTATGTGAGGGGAAACCGCATGGTAGTGAATGCCGACAACAATGGAATTGAGCAGACTACGCATTATTATCCATACGGTGGCATCATCGGAAACTTGTCATCCAATCAAGAGGCACAGAAATATAAGTATAGTGGTAAAGAGCTTGATAGAACTTACGGTCTTGACCTCTATGATTTCCATGCTCGTCTATTCAATCCTGCCCTGCCAGTATTTGATAGACCAGATCCATTGGCAGAGAAACATCCAGAAGCAAGTCCATACGCATATTGTATAGGAAATCCTATCATGTGGATTGATCCAACTGGCTTGTTACCAGATTCTGTTGAAGCAGCACAAATGGCAAAACATGTGTACAATAAAGAAAAAGTCGAATTGGTTGGTGGATGGAATTGTACTCGATTGGCATTTGATGATAAAACAGGCCTTCAATATGGTGTTTATCAAAGATGCAATGGTGGTGAAAACATTGAAACCTGCATTGTGTTTGCAGGAACTAATGATGGTACCGACGCACAATTAGATCTTGATCAATATAAAGGAATGGGTAATGAAATATGGGATACGCAATATGGACAGGCTGCATTACTCGCATTATCCCAAATGGCATCGTTAGCCCCAGGTGAGGAATTGTCCTTTGCTGGACATTCGTTAGGTGGTGCTTTGGCACAAGTTGCATCTATGATGACAGATGCTGCCGCAATTACATTTAATCCAGCTGGTATTCATAATAACACAATGACAGAACTTGGATTGGTCGGGTCTAATACTACGCAGATTCAAAATTATGTCATATCGGGCGAGATTGTAAGTGCATCAACGATGTCCAACCCCAACGTGAATACGTATGGGAATACCAGTTATAGGTCATATAATTATTGCCCATCTAGCAGTATACATAAAGCTTTGCAACGTGCTACAAATCATCAAATTAATAATTTCTAATTTTGATAAGGTGAAACATTTTGTTTTATATTCTGCTTTATTTTCGGCTACAATTACTTTTGTTGTATTCTTTTATTGTTTTGAACGAATAGAGCCGTATCGTTATACAGAGTACATATTTCGAATTCTTATTCTTCTTATTAATACACCTTTCTTGATAGTGGAATCGTTTGTCAAATCACTAGCTTTCTCTATGGACAATAATTATATAACAATACCAATTGTTGCTGCAACAAGTTGGCTATTTTACCATTGGATAATTGTTGACTTATTCTCACAAGACACATTGTCTAATACAGAATTTGAAATGATAATGATAAGTATTGCTCCATTGATATTAGTGGATTTTGTTACAATAACGATTTGTTTTATCAAAAAGTTTTCTAAAACATATTAAGTTTTAAGTAAATTATTAGAAGACTGAATTATTGAAAGAACTCCAGCAGCTGACATACGATGACTTCGGCCACATCATTGGCAATGACCGCAGCGGTACTGCGGGCGATATGTCGTAAGCCTATGATAACCTGCATGGATGGAGCAAGCAGAGACCGAAGGTGCCTAGAAACTGAGAATGGATAGAAACTTTTCGACCTGTACGGTTAACCTTGCGCCCTGAAAGGGCAATCGCAAAGCGCTATCAGCCCAGGGTAAAGCAAAGCGACACCCTGGGTTTCATAGATATGAATAACAAACGCCCTGAAGGGGCAAAAGCCTTACTGAAGGACAATGCTCTATTCTTGTGCGTACAAACGATATTCATGCTTTTGCCCTTTCAGGGCGTCGCTTCGGCATTCTTAATACCCAGGGTGTCGCTTCGCTTGCCCTGGGCTATGTGCTTTTGCCCTTTCAGGGCGT
>JAZRXX010000043.1:0-187315 GCA_045600485.1 Bacteroidales bacterium
ATGCCACGAATTGCAAAAAGAGCATGAAGTCCCTGATGAGACGTGCCTGCATGAATTCTTCCTTGCTATTGGAAATTCTCAATAATGCTGTTTGGAATTGAATCCGATGAAACTTGTTTCATTAGATGCGGTTGCCCTGAACCATGGTCACTAATTGTACCACTATATGATGTAAAATCATCGTCATCATCACAAGAAATAATAATTGATGCACATAAAATGAGTGAAATCACAGAAAAGATTATTCTTCTCATAATACTTTGAATAAGAATAGAGTGTCAAAGCCCCATTTGACATTTTACCTTATACAAAAAAAAGACGGGAGCAATCTACTAATTGCTTCCCCGAATCGGAGGCCTTCGCATTGCCCAATCAAATGGATAAGCAACGTTAAGAATGCTCCGCGCCCGAAGATATGCATATACCAACTCCCTGCCCAAACGGGCGCGAGAGGTGGAGATACAATCCACCAACGAGGACACCTCAATCGTTGCATTATCTTCATTTGATTTAGAAAGTTGCGAAGTTTCCGATCCGAAGATAACGACATTGTAGCGTCTTTAATTTAACAAAATCAATGAGTAGTTCCACCGCTGTGGCTCATTTGATGGTGCAAAGATGATTATTTTTTTTTACATGTACAAATATACTCAGTAAAAAAATGATTATTATTACGCACTAATAACTTATTTCCATTCCTTGGCTTCCTGAATTGCTATCTACTATTAATAAAATATACTTAATTTGGGCATAAGAACCGAAAAAAGTAGAAACAGAGGTTAATCACGACAATTTTCGAACAATAATTTGGAAACTAAAGGAAAAAACAGTACCTTTGCCGATGATTAATGAGACACAATAAACCATGCCGGAAGAAACCCCTCTGTTTATTACTTTTAGTAGCAGGTCTGAAGGCAGAATTCTAAACCATCAATAACAAAAAGTAAAATGAGAGTAATCATTGAACCAAATTACGACATGATGTCGAAATGGGCTGCCGACTATGTAGCCAAGCGCATCATTGAAGCTAATCCAACCCCTGAAAAACCATTCAAGTTGGGATGCCCAACCGGATCTTCTCCATTGGGACTTTACCGTGAACTTATCAAGAAATACGAAGCTGGAGAGATCTCATTCGAGAATGTCATCACCTTCAACATGGACGAATATGTCAACCTCCCAGAGGAACATCCTGAGTCTTACCACTCATTCATGTGGAACAACTTCTTCAGCCACATCAACATCAAAAAGGAGAATGTCCATATCCTTAATGGCAATGCAAAGGATCTCATCAAGGAGTGTGCAGACTACGAAGCAGCCATCGTCGCTGCAGGTGGCATAGACCTCTTCATGGGCGGTGTAGGTCCAGACGGACACTTGGCATTCAACGAACCAGGATCTTCCCTAACCTCACGCACCCGTATCAAGACATTGACAACCGACACCATCATCGCCAACAGCCGCTTCTTCGACGGTGACCTCTCTAAGGTTCCCACACAGGCCCTTACAGTGGGCATCGGCACCGTCATGGATGCCAAAGAGGTTCTTCTGGTATGCAACGGACACCACAAGGCTCGTGCACTCAAGCACCTCGTTGACGGAGAGGTATCTCACAAGTGGACCGCATCTATGCTCCAGATGCACCAGCACTCCATCGTTGTCTGCGACGAACCTGCCTGCGACGAACTTACGGTAGGCACCTACAAGTATTACCTAGACAAGGAGAGAGGTAATCTCTAATCATTCAAGGCTAAGATAGAGTCGTTTTCTGCGTCTCGTTATTGCAACATAAAGAGAGTCTGTGTCAGCATGAACTGGCATAGACTCTCAAATTATTTATAGATAGCGCACTCCAAAAGTTTTTGAATTCAAATCGAGCGATTAGATTCCTACTCAAAAGTTTTTGAGCTCAAATCGAACGATTAGATTCCTACTCAAAAGTTTTTGAACTCAAATCGAACGATTAGATTCCTACTCAAAAGTTTTTGAGCTCAAATCGAACGATTAGATTCCTACTCAAAAACATTTCAATGAGAGGAAACATTAATGTCTGAAAGCGACATCCTTGCCTTTGTTGCTTTGAGCAAAAGCACCAAACGAAGCAGGCAAGGAAACAGGTCCCTGCATGAATTCAGGTCGGTTATAAGCTTTCATCAAATAGGTATTATGCAGTACAGATTGTTGCGGCACTTCAAACGGTTTCGTAGTTCGACCTTCAGCATCGACATGAACAAGATAAGGGCGAGTATATAAACCATCATCACGTCGAGAACTAAAAACAACCCAGCGTCCATTGGAACTCCAGGTATGATAACTCTCGACATCCGAACTATTAAGTCCATCCAAAGGGACAATCTCTCGTGTACGAAGATCCAACATATACAGATCGGCATCCTTGTGCCATATAGAGAAATTGCCATATCCAGACTTTGTAAACATCAAGAAATCTCCATTGGGCGAGACTTGAGGGAAGCTAACACTTCCACCATCCAATCGAGCATTATAAAGAGTATCGACGTCCTGACCAAAAGGAGAATCTGCCGAGGCATCAAAAAAAATACTGCAGAGAGAATAATGAACCTGGTCATAATGCGACATTACATTCAGACTATCGGCCGAGCAAAAATACAAAGTCTTACCATCGGGTGAAAACGATGGGAAAGTCTCGAAAGCAACTGGAGATTTCAGTTGTGGACACGAAAAGACTTCGTGTTTGTCAACATCATAGATTACAATGTCAGATTCTTTATCGAAAACTTCAATACGGTTTCTGTCGTTGCTATGAAAAGCTTGTTTTGTATCGTTGGTCGAAAATGCGACAAACTTTCCACTGGGATGCCAAGATGGATAAACCAACGCAGAAATAGTCTCAGCGGTTTTCGTATTCAGTTTTTCAACCTGATCGCCTTGAACAATATAAGTTCCACCACATGATGCACGAAGATGAAAAAGCATCTGCTTAGGATCACGCTGATTATAAGAATGACAGTTCATACACCCACCTCCTGTCTGTTGATTTTCAAGGATGGCAGTTTCATCGAAAGTTTCAAGATTACGTTGGTAGATACCCATCTCACCCCAAACTTCGTAGCCAGGAGGAATTAAGCGATAAGACAAGTAGGAATCGATAGAGTCTGGCGACAGATAAATCACAAAAGGGACATATTCCACCCATTTGTCACTGCGGCGGGCCTGTATTCGAATCGAAATACTATCGCCATTCTGGCACAAATCGTTCCATTGCTCAGGCGGAATAGACAGCTGTCCCAGCTTCTCGCCTACAATGTAACGGACATTACCCGACGAAAAGATAGCCTGAACCTCCTGCTGCGGAAAACTATCACAAACAGCAAAACGAACAGGAGCCAGATTTCTCGGCACTGTCACACCTGCCACGTCGGGATATAAAGGAACCGACTGACCGAGTTTTTCGGCCGATTGCTCCTGCAAACTGCAAGATGACAAAACTATCAGCGAAGTATAAACAAGATATTTCATTGAACTGTAAGACAAAAAATACTGAACAGCCTAAAGCAACAAAACAGCCTCAAGATATTGAGCAGAGGCACGGTGTTCAGGGCATTGTTTAATGATAGTCTGCAAATCGTATGGAATACTGCGAGAACTTGGAAAACCATTCTCCTGCGGAATACAACGGCGTTTCATGCCCAACACAGGATCAGCATCAACAGCCTCATCGCTCAACAATCGACGATAATAAGCAACGAAGTCCTCATTCATAGTATATTTTGACAATATATCGAGATACTTCGATGCTACGGCATAGTAACCATACACAAGATTGGTCTGAACCAGACGCTTCAGCAAACGTGGAGAATAATTACCCACTTTTTCGTTTGCCTCGAATGCATACATCTGCGACATAGAAATCTCACCCATACTCCAATAGACATCGCTCAATATAGCCGAGACGTATGGACCCTCAACCTCCAATACAAACAAATGACGTACATTCCGTTGTTTCTGATTTCGAAAAGAGGCTGAAAGACGGCCCGTTTCGGCCAAAGCCTGATTCAAGATATTAAACTCCAAATAGGAGGCACAAGGGTATTTTCGGGCATAATCTACAATTCCTTGCCAATCTTCTCGTCCAGAAAGTACCATCATCGTCTTGATACGGTTGTTTTGAGTCGGAGGCAACAATCCACCACATAGAAACAGCGCAGCAACAGTAGATAACAGCCACACCGACACCAGAAGTAGTGCAGGATGGAATCTGCTAACAATCCGAACCAAGAGTCCTGTGATGATCCCTGCTATAACGGCAATCAACAATGCGATAGACAATGCCCACCCCCACATGTCTGAAAGCACAAACTGATAGAGCAAGGAAGTTCCTTTCCATTCTGCATCGAAAAGAAGAGAAAGAGGCAGAAACACACGCAGTATTCCAACAGAGAATACCATCAAGATGACGGACACTACAATTAGTATCCTGTTACATTTCTTATCTTTATTCATTGAAATTGATTTCAGCTAAATGTTCCTCCATGAAGGCCGTAGGAGTAACGCCATACATCTCTTTGAAAGCAGTCGCGAAGTTGCTTGGATTGGTAAAACCGACAGCATCCGAAACCTCAGCAATCGAGCACTTCTTCTGCGACATCAATTCGGCAGCCTTGGCCAGACGGATATTGCGAATGAAGTTGCGGGCAGACTGATTGGTCAATTCCTTGAGTTTGCGGTACAGGTGAACACGACTCATACCGACCTCTTCGGCAATCATTTCGGAAGTAAGTTCCGGGTTACTCAGATTCTGGTTGACCACTCGCATGATTCGTTCCATCAGACGTTCATCGGGCGACTTGCTTTCAGGCGTCTCCACCTGATCTACCGGCATCTGCTGTCCGCTGAAGGTATTTCGCAACGAAGCTCGGCTCTTAAGCAGGTTCAATACGGTGCGACGCAAGACCTCCATGCTGAAAGGCTTGGTCAAGAAAGCATCCACACCCAGATCGAGACTATCCAGGCGGCTCTCTTCGTCGGACTTAGCGGTCAAGAAGACAACCGGAATATGATTCAAGCGGACATTGCTACGCACCTTGCGGCACAGATCAAAGCCATCCATCTCAGGCATCATCACATCGGTCAGCAACAAGTCCGGCACCTGATGCAGCATATTGTCCAAAGCCTCTCGACCGTTACAACACTCCACGACACGACAATAGGGCGACAATTCGTGAACAATAAAGCGACGAATCTCGTCATCATCTTCGGCCACAATGACCAGATTACGGCTACGAGGAGTCTCGGCCATTTGTTCAACCTCGGGTACATAGGCGTCAGGATTGATCTGGAACTCCTCGGCGTGTACATGAGCAGTTGCTGCTACCGGTTCGCTCGAAATCTCGTTATTCTTGAAATGTGAACGGCCCAACGGCAACGAAACAACGAAACGCGTGCCACGACCCTCTGGATTATCCTGCACCTTGATGGTACCATGATGCAGATTAACCAGCGACTCGGTCAGATGAAGGCCAATACCAGTACCCTCCTTGCCCGATGAGGTAGAACGCACCTGATAGAAACGGTCAAACACACGTTGTTTGTCGGTATCTGGAATACCCTCACCGGTATCAGTTACAAGCATACGGAAAATTCCATCTGGACAAGTGCTTGTAGCAGGTTCCTGACTAATTTCGACGGTGACACTACCTCCTGAGGGTGTATATTTCATGGCATTCGACAACAGATTAAGCAGAATCTTGTCGAAGTTCGAAGTATCGACCCACATGCGCAAACCCTCTGGAGTGCGATCAATCAGTTGTAATTGTATCTGACGGACATCGGCAACATCGCGCATCGAATCACATATATCCTTAATATAAGGCGCGATTGCCATTTCGCTGCAATACAGTTTCATCTGTTTCTTGTCAATCTTACGGAGGTCCATCAGCTGATTGATTGTTCCCGTAATACGATCGGCATTACGCTGAATGACGCGATAGGCATGCTGGCGTTCCGAATCTTCGTCCGACGACATCAGTTTCTGCAATGGCGAAACAATCATGGTCATTGGCGTACGGATCTCGTGTGCAATGTTCATAAAGAACTGCAGTTTCGCCTCGTTGATGGCCTGAATATGAACATGGCGCTCCAACCGTTTTCGTACAGCACGACGATGACGTATCTGAATAAACATCTGATAGGCAATCACCGCGAGCAATGCCAGAATCACAAGGTTCACCCACCAGGAATAATACCACGGATAAGCAATACGGAATTCATAGGACTTCTCCTCTGATTCAACGCCAGACAACTGTGCCTTGTAGCGGAAGACATGTCTGCCTGAGGCGAGATGACTGAATGACACAACATTCTGTCCCTGCTTCAAGACCGTCCATGGATCGTTGTCCAACGAATAACTATAGACAGCATGACGGGTATGGAAGAGTGGCAGAGTTGCCATCTCGAACGAGAAGGAATTGTCATCAAAATCTGCATTGTTACGATTCTGAACCTTCTGACCACCCGCCACAATATCTACAATTCGGGCTTCACACTGTTCGCCCGTCAAATTAACCTCTTGCGGATTGAAGAAGGTTATACCGCTGGTTCCACCAAACCAAATTCTACCATTATAATCCTTCATCGAAACATTCTTGTAGAATTCGGTAGTCTGTAGTCCATCGTTGCCCGTGAAGTTCGTAAAGGAACGTCGTTTTTCATTGAAGCAGGTAAGACCAACATTCGTAGAAATCCACAAGACGCCCGATGCATCACACAGCGAGGCATAGAGCAGATTGCTGAGCAAACCATCCTTAACATCGTATTTGGTAAAGGTCTCACTGTTCAGGTCAAAAATCACGAGGCCTTCGGTTGTACAGAGAGCCAGACGACCGCTGGTATAAGGAGAGATTGAGAAGATGATCGATTCGCCCAGAAACTGCTTTACCTGATAACTGCTATTCTTCAGATCGACCATGGTCAGACCATTGTACGAACCGATAAAAAGTTTATCGCGCAACGGATCGAAATAAGAACAGCAAGCCCATCGGCAGGAATCATATTCGAACGGACGGAACATCGTTTGGCGCATTTCGTCGAAGAGATGAAGTCCAGCACCCATCGTAATGGCCCAGACACGACCGTTGTTATCCTCGACAAAGTCATAGACACTGATCGAACCTGCATCCTTGCCGTCAATCGTCAATGGTGTGATTTTTCCGGAGTGAGAATCAATCCAGCCAAATCCTTCAGAATAGGAACCGTACCAATATCGATGTTTGGAGTCTTCGAACACCTTGACAGAGGCAGAAGGCACACTGTTGGCACGACCAGTGTATGGGAAATGCCGTAATTGATTACCATTGTCATCGAGAACGTAGATGCCTCCATTGTCGGTTGTAACCCAAATCTCACGATTAGAATCCTGGAACATCGCCGTGACGCACTTGTCTCCAATGGAATTACGGGTAATGGAGCGTGCACCCAGATACAGGAAAGGCTGTGGAGACTGAGGAACCATCATAACACCCTTCTGGAACAGAGCCAACCAGATGACACGATTATGATCAATACAGATGGAATGGACCTTCTGGGTGGTGGCATCTATACGACCATCGTCGAATAAATAGGGAGTAAATGTGCGTGCACGACAATCAAAGACTTGAAGGCCGTGATTATCGGTCGCCACAAGCAGATGTTCACGATCGAGATTCTTGATGGAACGAACCAGAAAGTTTTCGCCATTGGGGGTCTCCATGAGTTCGAAACGCTCGTTGGAGGGATTGAAACGATAAAGTCCCAAATCCAACCCACCAGCATACATCTCGCCATCCTGGCCTATATACATTGTATTGAAAGGAATGCTTCGGCCATCCTGGGTAATCTTGACAATCTCGCCATCAGGTTCCAGACGGATCAACTCGCTCAGCCGACGGTTCATCCAGATACGTCCCTGATTATCTTCGATCAGGGTTTCGGTATAATCAACCTTGTTGGTGAAGGCATTGGGATAAAGCATCGGAGTGCCATCGTCACGCACCTTGGCACAACAGGGCGTATTGCCACTCATCCAGATCTCACCATTCTTTCGTTCGATGATTTTGGTAACGTCACCACTCATACGACCATCGTCGAAACGGGCTATTTCAGAGAAATCGTCGGTCTGCGGACGATAAATCTGCAAGCCATGACGTGTACCGACCATCAGTCGGCCATTAGAATCCACATAGAGGGTACGGACATAGTTGTTGGCCAGAGAATGGGGATTGCCCTCCTCGTATTGATAAGACGAAAATTTAGAGCCATCGTACTTGCAAAGGCCATATTCGGTAGCTACCCAAATCATATTGTCTGCATCTTCGACAATATCGTTGACCAAAGTGTTCGGCAGGGCGTCCATTGTTGTAAAAAGACGACTACTTTGGGCATTCAAAACTGGCAAGAAACCCAAAAACATGACCAAAGTCAAAAAAGTGGCCTTGTAACATAGATTTAATCGGCGATGTAACAATTTCATAGTTAGATTTTGCTTGAATACGGCGCAAAGATAAGGTTTTTTGACGAATTTTGCAAGCTATGTAACAAAAAACAACCTAAAATGGGTACAATATCACACACCAAGTAACAAAACAGGGGCTATTTCATGAAACAAACAGACAGAATCTATCTGACCTTCATGCAACAATGAGTTCATTTTAAAACTACCCCCTCCAGAGCTACTTGAACCAACGCTTATAGGGAGTGCACTATACCGGCATTATCTCTTCGCACTCATTTTCCGGCGAATTATTCTTTCGGCGGTTACGATTACGATATTCAGCCGGCGTAACGCCGAAATCCTGACGGAAACATTTGCTGAAATACTTCGGATTATTGAAGCCGACAGCATAGGCAATCTGTGCCACCGTGTCGTCGGTCGATGTAAGCATCTCAATGCTTCGGCGCATACGGACCTGATGAATAAAATCATTGGGTGACATATCGAACGACTGCTTGAGACGACGATAGAAGGTTGCACGGCTCATGTTCAACTCATCGGCCAGATCATTGACCTGCAATTCGCCATCGGACAGATGTTTTTCGAGCACACCCAGAAGACGTTTTACAAACTCCTGATCATTCTGCTCCATAGGACGAGACAGAATCTCGATCTTGGTAGCAGCAACCTCCTGCTTGACAACCTGCTGCTGACGCTTGCGAAGGTAACGCAGATACAATGCCAGGGCAGAGCCGGCAAGCAGAACGATCCAGGTGAGATTGATGAGCCAACCCCACTTCTCCCAGAAGGTAGGTACGACAACAATGGTCAGCACGCGGAAATTGTTGCGCCAAATACCATCGTTGTTGGTACTGTGTATGTGCAACTGATATTTACCTGGGGCTAAATTGGTGAAATTCACCTCAGGAGTTGCCGTATAAACCCAAAGCGGTTCCTGACCAGCATCTTCAGGATGCATCCAATAAGCATAACGGATCAAACGGGAAGGGACATAATCAAGCGCTGCAAAACCGAGTGAGGTAGAACGCTGGTGGGGCAAAACGACCAACGTATCAATGTCATTGAAGACCTCCTCATGTTGCATAGAGCCATTGGCATACAATCGCTCCGTAAAGACGATTTTAGGAGAATAAAGACTCTTGTGGAGGTCATCGGACGGGAAGACAAACAAACCGCCGAACATGCCCATTACCAATTGTCCGTCGGGCATCTCGACAGGGGCACACTCCGTGAGCGGATAAGGCTGGTCAAAGTCTCGTTCATCGAAGTACCACATCGCATTCTGTCGGGGGCTGTAACAAGTCACGCCACACTCTGCCACGGTCCAGACAGCACCCGTGCGCTGCATCAAGGCAGAGATATTGGTATCGCCCGCAGGAAATTCGCGGTTAGGCAGAGCATGAAACGACAAATCAGAAAGCGTAGAGCCATCGACACGACTCAAACCTCGGCCATAAGTGCTCACATAGAAAGTGCCGACAGAATCGCACAACACCCGCATTACCATATTGTCCTGCAATGGTTTCTCCATCTGATCTTGCGCCTGATAGACATGGAAGGCCAGTTCCGAATAACGCTCGAACTTGGAGGTAAAAGCCAAAAGGCCTTTGTTGGTACCGGCAAGCAAACGTCCCTTGCCATCGCCACAAATCGTGCGGACTACATCGAATGTATTGACTGGAAAGCCCAACAGTTCATTGCCAGCATGCACAAAACGAACTGTTCCATCCGGCATTTCCTCGAGCAGATTCAGACCTCCGCCAAAGGTAGCAATCCAGAAATGATGGTTTTCGTCCTCGTAGATATCGTAAATATCATCGCAATTGATGTCGTATTCATCCCCTTGATTATAATAATGAGCAACATCATATCCCAACCCTGCAGGCGTCAGACGATAAATGCCGGAACCTCGAGTACCAACCCACACATTCCCTTTTTGATCACGATAAAGGCAATAGATACCACCATTGTTGAACACGCAAGGAGTATTGGTCCATTGACCTTTGCTGTTCAGGTACTGGCATTGTCCGGTGGTGAGGTCATATCGGTTCAGGAGGCCAGACTTATCGCCACAAAGCACGTGCAGACTATCATCGACGAGCAACGAGCGAACCTCTGCATCGGATTTTGCAAAAATCGGTCGGAACTGTCGGCGGCCAAAGGTCAGCTGGTAGAGTTTGGTGCCACTACTCAGCCACAGATTCTTCTGATTATCGACAAAATAGAAGCTATAGTCACGGATGGGCAGCGAACGGTTGTTGGGCATACATTCGCGATGACTATGTAACTTGAAATCCTCCTCGCAGACATAACACAATTCACCATCGAGCGGCTTGGCCCAAATGATGCCATTGATATCTTCGGTAATGAGATGAAGTTTTCCGCCTTCGTTCAGGGCGTCAAGCGGCTTCTCTGGATTATAGAGCGCGCAGGCCTTCTCATCTCCCGGACGAACACAATAGAGAACCGTACCCTCGGTAAAGAACCAGATACGCGCTTTGCTGTCACGCACCACACGTCCGACCTGTCCGATAGGTTTGTCATCGAAAGTGCGGGAAATGAGGCGCATAGTCTCCGAGCGGGTATCGTAAATAACCAATCCTGTATCGGTACTGATGCTGACCAGGCCATTGCCCAACGACTGGAAGAAATATATCTTGCGAACCTGACGAGGCAAAGTAATCGAACGGAACTGCCCATCGTTGCAATACTCCACCATCTGGGCAGTCGAGGTCGATGCAAGCAGGCAGTGGCCCTCCTCCTCTATAAATCGAGAAAACGGATAGCTGGAAATCCAACCAGAGCCATGTAAGTAAACGCCTTGGTCAGTCAAAATCCATTCTCGACCTTTGCTGTCTTCTTGTGCTTCGAACAACGTTCTGTTCTTCTGAGCTGCCGAACAGGGCAGTATCTCGTTGATTGTAGGATCAGAGTCATTAAAGCGAACCAGTGTTCCATCGACCAACGAAACCCAAACTGCCTGATTCTGGAGCATCACATAGGCTTTGTCCTTCAATGCCTGAGCGGCAGGATAGTCTTTGACCAAGGGCAAAACCGACTGATAGGTCGAAGTATTACGGTCGAAGCGATAAAGCCCGGCATCATAATTCTGACACCAGATATTCTCGTGGCTGTCGAGCACCATCTTCAAGATACGGTTGCTGCCCAATGGTACCTGTTTGCCGGCAGAAGATTCCTCATTGTTATTGCGAAAATAATAGAACTCCTTGCCATCGTAGCGGCAAAGGCCAATCCAGGTTCCAAACCAGATCAAACCTTTGGAGTCCTGAAGATAACAGGAGACGCGCGAGTGATCCATCTCTCCACCCGATTTATATTCCGTACACTTCAGCAAAGGCTGCGCCATGGTCGTAAAAAACATGGCAGATGAGCACAATAAAGAAACGATGACTGTCTTAAACCCTCTCATTGAAAATAGATTCTGTTTCGTAAAAACGGGACAAAGATAATGATTTTTGGTGAAAAAATAAACCATTCAGGCATTTTTTTTGTTCAATGCATACTTTTGAACAGTATTTATTCCCATTTTTAAAATTATTAATGTATCTTTGCACCGTTCGATAACAAACATCAGAATAACTTATAACCTTTGTACGATGAAAAAAATAATGCTTTCATTTTTGTGCAGTTTGTTGACCATGGCAAGTGCTTTTGCCATCGATAACTGTCCATTCAAAATGCCCAAGGTTCACCAACCGGTCATTCCTAATTATCAGGTTACCATCACTCAGTTCGGAGCTATCGGCGATGGCATTGACGATTGTACCGATGCTTTCAATACAGCTATGGCAACTCTCGGCCGACGTGGCGGTGGCAAACTGAATGTCCCTGCCGGCATCTGGCTGACAGGACCTATCCAGTTCGAAGACAACTGCGAGCTGCACCTCGATGCAGGCGCTTTGATTGTATTTACCAAAGACTTTGATGCCTATCCTGTGGTTGAGACCATCTACGAAGGCAACAAATCGGTCAGAAAAATGTCGCCTCTTTGGGCCTACGAGAAACACGACATTGCAATCACCGGTCTGGGAGGCTTCGACGGACAAGGCGAATACTGGCGTCCTTCGAAGAAGAGCAAGTTCACCTCTGCCCAATGGAAGGAACTGACTTCGGGCGATGGTATAGAGATGAAGAACATCTGGTACCCTAATGCCAAGAACGATGAACAGGCCGGAAAACCAGATGCGCCAGACACACGTAGAGCATTGCAGCGCCCTACCCTCTTGGAGTTTACCCGTTGCAAGCGCGTACTGTTGCAGGATGTTACCCTCTCGAACTCTCCTGCCTGGAATACCCACCCATGCATGTGCGAGGATTTCACCATGGAGCGTGTCAAAGTACGCAACCCTTGGTATGCACAGAATGGCGATGGTCTTGACCTGGAGTCTTGCAACCGTGCCATGATCAAGGAATGTACCTTCGACGTAGGCGACGATGCTATCTGCATCAAGTCGGGTAAGGATGCTGAAGGACGCAGCTGGAAACGTCCATGCCAAAATGTTGTAATCGAAAACTGTACCGTGCTGCATGGTCATGGTGGCTTCGTGATTGGTAGTGAGATGTCAAGCGGCGCCCGCAACATCTGGATTCACAACTGCGTATTCAATGGTACAGACACTGGTCTGCGCATGAAATCCACACGTGGCCGTGGTGGTGTCGTTGAGCAGATCTTCATCGACCACATCTATATGTTCAACATCGCTGGTGATGCCTTTACATTCGATCTGTACTACGCCAATAAGCCTGCTGTGGGCAAGGGAGAGAAGGATCAATCTGCTGCCGACGCTATTCCTGCTGTGACAGAAGAGACTCCTTGCTTCAAGGACCTTCGCATCTCGAATGTCATCTGCCAGGGTGCCGAACGTGCAGTATATTTCAATGGTCTGCCAGAAATGCCACTCTCGAACCTGATTATGGAGAACAGCATCTTCGTCAGCAAAAAGGGTGTTGAGGTTCACTACACCAAGGACATCCTGTTCAACCAGGTTCAGATCCGCAACTCTGAGGGCGAATCCTATAGCATCGACGCAACGAACGTCAACTTCCAGAAGTAATCAGGCAACAGATGAAACGGCTTCTCTATCTCGCATCGCTCCTTCTGTTGGCCAGTTGTCAACTGGGCAAAGACAAAGGTTCTGTTGCCTCGATGGACGCAGACTTTATCCCTACGGATCCACATCCTTTTACAAAACGCATCAGCGAGGGAATTGACACCCTAGGGGAGATCGTTGTTAATCGTTCAGACGCTGACACAACCGATTATCTCCTTCATGAGTTCACTTTCCTGACTGAAGGAATTTCCGGCACAGCCGACTGTCGCTACAACGAGTTCAATGAGCTCATCGAGCTCTGGATCAAAACAGCCGATCGGCAAACCCATAGCCGGTTACAGTGGGACGAAAACGGCAATATACAGGGTATCAACAGCGAGATCTGGGTGCAGGACTCCCTATCCACGCACCAGATGATATGCATAGAGTTCAAACATAGTCACCATTCTGCTTATGGTAACTGGTATGCCAGAACCGCAGAAACGGTCGGTGGGCCGATTGCAGCACTCTTCCACGAAGGGCGTTTAGGCCGAGCCCCATGGACATTGCCAGAATCTATCTCCTTCGTCTATTCAGACATTCGTGGAAACATGATTGGAGAGCAGCATACTTGTAGTGTCAAGCCAATTTATACCTTCGACAACAACGGACGCGTAACCCAAGAAGTCATTGAGATGCCAGACAACAAATACCAATACACATATATCTATAATTAACTTTATTATTAACCTACTAAAACACCAAACAAATGAAGAGACTATTTACTCTCGTTTCTCTCATGGCTGCATTCTTGGCAGCTAGTGCACAGACTTGGCAGGTTTCGGACGAAGACGCCGCTGCTGGCACCTTAGCTGCTGGCACCTCGCTCATCCAGAGCCGTAAAGCCATCGTAAAAACCCACTTCGATGCCACCACCGGCGTCTTGAAGAACGA
The DNA here is from genome assembly GCA_045600485.1 of Bacteroidales bacterium. Lineage (GTDB taxonomy): Bacteria > Bacteroidota > Bacteroidia > Bacteroidales > UBA3663 > Liminaster. The sequence goes on from JAZRXX010000043.1 coordinate 14,473, forward strand.
GGAGGGCGCTCCTATGACCGCTACGGTCAAGGGCTATCCTTTCAAGAACTACATTCAGGTTCGCGTCGATGCAGCACCTACTGTAGCTGTACCAGAAGGCACAGACAAGGGTGGCTCTACCCCATTCATCGTTGAGGCCAAGCAGGATCTCAACCTTACCTTCTACTACCGCCGTCAGGCTGCCGACAACAAATTTGCTGCAGGCGATGGCAAGGATTTGATCTGCGTTAACCAGAGTGATATCGCTAAGCAGAAGGGCGATCTCGTAGTTGATACTGATCTCGGCACAGGTTATGCATATTGCTACCAGACTTACCATCTTCTTGCTGGCAATATCTACACCGTATATGGCCGTGGTACTACCATCAATATGTATGGCTTCGACGTAGAGGACTACACTGAGCCAGTCTCTGACGATCCTACACCAACCGACGCAACCAAGGGCACCTATGCTTACGAGGACGCTGCCGCTGTTGATGGATTCAGCACAATCACCTACAAGGATGGCGCTAAACTCATCCTTTCAGGCAATGCTGAGAAGTCTTGGTCAAAGGGCTCTAGCATCACTGTCGAGGGCGAAAGCTTGGCATCCATCAAGGTATCTAATGGTGCTCAGAACACCTTCGTTGCTCCTGAAGGCAAGTATGTGACCAAGGCTGTGTTCTATAGCTACGTAAACAAGGATGCTGAAGCTCGTACTCCATATTGGAAGGAGGTAAATGGCACAGATTACTCCACATTGGCAGAAGATGGCACCACCATTATCCCTACAGCTGAGGCTGTCATCATGAAGAGCTACAAGGATGTAGCAAATCCAGACGTAATCTCATTCGATCTGGGTGGTGTTCCTTCCTTCACCTTCACCAACATTGGCGAGCAGGTTTGCTTCGTCGTTTACGTCGAGTACGGCGCTAAGGCTGTAGTAGGCGGTCCTGTATTCAGCTGGGAGTCTAACGGTGAAATTACCTCATTTGGCGGTACAATCAAGAACACAGGCGACGAGCGCGACAACGTTAATTACGCCAACGTTTGGAATGAAGTTACCTATTATACCATCTGCGTACGTGGCAAGAAGGCTAACATCAACGATCAGGACGGTACAGCCAATGCGTCACGCATTGAGCTCACACTCGACGGTGGCTTCAAGGCTGGCGACCAGATTGCTGTTACTGGCTACTACAACAAGGGTGAGGAGAAGAGCGTAAGCCTCTACATGGTCTTCGCTGGCAACGGCGTGGAGATCGCAGACAATGGCCCATGGTACGACATCCAGACCAGCACATCTGCTCCTTCGACCAACGTATTTGAGGTTCCTGCTGAGGCCGACGGCCAGCAGACTCTCTACATGTCACGCAACTCGGCTGGTACCAACCTCTTCATCACCAAGCTCCAGGTGGTACGCGAGGGCGCAGGCACAGGCATCAACGAGGTCAAGGCTAATGCTAACAGCAACATGATGTACAATCTCTTCGGCCAGAAGGTTAACGCAGCCAAGGGCTTCGTGATCGTAAACGGCAAGAAGGCTGTCATTCGCTAATCTGACAACGCTGCATCGAAAGACGCAGCAATATCACAAATACATCCATCCTCGTTACACGATGTGTAGAGAGGATGGATTGTTTTCAAGGGCATATACAAATTAGCCCTAATGTGCCGTGTTATGGACTTGTATATAAAACTCAAAGAAGAGGAGAAGATAAGAAGATTTCTCTTTAACAGATAACGTCTTTTCTTCAATTCTTCTTAATCTCGCAGAGTTTTTGTGAGCGTAAAGAAGTGTTTTCTATAAATCTCCATTACACTCATTTACACTCTGCGAGCCATAGAAATATGATCTATACTCATTGAGACACTACGCTAGTGTATCATCTCGACAAGATAAAATAAAACTCACACAAAGACACAAAGAAGGCAAAGGCCTGCGGCATAATGCCTTTGTGAACTTGACGCCCTTTGTGATAAATTGAGACCGCACAAAGACAACTAAGAGGGGAAAGACTTTTTGTCTTCGTGCCTTCGTGTGAGTTTTTATACAAGCCTTTGAAACACTCCGCTAGTTTTCCGTCTCAATGATTTGTATAACACAAAGAAGAAGAGAAGACAAGAAGATTTGTGGGAAGCAGATAACTTCTTTTCTTCAATTCTTCCTTGAGAATATTAAAGAAACACCCTTGCCACAAAAGTGACAAGGGTGCTTATTATTGATCTGAAGAGCAGAGATTAGTACTTCTTCTCGATGTACCAGCCATCGAATGAGCCCTTAGTCATCCAACGGGTATCACCAATTCCCTTGGTGTAGATTGGGTGAGCAGTAACCTTGCTGTCTCCCTTGTAGTAGAAGCCAGCAATATTGTGGTTATGACCCTGTGCTGAGTTGTAAGCACCTGTAGGCAATGGATCTTCGAAGAGCTCCTCTGCCGAGAGTGCATAGCCAACAGCATCCTTCTCATTCTCATTCTGGTTGTTGCCGAACTTGATGCGAGTCTCTTCGAAACCGCCCTTGTTAAGTTCGCCACCATTGTAACCAGCACCATAGTTAGAGTTACTGAATGCTACATCATTGAACAAGCCATCGATCAATGCAGTACCCTCACCAGAACCGTCAGAACCCTTGAAACCATTGAATGAAGGAACGACAGTTGCATAGTTATCAGCAAAATCGAATGACACATCGTGATTATCGACACGCATACCCTTACAATAGAGGACAGCATCGGCATCACCAGTCTGCTTAACCTGAACAAACAAGTTGTTCTTCACAGTGAATTTACTCTTAGATGGTGCATAACGAGTTTCAAGGAGGAGACCATGGCTGGCGCTCTTACTGCGCTGGCTGAGGTTAACGAAAGTATTATTCTCGATGGTGATATTCCACTTGGTAGTAGATGGCCAAGGCTGGTTACCATTCTCCGATACAAAGGCATGCTTAGGACAGTCAAGCATGGTATTGCCCTTGATGACAATATTCTTGTAGAAGTTAGAACCGGCATTGTTGCCAGGACCAGCGAAGTAGGCATAACCACGACCGTTGGTATCGTATGGACCACAGTTATACCACAGACAGTTGATGACATTGAAGTTCTCGATCAACTGACGGTTCGGACCCTGGAAACGGATGAAACCACGAGTAAGTCCACGGAACGAACAACCCTCAATACTGAATTCAGAGAGTGTGAATGACAGACCCTGTGAATACATGTTCATGAAGTAGTTACCTGTGATAGCGGCCTCTGCCATGTTTGGATCATAGGTCTTCTCGTTGTAGTCAACGGCCGAAGCTGAGATAAAGTTGATATTCTCGAACTTGATTGGAAGGATTGACAAAGCAACGCCATTCTCAGCTGAAGAAGCAGCATTACGAGACAGCATCAAGGTTGTAGCGTTAGGAGTCTTCATCTTCTCATCGCTATAGCCATAACCAAGGTGTACAATAGCACGCTTACCAGCAGCAACATCCTCAGGACGGGTACGAAGAGTAAGACCCTTGGTAAATGAAACACTGTTGCGGAAGTAGTATTCCTTACCACCTTCGAGCTCAAAGATCTGACCCTCAGCGATAGAATTATCACTCATATAGTTACCGATGATGGTATCAATACGGCTAATCTGAGGATCGCTTACAGAGCTGTAGCAATATGGAGCGAAACGCATGGTATCATCTGCAGCAACAATGTGCTCGATAACAATAGGCTCGCCAGGAATACCCTGCATACGGATCATTGTAGCATTGTAGTTACGATCGTAGTAGCGAGGTGCCTTGTTGTTGAAACCATTGACAATGTAAGCAGCATTGCTGGCCAGCAATTCATTGCCGACCTTGGTACCAGAAGCCTCGGCAGCAGCACGCTCATCAGCAGACAGACAGTCTGGGAAGTCGCAATAGCCATTGGCATAATCCTCAGCTGTAAGCTTGTGTGACAGGGTGGGAAGAGTACCATTGTCTGAAGATGGCTCAAGCTTGATCTCATCGAGAAGCCAGTTACCTTCTTCATCAGTAACAGGAGCACCAATACCATTATCAACAGCGTCAGCGAGATCTGCGAATTTGGAAGGATCATTGGCTGAAGCGCTGAGGTTAAAGCATACACGAACAGAAGTCATCTCTACAGCCTCTGTCCAAACAAGTCCAGGTACTGCATAACGGTCGCCGGTATTGATAGCGCCGGCATTGTTCTCCGTACGAGTCTGGTCGCTCTGATGAGAGGTATCACCACGGCCGAACCACTTCGAGTTATACTGTTCACCCTTAGGCGAAAGTGCCTGGATTGAGAACCAGTAACCGGTACTGTATGCGAGGTCCTCAACGAGGAGCTCAAGAACATCAGGACCTACGATAGTATCGAGGACGTAATTGCTTGGCTCATTCCAATCACGGCCCTGTACTACACCTACAATGCGATAACCGCTGGCGCCATTGACACCATACCAGTAGAGCTGGATATCATTGACATGTGAGCTGCTGCTGTATGGACACTGGCTGGCAATGTTACAAGCGTAAGCATCGACATCAACCGTCTTATTGGTTGTAGTCTGCTGACGGAACATTGGCATAAAGAGACGCTCTGGATTGGTATTGACCAGATCATCCTTGATATAATCCACATCGTCATCCTTGCACGAAGGCAAAGTGAACAAAGTGGCTGTAGCCAACATTAAAAAATATCTATTGAGTTTCATATTGTTGTTCAGCATTATGAATTAATAACCATAATAGTTCTTGTACTGACCCTCAGAACGAGAGATAGCATCTTCTGGGATAGGCATAATATAACGTACTGATGGCAGATCATCCCAACTCTGATCGAGGAATATCTGATCGCTCAAGCCTGCGTAACGGCTATTAGCAGTCACAACACCCTCACGGTTGGCATAGATATAGCCCATGAAACCGAGACGGCTACCGGTATTGGCTGTACCAGTATTATTGTCTTCCCAAGCACCCCAGTTAGCAGTTGACCATGCGTTGGCACCTGCTACAGCTGGCTTATCCTCGTCATACATATCTGCGAAGTTAAGAGGCTCCCAGAGGTTGTTGACCATCTTACCAGTCTTAACACTTTCGTACTCGAAGAACTGAAGCACATCGAACTCATTGTTTGGATAACCACCTGCAACATAGTTCTCAGCACCCTTGTTCGGATTAGCTACTACCTTATAATATACCGCACGAGGGAAAGTATTGAACTCATCGTTCAAGTCGTACGAGTAGTCGTTAGCTGCGAAACCGAAATACTTGAAGAACTGCTGGTAAACCACCTTAGAGAGGAGATTCCAACGCACCAGATCCTTCCAACGCATACCTTCGCCAGCGAACTCCCAGGCACGCTCGTTGAAGATAAGGTCAAAGAAGGCCTGCTTGCTACCTGCTGCATCGACATAAGCATCAACCATGTCAGCTGCATCTGCAGCACCACGGAATGCACGTGCACGAACCTGCTTGAGCGCATCCTTGGCAGCTGCTGTAGGACCAGAAATCTCGTTCTCTGCCTCTGCGAACATCAAGAGGACGTCAGCATAGCGCATGTAAGGGAAGTTGATGCCGGTCGAGCCAGCGCTCTCAGCACCCTGGCGGGCGCTGAAGTCCCAGAACTTAGACCACTTGTTGCAGTAGTTTGACTGAGTATTAAGCAATGCTGGTGTAGCTCCTGCAGCAGCATCTGTATAGCTCCAGAAACCGATACATTCACGACGCAAGTCACTAGCAGCATAGGTAAAGCGATGGAAGTAGTTCAGACGGACACCACCATTGGTAGCACCCCACTTGTGATAGGTGGTACTGTTAGCAGCCTTACACTCAGGACCATGAACATAGCCGATTCTTCCGCTCACATCCATAGTGAAAGGAATCTCAAAGATTGGATCATCGCCCTGAGCCACCTTGAAGTTACACTCGTCGATGAATACCTGATAGAAATTCTTGGTCAAAGAGTGGCCGCTCAAAGAGATGACAGAATCGCAATAGTTGCGTGCGATCTGGTAGTAATCCAGATAGTCATCCGCACGCTTCATCACACCGTTATCGGAAGGAGTAGCACCCTTACGCATAGAGTAACCGCCACGATAGAGGGCCATCTTAGCGATAAGCGCCCAAGCAAACTCCTTCGAGCAACGCTCTACACCAGCTGAAAGATTTGAAGCGAACGACATGCGAGGAGCAATGCCACGAAGGTCATTGATCAAAGCAGTCAGAATCACATCACGATCGACGATAGGCTTGATCAAAGATTTGGCATCATAAGTACGATCCAGATCGAACGGGACATCGCCCATCATGATGACAAGCTCCAGATAGTTCATAGCACGCATACACTTAGCCTCACCGATCAACTGATACAAGGCAGTATCACCAGAAGCATACATTGAGCTCTTTTCGGCAGCAGCGATGAAGTTGCTGGCACGCTCGATGGTCTGGTATGCAGCTGTCCAAGTATTCAAAAGCTCTCCTGCATCAGCAGTACACTGATACTGGCGATAGAACTTCTGTGTAGCGGTCACAGCATCTGGCTCGGTGCCGTTTGTATAGTACTCCACATCAGAGTTCAGATCGAAGGTATTAAAGAAGGCATTGCCGAATGTATTGTCCGAAGCCAGGCTGGCATAGACACCATTCAGTAGTCGGTTGGCCTCAGTGGTATTCCCGATGACGTAAGCATCATCGAATGACGATGGAGCCTCCACCTCGAGGAAGTCATCACACGAAGACATTCCCAACAGGGCTAAACCTACAAAAAGAATATTTATTTTTTTCATAATAGCAAATTATCTTTTTTAGAATGTCACGTTAAGACCGAGCAAATAACCACGGCTACGTGGGTAACGGTTGTAATCCACACTTGGGGTCAAGCCATTCTGGATATCCACCTCAGGATCATAGCCACTATACTTAGTGAAGTTGTAGAGATTAGATCCAGTAAAGTAAACGCGAAGACGCTGAATAGCCCACTTCTTGGTGAGAGTTTCAGGGAGGGTATAACCTACGGTCACATCGTGAATACGAAGCATAGAACCATCCTCAACAAAGTTAGAGAGGGTATAGTTCTGGGTAACAGTAGCTGGATTCCACTTGGTCTTGCCAGCGTTTATTTTCTCGTATTCAGTCAGATACTCAGGATGCTGAGAGTTGCCTACGAGTTCCTCGAACTTATTGTAGAGACTTCTTGAACCATCTGCATTGGTATTATAGATATCGCCAATGTAGGTGAAACGCTTGCCGTAAGCAAAGTCCTTCGATACGTTGTAGAACTTGCCGCTGTTGCCCTTAGCAGAAGAAAGGTCATAAGCAGTAGCGTTCAGGACATCAAAGTTGAGGAAGTAGGTGAAGTTAATTTCCATATCCCAATTACCATGCTTGGTTTGGATATTACTGTTGAAGCCGAAACCACCCTGAAGTCGAGGATTGGTATTACCGATGATGGTACGGTCATCCTCGTTGATAGTTCCATCGTTGTTCAGATCCTTGAGCTTGATGGTACCAGGCTGTGGAGTGAAGAGAGTACTGTTGACTACGCCTTCATTGAGGGTATAGGTATAGTTGTTGACCGAGTGGTTGAACTCGTCGAACTGATACAGACCGTCATAGACATAACCATAGATCAAACCTACCTCGTCGCCTACCTTCAGACAGAAGTCATTGTCTGCAGACTTCCAACGGTTGGAAGTGGTCCAGAACTCGGTAGTCTCTCCGTTGAGTTTATCCACCTTAGACTTGTTGTAGCCCATAGTGAAAGTACCCATCACATTGTAGTGCTTACCCTGAGCAATCGTGCCCTGAACTGTGAGTTCGATACCCTTATTGGTAATCTGACCTACGTTCTGCCACTGTGTTGAATAACCAGTAGCTGTAGGGATGTAAGCCTGATAGAGCATATCCTTGGTTGTGTTCCAATAGAGCTCAGGTGTGACAGTCAGACGATCCTTGAAGAAACTCAGGTCGAATGCCAAGTTACGGGTGACAGTAGTCTCCCACTTAATATCCGAGTTAGGGAAGGTACTGTTCGATGAGTTACAGTAGTAAGACTCACCACGCTCCGTAATCTCACCCCATGATGGACCACCATCCGACTGAACTGCATACTGGTAGCGCCAGAGGTCATCACCGATGGCATTATTACCTGTCAGACCGAATGCAGCACGAACCTTGAGGTTATTGACATTCTCTAAGTTCCACCACTTTTCACGACTTACTACCCATGCACCAGAGATAGCAGGAAAGTAACCCCACTGGTTGCCTGGAGCGAACTTCGAAGAACCATCGGCACGGAAGGTACCAGAAAGGAGGTACTTGTGATCGTAGTTATACGAAGCCTGCGCGAAGAATGAAGACATGCGGTTAGGAGTTGAAAGGCTGGAGGTTGACTGATATGCAGTACCGAGAGCCATATTGTTGAATGCCTTACGAGGATCAATGCCACGTGGGAAGTAGCGGGAAGCCTGAAAATCCTGACGTTTCTGGCTACTTTGAATTTCCTGACCGAGGAGGAATGAGAGATTGTGATCCCCTCCTACCTCTACCATATAATTCAATGTATTGGTCCAGGTGAACTTGTCTGTACGGGTATTGGTCAACTGAGCCAATGGCATGTTGTCATTCTTGACACCTTCTCCAGTGAGTTCACCATAATAGCGGCTCTGATCGGTGAACTGCCAGAACTGTGACACATCGCTACGGAAGGTCATACCCTTGATGATATTCCAGTCGATAGAGGCCTGGTTAGTGAAGGTGTAGCCATGCTTCAACTGATAGTTCTGGTCCATATCCTCCTTAGGAGTAGTTACGAGCCAGTTGACCTCGTCTGCATAATTGACAGTAGCATCATCGCGATACATATAGTCACGCAGACCATTGGTTGGACGCCAACGGAGCACACCGACAATACCATTGGTACCGATACCATCAGCACCTGCACCGAGGTCACGGCGATAGGTCAGACGTGGATTGAAGGTGAACTTCAATTTCTTAGAGAGCTGAACATTCAACTTTGTATTGACATTGGTACGGCGAACGCCTGAACCTTCGATGACACCATTCTGATCAGAGTGGGTGACAGAGGTACTGAACTTAACCTTCTCGTTACCACCAGTGAGCGACACATTGTATTGCATAGACAATGGTGTACGCATAATCTCATCCTGCCAGTCGTGGGTTCCCAGGGTCTGGTAGATATCGAGGTCCTGCTCGTTGCCGAAATCATGGCGGAACTGGTAAATACGGCTGTTAGATCCATGAGCGATGTCACGCTGATAGAGTACATACTCGTAAGAATCGAGCATTTCGATCTTGTTAGCGATCTTTGACAACTGACCAGTGATGTTGACATCCACCTTCACCTTACCTTCACTGGCAGACTTGGTAGTTACGACAACAACACCATTACCACCACGAGCACCATAGATAGCGGTGAGAGAAGCATCTTTCAATACGTCGATTGACTGAATATCTGTAGGTGGAATATCGTTGATGTTATCTGTCTGGAAACCATCGACGATGAAGAGTGGCTTGGCATCAGCATTAAGGGATGTACCGCCACGTACACGGATATTGATATCGGCACCAGGCTGACCATCGACGGTAGTAACCTGTACACCGGCAATCTTACCGGCAAGGGCCTCACCTGCAGATGCTACAGGAACGACTGCCAGTTTGGTACCAGAGATAGAACCGACTGAACCAGTCAAGTCACGGCGAGCCTTGCTGGCATAACCGATGGTAACGACTTCATCAAGCATCTGATTGTCCTCCTCAAGTTGTACACTCATAGGCTTGCCAGGAGTAGCTGGCAATTCCTGTGAAGTCATACCAACGTAGGAGAACACAATGACTGACTTGGCATTCTGAAGTTTTAAGGAGAAGTTACCATCGATGTCTGTAATAACACCATTGGTGGTTCCCTTCTCAACGACAGAAGCGCCGATGACGGGATCTCCGTAGTTATCGATAACTGTACCTGTTATTACGGACTGCGCAAAAGCTGCAGGCCATAATACCAGAGAAATCAACAACAACAAAAGACTCCGACGAAATGTGATTGACACTTTCTTCATAGAGATTGTTTTTTAATGATAATATAAAGTTAGTTATAATTTCGTTTGTTCCATAGTATCTCTTCCTAGGGTAAGAAGAAATCGGTGCAAAGATACATTATTAATTTAAATAAAGGGAAAAAAAATGTTGACTTTTGTCATTTTTATCAAACTTTTCACACCTTTCAATCAAAAAAGAGCATTTTTTCTCTAAAAAAAATTAAAATTATTAAAAAATGCAAACCTTATCTCACAAGAATTATACGACCTCCACGAATCTGTAGGCTTGAGCAACCCTTTGCATAACAGAAACCCTGAAGCGTGTAGGTTTCTTGATTCTGCTTGGTGTTTCGTGCCAGTTGTTCGATTCCTGTTGAGCCCTGACGTTGCACCTCGATACTATAGAGATAGACACCACCGGGGGCGACCGAAAGCGCAACATCACCATCGGCCAAGACAAGGGCCTCTTTCGTGGTTTTCGTGGTAGTTACGAGCGATGTAACATTCAAGTTGGTGGTATTGAATCCACGCTCTGCCGAGCTATTAGCCGATTTCCAAGTGACTATCACTTTATCGTCCTTCTTCAAACCAGGAATCACTACACCAGAATTATCCTTATTGAAACGAATGTAGCCACCTCCAACATTCAACTCCATCTTATCTGCAGGTGATGTCAGCTTCAAAGATTTGGTTTCAGCAATCTCTTTTCCATTCGCAACCAACAGTTCCTGATTGAGGGCTTTGACATTGGTATAAACAGAAGAGGAGCCGGACCAGTTGGCATCGGCAGCCAAATTATCTTTGGTTTCTGCCGACCATACACCAAAATCCCATTTAGCATTGGCCTCAAAGTCATTCGGCTGATTGACGAGAATCCTGACCGAAGCACCAGTCTGTCCAAAGAGTTCATCGTCAACCTTTGCCGTAACCACTGCTGTTCCCGCACTCAATGCCTTGATTTCACCATTGGCAAGAACGGAAACAACCGTCGGATCACTACTCTCGAACACATAAGATGCACCGATCAGATTCTTGAAAGGAAGGATCACTACACTACCTGCCAGGACCTCTGTTTCATCCGTATAGAAACCGAAAGTTTCCGAATTCAAGGTATTATAGCCCAAAGGCATGAAATTATCGTCCAAAGTAGCACCTGCGCCATGTTTTGCAGTCAGAATGACAGGAACATCTTTATAGCTTGGCAAGGTTGTGTATTCGTAAGGCATCGAGACGCTGGTCGATGTCGAGTTATAGCTGAAACTGTTGTCATGAGCATAGATAACACGATTATCGCCGCTGCCGGTCAGTGGAGAATTCACTCCCGATGCAGCGTAATTGCCCTCGACCAAAGCCTTGACATAAGAATTGAGAGTCATACCCACAGAATTACCCGGGCAATTATGGTAATTATTGACCAAATGCAGAATAGCATCATCGGCCTGAGGCAAGCGTCGCTGACAACCTGCACCCCAGATGTTCTGACCCCAGGTAACACGCAAGATGGTGCTATGATTTGACACCCAACCCAGACCACAAGTATAGGCATGCGAATAACTGCGGTCGGTATAATAAAAATGGTTCCAGGTGTAAGTATTGAAACTGCCACGGGTATCGAGTGCACCATCCTGCGAATCGATGAACGTGCAATGATCGACCCACAAGTGGGTGGCGTAAGCATCGTACAGAAGATCAGAACCATCGATATCGACAGCGCCAGGGCCCTGAAGGGTCAGGTTACGGACAATGATATTCTCGCAAGAGGCACCGAACTGAAAGATTCCTGCCTTATTTGGCAAGATGTATTGACCTTTCTTTTTGAATTGGAGTTCCATCATGGCTTTCTTGGTGAAGAAAGCGCGTCGATCGCAAGTCATGGTTGTTCCATCAGGGAGCGTTCCCGTGTACTGATCGGTGCTGCTCAATCCCTCCAGTCCTTGTGATTTCAAATAGGCGATATCTTCGGGTGTAAGGAAAAATTCCGTAGCCAGAACAGCATTGTTACGTCCAACAATCGTCTTATTCTTCACATTGTCGATAGCCATCAGGGCACTGATGGTAAAAGGACCGTTGGAGCCATCGAGCACGATGATATCATACAGGCTTATGGCATTCTTGATTGCAGTGGCATTATCTGCCCCATTCGATTTCAGAACAATGGTACGAGGCTGATCTGCCCGCATACCGCCATCGAGCACATAAGGAGAACCCGTTCCATCGGAACACGTTGCCCATCCCCAAGGATGTCCATCAAAATACTGTTGAGCATCAACATCATCTGCACAAACCGAGGCAGTGTAAACAAACACAAATAAGAGAGTGGCAAGAAGCCGGCAATGAATATTTTTCATAATACAGAGTACAATTAACAAGGGCAAAGATATGTATTTTTAAAAAGAAATTAGGCAAAAATTGTCCTATTTTAGGAAATGATACAAAATTACCCCTAAAATAGAACAATTATTACTCCAATTCTTGCTATTCACCTTGCTAAGCGATGCGTTAGCAAATTGATTTCAGATTGATTTCCATGGGTGGAGGACCACTTGTTTTGAACCTCAGGCCAAAACAAAATCGATCGTGCGTCGTTCCATATTGACAGCTGCCACCTGCACTTTAAGCACATCGCCCAAAGTATAGCGCTTGTGTGTACGACGGCCGATGAGGCAGAAATTCTTTTCGTCGTAAACATAATGGTCATCTTTCAGATCGCGAACCGGTACAAGACCTTCGCACTTGCTGTCGTTCAGTTCGACATAGATACCCCACTCCGATACGCCGCTGACAGTACCTTCGAATACCTGTCCCATGCGAGCACCCAGATATTCAGCTTGCTTGTATTTGATCGAAGCTCGCTCGGCTGAGGCAGCCAAGGTTTCCATGTCCGAACAATGCTTGCAGAACTCTTCGTACTGCTCTTTGGGCACGCTTCTGCCCTCCTGCATCAGGTAACGATCCAGCAATCGGTGTACCATACAATCCGGATAGCGGCGGATAGGCGAAGTGAAATGGGTGTAGTAATCGAAGGCAAGACCGTAGTGTCCGATGTTCTCGGTTGTGTAGATAGCCTTGGCCATCGAACGGATAGCCAGCATCGACAGCATATTCTCCTCCGGACGGTCATGAATATCCTTCATCAAGGCATTGATGCCCTGACTGATGGCTTTGTTGTTGCCCATCGATGGCATCTGATGTCCGAAGCGGGCTGCCAACGAAGCGAGGTTCTCCAACTTTTCAGGCAACGGTTGGTCATGCACTCGATACACGAAGGTCTTGGGTTTCTTCGCACTTTTTCCCTTTTCCTTTTTCCCTGCTACTTTTCCAATGGCTTCTGCCACAGTACGGTTGGCAAGCAGCATAAACTCCTCGACGAGTTTGTTGGCATCTTTCGATATCTTGAAATAGACATCGACCGGAGCACCTTTGTCATCGATCTGGAACTTCACCTCTGCCCTATCGAAGGCAATCGCTCCTTCGGCAAAGCGACGAGCACGCAACTGCTTGGCCAGTCGATCCAACTGCAATACCTCGACAGCATAATCTCCCTTACCGGTCTCGATGATGTTCTGCGCCTCCTCGTAGGTAAAACGGCGATTGGATTTGATGCAGGTACGTACAATACGGCTCTTGAGTACGTTGGCATCATCGTCCATCTCAAACAGACAGCTGAAACATAGTTTCTCTTCGTCCTGTCGCAACGAACACAACTCGTTACACAATCGTTCCGGCAACATCGGAATGGTACGGTCAACCAGATAGACCGAGGTGGCACGGCTGAAGGCCTCTTTGTCGATCACCGAGTCAGGTTTGACATAGAAGGTTACGTCGGCAATATGAACACCTGCCTCCCAATGGCCGTTCTCCAACTTACGGAGCGAGAGGGCATCGTCGAAGTCTTTGGCATCGGCAGGATCGATGGTAAAGGTGCAGACTTCGCGCAGATCTTCGCGGCGAGCAATCTCTTCGGGCGTACAACCATCGGTAATACGATCAGCTGCCTTGACCACATTCTGTGGATATTTGTAGGGCAGGCCATATTCTGCCAAAATGGCGTGCATCTCGGTATTATTCTCTCCCTTTCGGCCCAGCACATCTTCGATCTTGCCGATCGGATTCTTCGAGAAGGCCGGCCATCGCTGAAAATCGACCACAACCTTATCTCCATCTTTTGCTTTGCCTAACAATTCGTTGGGGATGTAGATATCTTTATCCAACGAACGGTTATCAGGAGTTACAAAAGCATATTTGTTGTTCTTGGTCAAAGTACCGACGTAACGATGCGGCACTCGCTCGGTGACCTCGATGACACGGGCACGAGGACCACCCATACCTCTCGACGAACGTCCATTACCTCGACCTGGCATCTTCTGCAAACGCACTTTATCGCCGGTCAATGCCTGCATATCATCACCGTCAAGCACGGTGAATGGCTCTTCATAGCCCTCGACCACAACCTGATGCATACCATTATGACGACGGTCGAACACACCCATCATATCATCGTCCATGACCTGACTCAACGTATATCTGCCTGTCGAAACTTCGCGCAGAAATCCTTGCGCTGCCAACAAGATGAGGACGTCATACACATCGGCACGATTGCTACGACCGAAGATGCCCATCTCCTGCGAGATCTGCAAGTAATTATAGGAATTGTTGGGATGCTGCGAAAACCACTCCGTGACTTTCTCGATTAACTTTACTGATGAAGACTTTCCCATGGTTACATTATATTTTTTTGTTAGACGGTGCAAAGATACATCTATTTCATGGAAAATGCAAGTTTTTGAAGATAAAAATGACAAATAATCTTGGAGTGACGCGAGAATGCACTGTAGCAAATATCAGCCTACACGAAAGCGGAAACAAAAAGTTAAGCTTTGGAATTGACAGAGTGCTATGCACAATGTCAAAACTAACGAATAGAATTGACAGTGTGATGTGCACAATGTCAAAACTAACAAAAAGAATTGACAGTGTGATGTGCACAATGTCAAAACTAACGAAAAGAATTGACAGTGTGATGTGCACAATGTCAAAACTAACAAAAAGAATTGACAGTGTGATGTGCACAATGTCAAAACTAACGAAAAGAATTGACAATGTGATGTGCACAATGTCAAAACTAACAAAAAGAATTGACAATGTGATGTGCACAATGTCAAAACTAACGAAAAGAATTGACAGTGTGATGTGCACAATATCAAAACTAACGAAAAGAATTGACAGTGTGGTATGTACAATGTCAAAAACAAAGGTTCAGTACTGACAGAGTGGTACGAAATCCTTTGCGAGGCCCCCTTTGCGTTCTTTGCGGCCTTGGCGTGAGTGCCCATATTTTTTTAATTCGTTTTAATTTACGTTCAAAATAAAAATCTGTATGGGGGATTATTCTCGAACACGAAACTAACGAAATGAACGAATATTGATAATCTGAGAAATCTGTGCGATCTGTGGGAGAATATGGGAAGAACGAAAATTAAAATAAATTAAAGATAATACGTTATGATTCGACCTGTACGGTTAAACACCTATTGTGCCCCAAAGAACACTAATGACACGGAAACGGATTCAACAGATTTGACCGATTTATAGCGTCGCAGACATCCGTTCTGATCCGTTAAATCCCGCGTCATCCGCGTTCCTTTGCGTCTTAGAGTATGTAACCGTACAGGTAAAAAAAATAGTGCCTGCTCTTTTCAACCAAAGAACAGACACCCACTTGTCATTACGGTGGACCGAAGTCCAACCCACTACACTAACTTAATTTCTAACTTAATTGTAACAACTAACCGAATCAAAAAATAAAGGTTTACGAACGAAGGTTTTTAGAACCGGCCGAAACCGGCTCACTTGCTTTTTGCGCTGCAAAGGTAATACAATTATATTTGTTTACCAAAACACATTGTTACATATATTTTTTAAATTGTAACAAAGCAAACAATGTAACAATACAGAGTGATATTTGTAACCAAAGGACTCAATTTATGAAATAACGACTATTTCATCAACATTTGATACAAATTAGAACCAGCAACAACCTCAAACGAGCATCGCACAATACAGATTGAAACATTTTCGCCACTAAAAGATCACACTCTACAATCCACAAAGAAACGAGAATTGAACGAATCCAGCAGAAACAATCGTATATCTGCAACGATTTGAATCAACATATACAAGAAACGACTGAACCTAGATTATACCAATTCAAGAGTTAAGTAGGGATTCAAAATTAGTTCGACGTGTACGATTACATACTCTAAGACGCAAAGGAACGCGGATGACGCGGATTGAACGGATCAGAACGGATGTCTGCGACGCTATAAATCGGTCAAATCTCTTGAATCCGTTTAATCTGTTCAATCTTCTTTCAACCGCACACGTCGAATTAGTTTAGGCAACTAAATACCTTATGACCTCATAGTAAATAGTTAGGCACTCACGCGAGGACCTTTGCGCTCTTTGCGTCCTTTGCATGAGTGCCCCAATAATAGGTCAAATTATATATAGCGTCCTTAGTTTAACATATTTTGTTCAAATTGTGATGCAGACTTGGACATTCAGCAGTCAACCTTATAGTTCAAAAAAAGGTGCACTAGATTTAGTGCACCTCAGACGCAGTATAGTGGCTAGCCAAGAATGTATTGAATAATGTTTTTTAGCCCATTTTTAATTACCTTTATAATAATTACGGAGCAAAGATATGTACTTTTAACATCAAAAGGTGTACAAAAATTCGAAATGGTGTAAAAAAAATATATATTTTAAGGTGGAAATTCGTACAATTCGACAAAAAACATTATATTTGCACCGAACAAAATAGATTTTATGGACAAATTCTTTCCATACATACAATTTGGTGGATGTGTTGCCTTTGCAATTATGACGGCAATGCTGACGCTATCGCGCACCTTCGAATCCAAACACACACATATATATATACGCGCAAGATGGATGCTCATTCTGAGTCAAATCCTACTTGTCATACACTTTTGGATCCAATTCTACACAGGATGGCGATTGACAGACCCAACCAAGGCTATCATGATGAACATGATATTCTTCCCCCTATCGGGCATGTTAATGCTATTCTCTCTATCGTTTGTTTTCACAAAGGGAGAAATCAGCCATCGAATTATCTTCTGGAGCTTTTGGACATACGCAGCCAGCATTGCCACATTAGTATATGGCAACATGCACCCAAACATTCTTTACACAATCGAGATAATCGACTCAATCGCTTATACAACGATATTTACGGTCATAGCCTACTATACAAGCAAGGAATTCAACAACATCAAGGCAAGACTAGACAACTATTTCAGTAAAGATACAACCACACAGACAGACTGGCTGGCGGGTGAAATCATTACACTCACGCTATTCATGATCTGTGTACCATTTGCCATTTTAAGCAACAGCATTTTCTTGAAATTCATTACGCTTTTGAACTTTGTCGCAATCTTATTCTATGTCAACAGATTCATCTATTACACCTACGATATCCAGAAACTCATAGATCTCTATTTCGAAACTATCGAAGCAGACACATTATCAGAAGAGGAGAAATCAATCCCACCGAGTCCAGCAATCGAGACAGCCATCAAAAAATGGATAGAGAAAAAGAGATTCACTAATCCAGAACTCACCATCGAAGACCTGGTCAAAGAGACAAGCTTCCATCGTTCCACGCTCACCACTTACATCAATGGCACGCTTGGACAATCATTCAGAAGTTGGCTCAATTCTTTGCGCATTACTGAAGCAAAAGCTATCATGATCGAAAATCCAGAATACTCGCACGAAACAGTTGCAGACCTCTCTGGCTTTTCTTCACGAACCTACTTTATCAAGGTCTTCAAAGACAAGGAAGGTCTCCCTCCAGTAGAATGGATGGAAAGACAAAAGCAGAGCAAGAATTAAGAAGTAATTCTACAAGGAATTCAGAGGAATTAAAGGAAGAATACGTTAATACTATAAAGCATAAAGCTGGAGCAAAACAATTCGACGTGTACGTTTAAACACGGATAGGACAGATTGAACAGATAGAACAGAATATTTAGTGTCGCAGACATCCGTCAGATTCATTAAATCGGTTAAATCCGAGTTTTTTTGGGCACAATAGGCATTTAACTGTACTGATTGGAATTATTTCTTTCTCTTGTGGAATTTGTACAATATGCAGAAAAACAAGAACAATTGGCAACAATTCAGACTTCTCCAATTTCCTCATATTCCCCATGAGATCTTTTAACCGTACAGGTCGAATTCCTTTACGAGGCCTCCTTAGCGTCATATGCGTTCTTTGCGTGAGTGCCTAACTATAACCGCAAAAAAAGGATTGTACTCAGTGTACAATCCTTTATACATAAGTGGCTGCGTTTTTCTTTTATTAAATGCCCAAATAATAATAAAAAATAATAATTTCTTAAATGCGGTGCAAAGATAAGGACTTTTTCCATGCCAATCTGTCAAAAAAGTGCAAAAGGTGTCAAAAAAGTCAAGAAAAATAGGCAGATAATTTTCACATTACTATTTTGCAAGAACAAAGAAACCTTTAATGTGTAATATATTCGCAAGCAAAATCCGTCAAAAACCATAGTTATAAAGCCGTAAAAAGACAGCCATTTGCATTCTACTCATGCCAAAACAGTCTGTTTTTGCAGACTTTTTGTAAATTATAGCGAAATTAGACAAATTTCCGCATATGAAACTAAAAAAGTTTGTGTATATTTGCACCACAAAGCAGAAAGTGGAAGATATAAAAAACAACTTCTTATGAAAAAGACTATTTTACTGATGTTAGTCTTCTCTATCATCCAAGTATTTGCTTTTGGTCAAGGACCTGGCAAAAAGAAAACGGACAAGCACGAAACCATGTTCGTTATTCGACCAGGCGAAGAAATGGACGAAGAAGATCACACAAACTCCTATTATTACCCTGGAGAAAACGGCATAAAAGCACCAAAGAAAGTAAAGAACTACGGCAAGGACTGGAAGTCATACGAAATACGAATCGATGGAGCAGTCTCAAAGGGAATTGGAGACAAGAAGGATACAAACGGCAGTTATCAAATAGCCGGATTTTACCATTATAGTCCCAAACTTGCAGTTGGTGCCGGTACAGGACTCTATTATTCGGTTGGGCCATACGCCACACATGGCGTACCTCTGATCGCTTTAATAGATTACAACATCAAAGACTACAAGGGACTTTGCCCCTTCATCGAAGGATATGGAGGATTCGTGATCGGATTCAAAAACGCCAGTCTTGATTGCTGTGCACCTAACTATGGGGTATTTGGCGTAAAAGTCGGACTCTTGTACAACATCAACAAGACATTCAGCATCCGCTTTGCAGCCAACTTCTTCAACACAACCGACAACAGCAGCCAGAAACACGGCAATACCGCCGAAAGCTGCGTCGGACCCTGTGGAAGCATTGGATACAGATTCTAATATTTCATCATACTATCTATTTCTTATTTGACAAATTTTGGTTATAACATCTGGAGTCTGTTCGTCGGATGACGAGCAGACTCTTACTTTATTATATAGCATCAAGTCGAACTAACGAAACTTGAATATATCAAAAAGAATCCATCCTATCTCACGACAGGATGGATTAACACTCATTACTAACTAAAAATTACCTTTGAATTAAACTAATGTATTTATGAAACAAACATCTTTATTCTCAAATTTTCTTTATTTCTTGTAGGAATAAAGGCCGGCAACACAGCCTGTAAAACCACCAGCATAGTTGGTAGTCAGAATATCGGCATCCTGCAGATCACCAACCTTATTCCAAGTAGTTCCGTCGTCCAACGAATAGCTGAACTGCAGATTATGCTGATTAACTTCAGCACGCAGATCAATTGGATTCAGATTGTCGCGAGAATCCATATCGCAATGGGCAACGACTTGTTCTCCATGCTCTTTGTCGGTCTTGATAACCACCAGTTCCAACTGTCCGCTTACGCTCAATCTCTTACCGAAGATATAATGAGCCTCTTCGGTCTGGAAAAGCGTCAAAGCACCCATAGAGAGATTCTCCTGCGGAGTAAAAAGCATCCTTGCCTCAACCGTATAGCTATTATTCTTCACCCAACGACCCAGCATCGAAGGCTGGCCCTTGTCGCTCAACTTGACAGAACGACCGGTCAGCTGCAGACAACCAGCAATCAGCTTATACCACGAAGCCCATCGACCATCGGCAAGAGCATCTGCATCCGTTTCTGGTGTACGAAGAGTAAACCAAAGAGGATAGAGCGACTTGTTTTCAAATCCATCCTTATAAGTACCATTGCCCGTCAACAGATTCGACGGATCAGCCATGCTACCTGTCTTGACTCGAGCCGAAGCATCCTGAGCCTCAGCCACAGTTTTCTGCCACTCACTCTTTTCGCAGACAGTAGGAATGACTGCCGAGGGATCCAGAATCAAAGGCTGGATACCCCCAGAAACAGGATCTTTCTGCCACGAAGCAGGCAAAAGAAAAGTACTGCGTCCCGTATTGTAGAGTTGATCTCCATCGTAGGTAGTAGTAGCCAGAAAGACGCTCCACCAGTCATTGACTGAAGAAACACCTGGAGCAACAGGCTGTCCTACATACAAAAGGTCAGCATGACCAGCGCAAGCAATAGCATTCGGACGATCGTGAGGTTGGGTTCGCTGTGTCAGGATTGGATTCTGCTGACAAGGAGTAAATTTACCCAACGGAGACTTACCAGCCAAGACAACTTCGGAATGATTATCGCCGGTTCCACCCTCAGCATCCATTAAATAATATTGTTCGTACACGCGACCCTCCATCTGATTGGCGAAATGATAGAGGTGAGGGCCCTCTATCCAAATAGGCTTCTCGACAGGACGGATTCCCTTGTCGATCATGACGACCGGTTCACCACAAACCTTATCGATATTCAAATCATATTCGCGAGCCCAGATAGCACGGTGTCCGCTATACTCGGCAGGATAGGCAGGCTCATCATTATTTAATATATAGCACTTGCCATCGTTATCAAAGAGGAAAGAGGGATCGATGCCATGCACTTCTGGTACTGGAATCGGTTCACTCCAACCCTGCGAAGGGTCTTGCGTCTTGAAAATCACATTGCCGGAGCAATCCACCAAAGTAACGATCAGATAGAATGTCTGATTAGCCTCACAATATTTAATATCAGGAGCATAGACACCACCGTCAATACGCACTCCATCATGGAAGACCACCTGCGATGGACGATCAATAACATAGCCGCAGAAATCCCAATCAATAAGATCCTTGCTGTGCCAGATAGGTATGGAAGGCCAATAAACGAAGGAACTGTTGGCCATAAAGAAATCATCACCTTTGCGACAAATGGCAGGATCCGGATTCGTACCCGATATAATAGGATTTAAATAATGTGTCTGAGGATTAAATGGCAAATCGTAACGGGCATCATTTCCTGTATAGGTAAAAGATTCGAACAATGGCTTCGGATACTGAATCTGTTGATCGGTACAAGCCACAAAAGCGAACATTACAGGAAGAAAATGATAGAATTTCATAGCATTTGAATTATTTAACAGCGCAAAGATAAACATTAATAATAAACCAAACAAATAGATGTCACAAACATGATACTCTATGTTACAAAAATGCAACAAATTAACAAAAAGCAATAAATCAAGTTACATAAACAAGTGATTAAGCATGCAAATCAGCAAAATAGCAAAAAGATTGTTGACAACTATTTTTGTACATTTTTTAACAATGTTTCAAAAATGATAACATTTGTTTCGTTTAAACAAGCGTGTATTTAAATTATTATATATCTTTGCGCCGTGAAATTACAAACCTCGTTTGAAAAACAATCAAAATAACCAAATAAACCAATGAAAACAAACCTAAACGCAATGTTCCAGAAACACATTCAAAGGGCAGGCAACAAATTGGTTTTAGCCAACTTGTTGGTTGTAGCGGGTTGCTACAGCTCATGCACTCCAGAGTACGATTTGGACGAGAAGTTACCGCCGAACTTCGGCAGCAACCTCATGACCTATCTCGAATCGAACAAATTCGAGAACTATTGTAAGTTAGCCAAAGATTTGGACTATTACGATGCGCTGTCTGGCGTAACACTCAAGACTGTATTTGCAGCCGACGACGAAGCATTCGACCGTTTCTACGCTAACAACAAATGGGGAGTTAAAAGCTACGATGAACTGACCTACGCTCAGAAGAAGCTTCTGTTCTATGGTTCTATGCTCGACAACTCACTGCAGATTATGACACTGGCAAGCACAACTGGATCCGAAGGTCCAATGCCTGGTAGAGCCATGCGTCGTACAACCTCTGTATCGTACTTGGATACTGTCCCAGTTATCGAATGCAGCGAAATGCCCAAAAACAACCCAGCCTGGAAGTATTACATCGACAACAACAAGAGCATCGTTTGCATGAAAGACAACAGCGCAGCTCCTTTAATGTTCCTGACCGAGACCTTCCTCGCCAACAACAAGATAACCAACGACGACGTTGACTTCCTCTACAACATCAAGAACTCCGACGAAAAACGTCAGCCTGGCGATGCAAATGTAGCAAACACTGCAGTCGTTGAGCGCAATATCCGAACAGCCAACGGTTTTATTCATCGCACAAAGGATGTAATCGTTCCATTGAACAATATGGCAGAGGTGATTCGTACCAATCCGGAATCACAGATCTTCAGCCGTCTGTTGGAACGTTTCAGCGCTCCATACCCACTCTCGGACGAAGCAACCCGAATCTACAACAACCAGTACGGAACTTCGATCGATACGCTTTTCGTCAAGCATTACTACGCTCTGCGCAGTACAGGTGGCAGCAAGAACACTACTATGCCAAACAATCGTCCAGCAGTAAATTCATTAACATACGATCCAGGTTGGAATGCCTTCTATAGCGACGATCCAAGCGAAACTCGTTCTGAAGTACTCTTGCAACAGAATATGGGTGTCATGCTTGTACCTACCGACGATGTAATGCAGGATTTCTGGGACAATGGCGTAGGTAAATCATTCAAAGATGTATATGGAGATTGGGACAGCATTCCTGACCTCGTAGTTGCCAAGCTCATCAATAACTGCATGAAGGAATCGTGGGTAAACACCGTACCATCGAAGTTCAAGGATGTACTCAATACCAACAACGACCCAATGAACCTTACAGTTGAGTCAATTGATTCAGTAGAGATAGCCTGTAACGGTGCCATCTATTGGACCAACAAGGTATTCTCTCCAACCGAGTTCGTGAGTGTCTGCTATCCGGCATTTGTCAACACCAAGATAATGAATATCCTTTGGTGGGCTATTGACCACAACCGTTTGAACTACACCTCTTACCTGAACTCTTTGGATTCTTACTATTCCTTCTTCATCCCAACAAACGATGCATTGCTATCGTACGTTGACCCAGTCAAGTACAAAGGCACCGACAACGAAATCTGGGAATTTCAGTACGATGCCAAGGCTACTCCAAGCGTTTGGGCCAAAGTATATAAATATAATGTAGTAACCGGTGAAAAGGGAGAATTTGATCGTAATGTAAAAGACGAATTTGCAATCCTCGACCGACTGGAGGATGTGCTCGACAACCACATTGTGGTAGGTAGCCGCATCTTCGAGGGTAACGTCGAGAATGGACACGAGTACTATCGCACCAAGAATGGCGGCGTGATTCGCATGAAGCAGGAAAACGGTAATTGGTATGTACAGGGAACCCTGCAGCGTGACCAGAACAAGTGGCTCAAGATCACCAAAATTTATGATCAGACCAACGGTGGTAATGGCAAGACCTACATCATCGGCGCCGACGAAGAGCAGACCGCACCAGAGCCAATTATGACAAGCCGCAAAAGTACCTTCGACATCCTGTCAGAGCACGAGGAGTTCTCAATGTTCTACGACATGCTGTTGAAGTCAGACCTCCTAGCAACCAGTCCTGACGGAATGGGCATTGCCTCTTCACAAGGCAACGTAGATTGTTTCCGCAACTTTAACTATACTGTGTATGTTCCAACCAACGAAAGTATCGAAGCCGGTATCAAGGCAGGAAGAATCCATACTTGGGAAGAGGTTGAGACCTTGCAGGAGAAGGGAGAAAGCGGCGACAACACAGCCAAGGCCAATGCAGAGAAATATGCAAAAGAAATCAACGACTTCCTTCGTTACCACATCCAAGACAATCTGTTGATGATTGACATGGACTACAGCACCGAAGTAAGTGTTAAGGTGGATGGCGCAGGCAAGCCAATCATCAACGATGAGAACGGCAACCGAATCAACCCTGACAACTTCACAAGAACCTACGAGACTGCAGCCATCAACGCAGCCACCAAGAAGTTCTATGCACTGGATGTAACCTCAACCCGTGGAGAACTGACCGTCAAGGACAGAACCGGCAACGAGCGTCATGTCATGAAGAACAAAGATGCCAACGGCGAAGATCTCTACAACCTCGTGGTACGCGAATATAAGCTCTCTGGCAACATTGAGGCAAGTTCATTTGCCGCAATTCACCTGATCGACGGACCACTCTATTACAAAAAATAATAACACAAATACAAAATAGAAAATCATGAAGAAATATCTTTTATACTTTGTATTTGGTTTATTGACTTGCACCAATACATTTGCACAGAACGCAGGCGACGTAATTTCGGGTACTGTATCCGACGAAATCGATGTTCTGGCAGGAGCACACGTTGTGGAGCTCAACAAAGACAATCGTGTCATGGCATCAGGCGTTACCGACTTCAACGGTAACTTCTCGTTCGCCATCCGCAATCCACAAGACCGATTGCAAATCACCTATATCGGCTGTAAGACATTAACCATACCGATCAAAGGCCTTTCGTATAAGATTGTCTTGGAAGCAGACAGACACGAGCTTCAGGAAGTTGTCGTTTCGCAGAAGAAGAGAAGCGAAACTTCTGGCTTGGACATTCCAGAAACTGAGATTTCGACCGCTATGCAGTCGATCAAGGCTTCGGACCTTGAAAACCTGGCTGTAGCCACAACCGTAGGTGAGGCTCTGCAGGGACGTATCTCTGGTTTGGACATCGTCTTCGCAAGCGGTAACCTTGGTGCAGGCACAACCATGCGTCTGCGTGGTGTATCTTCCATCAACGGTAACACCGAGCCATTGATTGTTGTCGATGGCAACGTTTGGGAATCGGATGCCAACAAGGACTTCGACTTCGCCAACGCAACCGACGAGAAGTTTGCAGAGCTCCTCTCGGTCAACCCAGAGGATATCGAGAACATCACCGTACTCAAGGATGCTGCTGCAACCGCTATCTGGGGCTCACAGGGTGCCAATGGTGTAATCGAAATCAAGACCAAGCGTGGTACTCGCGGACCTACACGTGTCAGCTACTCATACCGTGCCAACATGACCTTCCAGCCAGATGGAATCCAGCTTCTCAAGGGAGGTGAATATACCATGTTCCTCAAGGAGGCATACTTCAATCCGACTTTGAGCACAAGTGCTGCCAACATCCCTGAGATCATGTACTATCACTCGGATGCTGAATTCGAGGACTGGCGTCAGTACAACAACAATACCGATTGGGTAGATGCTGTCAAGCAGATGGGTCTCGAGCAGAAACACTTCCTCACCATTTCTGGTGGTGGCGAAAAGGCACACTTCCGTGTATCTGCCGGCTACGACCACCAGACCGGTTCCATCATCGAGCAGAAGTTGGATCGTTTCACCGAGCGCACCTCGTTGGACTACTTCATTTCGGATCGTATCAAGGTTTCGACCAACTTCAACTTCACCTATACCAACAACCACAAGAACAGTGGTGACCTGTTGAGCATCGCCTACAAGAAGATGCCTAACCTGGCCATTTATGAGGAGATTGAGGACGGTGTATCTACCGGACAGTACTATCACATGAAGTCGAGAGCTTCGCAGGCATTCAACGATGACCAGAAGAAGTATTCGAACCCATTGGCATTGGCCAAGGAGGCAAAGAACAATGAGAAGAACTTCCGCATCCAGCCTGAGTTCAACCTCTCATACGACCTTTTGGGCACCAGCTACGACGAGACACGTTTGAAGTATGAAGGACGAATCAACTTCTCGATAGAGAACCGTTACAACGACACCTTCTATCCTTCGAGCCTCGTGACAGGTGGTTGGGCTGACAAGAGCAACAACAAGGCTGAAAGCGATTCCTACAAGTCGTTCGCCATCTCAACAACCCACACCTTGACCTATAGTCCAGTCTTCTCGAACACCGACCACAACGTCATGGCTTTGGTTCGTTTCCAGTTGAACAATGGTTCATCCCGTTCACAGGGCGAAAGCAAGTATGGTATGCCTTATGGCAACATCAGTTCTCCATCGGCTGAAGGAACTATCGGCGACAAGTTCAGCACAGGTGCTTCGGAATGGAGAAGTATCTATGTGACCGGTCAGTTCCACTATGGTTACAAGGGCAAGTACATGTTCGACTTGAGCATGCGTCGTGATGCCTCATCTAAGTTTGGTAAGAATACACGTTGGGGTACCTTCCCTGGTATCTCTCTCCGTTGGAACATCAGCAATGAGGACTTCATGAGTTCGACCGAAGATTGGCTCTCAATGCTCTCTATCCGTCCAGGTTGGGGTATCGTAGGTAACCAGCCAGGTGGCGAGAACCTCTTCTTCATCAAATATGCCAATACACAGGGTTATATGGGTCATTCAGCTGTCAAGCCAAACAACATCGCCCTCAACTCACTCCGTTGGGAACAGAAGGAGACCTGGAACTTGGGTGTTGACCTCGGCTTCCTGAAAGACAAGATCACTGCCGACGTCAACGTTTACAAATCCATCACCAGCGACCTGTTGATGAACAACTACCGTATTCCGTCATCTTCTGGTTTCGAGAACCTCAACATCAAGAACTCAGGCGAGATGACCAACATCGGTTGGGAGTTCAACATCAACACCAACCGCTTGATTAAGTTCGGTAAGGGTTGGACTGCAGACTTCAATGTCACCTTCGCCAACAACCAGAACAAGTTGACCAAGATGGAGCAAAGTATGCTCGACATCATCAACAAGGACTTCGAACGCAAGAACGATGCTCCTTACCTCACACACGTACAGTGTAAGAATGCCTTCGGTTCAATCTACGGCTTCAAGTACAAGGGTGTTTACCAATATACAACCTATACCCCAGAAGAGGTTAAGGGTGTAAGTGGTCCTAACGCCCCAGTAGCCCGCGACGAGAATGGCGAAGTCATCCTGAACGAATATGGCAAGCCTAAGCCAATGTACTACGAGTACAACGAGGCTCAGAAGTATGAGTTCAAGGGTGGTGATGCCATCTACGAAGATATCAACCACGATGGTAACATCGACGAATTGGATATCGTTTATCTCGGTTCTTCATTGCCAATCATTACCGGTGGTTTCGGTTTCAAGGTACAGTGGGGCCGTCTGTCATGGAACAACCAGTTCAACTTCCGCTATGGCAACAAAATCATCAACGGTGCCCGCAGAAGTGCTGAGTCCATGTACAACAACGACAACCAGAGCCGTGCCGTCAACTGGCGCTGGCGTGTAGAGGGTGATATTACCTCTATCCCACGTGCATTGCGTAGCTATGGTTACAACAGTCTTCCTTCAGACCGTTTCGTTGAAGATGGTTCTTTCCTCCGTCTCAACTACAGTCAGATCAGCTATTCGCTCGATCCAAAGAAGATCAAGAAGTATGGTCTCAACGCTGTCAGCTTCTTTATTTCAGGTTCCAATATCTTTGTACTCACCAAATACTCCGGTGCAGATCCTGAGGTCGGCTACGGTGGCTATGGCGTAGTAACCGATAACGCTCGCACTCCACGTTCGCGCAACTTCAGTGCAGGTACAACCATTACATTCTAATGGCATACGGTAAAAGACAAAGAAATAATGAATAAAAGATATCGATCATAATTATGAAAAATATAACAAGCAAAATAGGCAAACTCATTCTCTGCACAGCACTTCCGCTCAGCACAGCGCAGGGATTCCTGACCTCTTGCTCCGATTATCTGTACATCAAGCCATTGAACGAAATCGTAGAAGAGAACTACTGGGACCGCAAAGAGGATGTTGAAAGTGTTCTGTATGGCTGTTATTCAGGCATGCAGGAGGCAGACTTTATGAAGCGAGTATTCTTGTGGGGTGAGGCACGTTCCGAGAACGTAACCTACGCATCGCAGTCAACCGAGACAGAATTGCGTTACATCGTGGGCGAGAACATCCTCGAAACCAACAAATACCTAAAGTGGAAAGACTTCTATCAGGTCATTAACCGATGCAACACTTTGATCTATAACGCACCTGACGTACAGGCATTGGATCCAAACTACAGCCTGAACGACATGAACGCACATATCGCCGAAGCAACCTGGATCCGTACATTGTGTTACTTCTATCTGGCACGTACTTTCCGGGATGTTCCTTATACCAACAAACCATCGGTCAACGATAAGGACATTGTGAAGGATTATGCTTTGCCACCTGTTCCATTCAATGATCTGCTCAAGATCCTCAGCAACGATCTGGAAGCTGTCATGAACGATGCGCTGCGTTATTTCCCATTGAAGGGTTATAGCCATGCCATCAACAATGACAATAACACAAGTCGTGTAACCAAATGTGCTTTCTACGCCCTGCTCTGCGATATTTATCTGTGGCAAGGCGAATACCAGAAGGTCCTTGATTATTCGGACAAAGTATTCCAATACAAGATGGATCTGTACGAAGATGCCAAGTCCGAAGACGAGCGTTTCGTGGACCAAATCGAGCTCAGCTTCGATAAGTACCCGCTCATTTTGGACAAGAACAAGAACGCAAAGGTTTATGGAGAGTCTTACTACGAGATCTTTGGCAAAGGAAATTCGTTCGAGTCAATCTTCGAGCTCTACTTCGAAGACAAGATGTCGGCTGAGAACGAAATTGTCAAGACCTTCTTCGGCAATGTTACCGACAACCGCGATGGTCAGTTCGTGGCACCTGCGCTTGTATTCTCCAACATCTATTCAAAAGACAATGAGACCTACAACGCGACAGATTTCCGTCCAGTAGCATTCATGAAGAACAATGACACGGAATTCCCGATTCGCAAGTATTATTACTATGATGTCAGCATCACTCCGAGTCCATTGGAAGGCAAAGATCCAGAAGTATCACCAAGTACAGAATCGAAAGCATATGCCAATTGGATTGTATATCGTCTAACCGACATTATGCTGATGCGTGCCGAAGCACTCGCAATGCTTGGTTCCGACGAGCAGTTGAGCGAGGCATTCGAACTGGTATCGGCTGTCTATAACCGAGGCAATGGTCTCAAGCCAACAGACACAGATTGCTTGCAAGCAGATGAATTCAACACACAGTCTGCCATGCTTGATCTGATTCTGAAGGAGCGCAACCGCGAGTTGATCTTCGAAGGAAAGCGCTGGTACGATTGGGTTCGCTTTACCCTCCGCGAAAAAGACAACCAGAAGTTGATTCGTGGTGTAACCGTCAAACAAAAGGAGAGAAAAACGGCTGTTCAGATTCAGCTCCGCTCACGTGACGCTCTCTTCTGGCCTTACGAAAAAGACGAGTTGAAAATCAACAAGCACCTGACACAGAATTCTGCATATATAACCAACGAGACAACACAACGATGAAAAAGATATTTAAATCAATCATGGTACTGATGGGCCTCTGCCCTCTCTTTACCGTAGTATCGTGCATCGACAACGATCCCGTTAAAGATGCATACTATACCTTCACTGGTCAGACTGTCGCCTCGTATCTGACAGACGGCAGCAACAACGGCGAGTTCTCAGACTTTGTCCAGATTCTGGAACGCGCTGAGCTCATGGGCTTGCTCAAGACCTACGGTGAGTTTACCTGTTTTGCGCCAACCAACGAGGCTATCCAAAACTACTTGAAGCAGCACGACTTGCCCAACTTGGACGCGCTTCAGAAGGAGCAATGTGATACTTTGGCTTGGATGCACCTGGTCAATGGCCAGTCCATCTATATCTCGGACATTGACGAATCATCGTCACGAGACAACATGAACAAGCGTCACCTGACCTTCACCTGCGACTCGACTGCCGATAGCAACGGTAACATCATCTGGCGTGTCAATGGTTCCCCTATCATTGCCCACGATGACTCTGTAACCAATGGTGTTGTACACATTGTCAATACCGTAATCAACGCATCGAGCACCATGATTCAGGATGAGATCATGCAGGATGAGACCATGTCTTTGTTCGCACAGGCATTCAACCTCACTCACTTGGCCGACTCAATGACTCTCGTCAAGGATTCTGCCTACGAAAAAGCAATCGAGAAGGATCTGCGCATCTTCGACAATGGCCGTATGAAGGCATTCGGTGGACGAGACGTACACTGGTATTATCCAGAGGAACGTCTGTTCAAATACACTCTTTTCATCGAGCCAGACTCTGTCTTCCATGCCAAGGGCATCTACACCATCGATGATCTGATTGAATATGCCAACAAGATCTACGACGAGACCTACAAGGAGGATGCCGGCAAGCACCCAGACTTTACCGATCGTAAGAATCCATTGAACCGATTCATTTCTTATCATATTCTCGACCGTGACTTGACCTACGAGAATATGACCGTAAGTGACTATCAGTCCATCAACACCTACTTCCAGACCGAAAAGCAGGATATCATGGAGTTCTACGAGACCATGTGTCCATTCACCATCATGAAGATTAGTGACGCCGGTACCGAGAAGTACATCAACCGCCGTGGTTTGGGCGAAAAGAAGGTCGAAGTACGTGGATGCCGCATTCTGCGTCAGGCAGAGGCTGCTGCCATCAACAAGAACTACGAGACCATCGCTCCACCTAATGGTGCATTCTATTACATCGACGATATTCTAACCTACAACAAGACCACCATCGACAAAGTCTTGAACATCCGAATTCGTATTGATGCTACCACACTGTCGCCAGACTTCTCGAACTCTGGCGCACGTAACAACGATCCTCGCCAGATGACCAACAACAAGGCAGACTTCTTCATGATGCGATTTGCTCCTGGATTCACCAAGAACTATGTGTTCGGTGACCAGACATTCTATGCTGTTCACAACCGCGTAGGCTTCTTCAACTCATGGGAGGGCGACAATAACGCCTGCCTTGGCGCATTCGATATCAAGTTCAAGTTGCCACCTGTACCAGCAGGCCAGACCTACGAGGTCCGCTTGGGCTACACCGCTGGCGATGCCCGTACCGTAGTACAGATTTATTTCGACGACAACCTCACCGGCGATATGCCTTGCGGTATTCCTGTCGATCTGCGCAAGTACGGTGGCGAATATGGCTGGCAGAGTGACGAAGAGTTGGACAACGACGACGAACGCATCGAGGCCAACGACAAGGCACTCCGCAACAACGGCTGTATGAAGGGTTATGACTCCTACCTCTTGGGCGGAAGCACCAACGCACGTACACAGGCACACATTCTGCGTCGCATCTTGACCACCAAGGCCTTCGAACCAGAGCACAACTATTATATCCGACTGCGTCAGGTTTTGGAGAATCAGGCAGAAATGTCGCTCGACTATATCGAGATTGTTCCAAAATCGGTATATGCAGGTGTAGAACCTGAAGACAAGCACTAATCGTTCATTGAAAACAAACAACAAGTTATGAAAAATAACCTTAAATACATACTGCTCGCGCCAGTCTTTGGACTGACGCTGGCAGCCTGTCAGGATAGCTGGGATGATCACTACGACCAATACCCTGACACAACCTTTGGCAATATCAGCCTCTACGAAGCCATACAGAAGGACAATAGCCTTTCGGACTTCTGCAAGGTGCTTGATGCTACCAAGATGTTTGCCAATAGCAAGATGACAGTCACTACCTACAAAGAACTGTTAAGTTCGGATCAGGTCTTCACTGTCTGGGCTCCAAAGAATGGAACCTTCGACGTGGATTCACTGCTCAAAATGTGTCAAACCCAGAATGGTGACTCATTGGTCGAAAGCCAGTTTGTCATGAACCACATTGCCCGCTATTCACATGCCGACAATGGCAAGATGGCTGTCGTTACTACCCTCAACAGAAAGTATCTGCACATCGACAACCACAAAGTGGGTAACAACGTCGCCATTTTGGATGGCAAGAGCAATCAGACAGCCATCAATGGTGTACTGCACACAATCGAAAAGCCAATTGACTTCGAATATAACATGTACGAGAAACTGTTGAACATGGAGCACTATTCGCACATTGGCAAGTTCTTCAAGTCCTATCATATTGACAGATTCAACGAATCAAGTTCGCTTGCAACTGGTGCTAACGAAGAAGGAAAAACAGAATACATCGATTCAGTATTCTATACCGACAACATGCTGCTCCGCTGGTTTGGTCCTATCCATAGTGAGGACTCTACCTATTGGATGGTAATGCCAGTGGCTGAGTTGTGGGATTCTCTCTACAAAGAGGCAAAACCATATTTCGACTTTAGCAATTATTCTACAGATTCGATCAAAAACGACTCTATCTCCGAATTGTATGTTCACGATGGAATATTGTACGACTTCCTCTACAATGCAAACAAGTGGAGACAACCTTATCCTGAGTTCTATGTAAGAAGTACAAACTATTACCAAGTCACTTACCCAGAGATTCAGTATAGCGAATACTTTTATCCATTCGAACCGGGTGGAATATTCAACCTGCCTGGCACTGTGATCGACACCTGTTCGAACGGTATCATCTACAACGTAACCAGCTGGCCATTCCCAAAACAGATTACCTACAGCTTACCAATCAAAGTAGAGGCTGAGGAAATCAGAGGTGAACGCTGGCGTTTATACGACAGCGGTGCAAATCCGAAAAAGACCAAACCATTCAATCCACAAAGCAAAATGCTTGCTGCCGACTCCATCTCACATGGTTACCTCGACATAACTGCAGCAGTAGCAAGCGATAAGTACTGGGTAGAATATGAAATTCCAAATGTGCTTTCGGGCGCATACGACATCTACTGTGTATTGCTTCCAAAGACCGTCGATGAAAACATGGATATGACCTTCCCTGGCAACAAACTGCCAAACAAGTTCACTGCCGAAATCACTTACACAGGTCGCGACCGTCAGGAATACATAATCGACAGCAAAACACGAGGTGTATTGGACGAGAGCAAGCCAAGCAACTACGATTTGTCGGACAAGAATGCCCCTTACATCATGGAATGTAATCTGGATCCTACCAAGACAACACGAACATTTGTAAATGATCCAATGCGAGTAGATACCGTCAAACTCTGTACCTTCAAGTTCCCTACTTGTAACTACGCACAGACCACAGTCACTACCCGTATCCGCATCAACAATGCGATGGAATCAAAAGATGCCAGAACGGCCAATTCAAATATGTTCCTTGATTGCATCCTTCTGATACCACACGAGGATGAAGAGAGCAATTGATAATTGATAATCGAAAATTGACAATTCAAATGAAAAAATCAATCATATTAGCCATATCGGCATTGCTGGCAACTCCTGTCTTGGCAGAAGTAACGGTGCAGGGTGTCATCCGCGACGCTTACACGCACGAGCCACTCGCCGGTGTTCGCGTTCAGGCATTCTCAAACACCAAGGTCTCGACCATGACCGACGGAGAAGGCCAATACAAGATAACATTGCCTGATTATGTATCAAGCCTCCGCGTACAGCGCGACGGCTACAACGAGCAGCAGATTGCAGTCAGCAATGCAAAGGGTAACGTTGACATCATTCTCTACTCTAACGTCTTCAAGGAGATTGTTGGTATGAGCAAAACAGCCAACCAGAGCATCAAGAGTGTTGCCTCTGACCTCAACAACGACATTTCGATCGACAATCAGATTGTTAACATCGCAGGCGCACAGATTCGCAGCAACAACCGAGGCAGTGTTCCTGGTTTGGGTGCTTATATGCTGATGAATGGTATCAACTCACTCAACGCAAATGCACAGCCACTCATTGTTGTGGATGGCGTCATTATGGATATGCAGTACGATCGCACCTGTGCACACGAAGGTTTCTACAACAACCTTCTGGCTAACATTTCGGTGCACGATATTGCTTCGGTATCTATTCTTCGCAATGGTACAGCCATCTATGGAGCTAAGGGTGCCAACGGTGTGATTCTGATCGACACCAAACGCAGCCATAGCTTTACCACCAAGATTGATGTCAATGTTGCATCCAGCTTCGAGAAAGCTCCTGGACAAGTTGACATCATGAATGCATCAGAGTATCGCAACTACGTTTCGGAACTGTTAGGTACTACCGGCTCCAAAATTCAGGATTTCCGATTTCTGCGCGAAGATCCGAACTTCTATTACTATAGAGTATATCACAACGAGACCGATTGGTCGAAGGAGGTATATCAGGATGCATTCACCCAGCAGTACAGCATCAACGTACAGGGTGGTGACGACGTAGCCATGTACCACCTTTCGGTAGGTTATGCCAAGGCAGATGCTACACTGAAGAAGAACGACTTCTCGCGTTTCAATCTCCGTTTGAATTCGGACGTTAAGCTGACCGACAGAATTGATATTCGTCTGGATGCAGCCTACAGTGATGTGAACCGCAACATGCGCGATGATGGTGCGCCAGTCAGCATGGACGAGAATGTGATCTCTTCACCTTCGTATCTGGCACTTGTCAAGAGTCCATTCCTCAACCCTTATCAGTTCGACAACAAGGGTAATCTTTCGACCGTTCTCTCGCAAGCCGATGACTTTTTGGATGATCTCGGTATCGAGAACTTGAACCTAGCCAATCCTGCAAGTATCCTGCACTATGGCGATGCACGCAACAAGAACCTGTTCGGCAACCGTATGATTACTTTGGGCATCACACCAAGAGCCAGATTCAAGCATAATTTGACCTTGACCGATGCATTCAGTTTCATTCTGTTCAATACCGACGAGGGTTATTATCTTCCTGTCAATGGTACTCCAGAGTTCAAGATCGAAGGTTCGCAGACCGTTCACAACAACGTTCGCAGTAACAGTTCTCACCAGTACTTTACCACCAACGACTTGAATCTTGCCTGGAACTATCGCAAGGATGGACACAACCTCGATTTGATTGGAGGCTGGCGTTTGAACATCTCCCGCTACCAGCAGAACGGCATTCTCGGTTATGACTCCGGTAACGATAAGCTGCCAAACATGAGCGGTAACCTGCAGAACAAGAAGTCTTACGGCTTCAACGACCGTTCGACAACCTTGACCTACTACGCTCAGGGCGACTACAACTGGGCAGGCAAATACTTTGTGAATGCAGGCATCAGCATGGAGGCAGACAGCCGTTTCGGTAAGGATGCCGAGAAGTCGCTCAAGATGTTCGATGTAGCTTGGGGCTTCTTCCCTTCGATTACAGGTTCGTGGGTTGCCAGCAACGAAAGTTGGTTCCCAGCCACCGATTGGGTTAACTACGTTCGTGTCAATGCAGGCTTCGATGTTTCGGGCAACGATAACATCAATGCCGATGCATCGCAGACCTACTTCCAGGGACATAACATATTGGGTATTGTGACAGGTACCGTCGTAGGTGGTATTGGCAACACCAAGATCAAGTGGGAGACCACCAAGCGTCTCACCTTTGGTCTCGAAACCAATTTAATCCAGAACAGACTCTCGCTGGCAGTGAATGCCTTCAAGAGCACAACCTCTGACCTGCTCTCTGTTCAGGCATTACCTTGGGTGATCGGTCTCGACGAGACTTGGTGTAACGGTGGCGAGCTCAAGAATGTAGGCTTCGATGTCAATGTTCAGGGCAAAGTCATCAACACCAAGAACTGGCAATGGCAGTTGGGTGCAACTTTAGGTCACTACAAGAACGAAATCACCAAGTTGCCTAACGGAACTATCTACACCAATGCCTACAACGGAACCATCGCTACCATCATCGGACAGCCTGCTGGTGTATTCTACGGTTACAAGACCGACGGCGTCTTCTCGACTACTGCCGAGGCTGATGCTACAGGCAGTTACATCGTCGATGGCAATGGCATCAAGCAGTATTTCCAGGGTGGTGATATGAAGTTTGTCAACCAGGACAACAATCCTGAAATCAACGAGAAAGACCGCGTTGTGATAGGCAATCCTAACCCAGATATCTATGGTAACATCACTTCACACCTCCAGTGGAAGAAACTCGCATTGGATGTAGTCATGAACTATTCGGTCGGCAACGACATCTACAACTACCAGCGCTCTCTGCTTGAATCTGGTTCTCGTTTCCAGAATCAGAGCACAGCCATACGTGGTCGTTGGACTGCCGAAGGCCAGCATACCGAGATTCCTCGCATCACCTTTCAGGATCCTATGGGCAACAGCCGCTTCTCTGATCGCTGGATCGAAGATGGCTCATACCTTCGCCTGAAGAATGTCACCCTCAGTTACACATGGGACTTCCAGTCTCGCTACATTCAGGGTGTAACCGTCTGGGGTTCGGGCTCAAACCTCTTCACTTTGACCAAATACTTAGGCAACGATCCTGAGTTCTCTGCATCGAACAATATCCTGTTCCAGGGCATAGACTGCGGTTGGCTTCCAAACAACCGCAACTTCAGCGTTGGTCTTAGAATTAACCTCTAAAAGAAGATTCACAATATGAAACATATCATTAAGAATTTAGGCAAAAGCCTTTTGCTCTTTTCTCTTCCAGCCGTATGCGGTGTAGGTGGCAGCCTCACCTCCTGCTCAGATATGCTTGAGCAGGAATCGGATCTGGTCATGTACGAAAAGAACAACCAGTTGACCAGTGTGAACGATACCATGTTTTCGGTCATGGGCATTCTAAGTCTGGTTCAACAGGTGGCCGATCGTTCGAACCTGTTGGGTGAAGTGCGCGGTGACTTGACTTCGATTACCGAAGATGCCAATGCTGACCTTGTTGACTTGGCCAACTTCACAAGCGATGTTGACAACCAATATAATAATCCTAAGGACTATTATGCCATCATCAACAACTGCAACTACTTTATCGAGAATGCAGATCCTGACTACAAGAAACAGGGCGAAAGCGTATTCGAGCGCGAGTTGGCAGCCGTTCATGCCTTCCGAGCTTGGACCTATCTGCAACTTTGCATGTGCTACGACAACGAGGGTAAGATTCCATTCTATCCTCACTTCGTCAACACACAGAAAGAGGCAGACCGGCTGATGGAAGAGGGCTGGACCAGCAAACTGGATATTTACAATTATTTGATTGACGATCTGGAGCCATGGGTAAATGCAAAACCACTCCAATATGGTACTATGGTCGAAATCCGATCACAGAGATTCTTTATTCCAGTACGCGTCATCTTGGGCGAACTCTGTTTGTGGGCAGGTCGTTATGCCGAGGCTGCAAAGCATTTGCACGACTACCTGAACGACGAGAATGATCCAAAGCCAATGTTCACCTACAACGACTCAAGAGGTTGGTCGAACAAAGTTTTGCCTGAAAGCAACAACAACAGCCTTAGAATGAGCTCTTCAAACCAGGCCATAACAACCATTCCAATGCAAAGCAAGTCAACAGACGGTATTACAACACAGCTGAAGGATTTGTACAATTCTACAGAAGAGAATTACTTCCATTTCCAGCTTACTGTGAGCGAAAAAGAACTCGAGACTTCCGAAAAGCAGGAATATTGGTACTTCTACAAAGACCAGAGCAACAAGAAGATACCAAGCACCATGGCTGAGATCAAATGGGTAGATCGTCTCTTAAATGGAGATTTACGTTTGTGGTACAATTTTGAAAAGAGAAGTGCAGGATCGCGCGAATCAAACCTTTGGAACACAACCTACCAGACAAACTTAAAAGTGCCTTCAAAAGCAGATTATGTAACTCTCTACAGATTGCCATATATTTACCTACTCTATGCTGAGGCTTTGAACCGCGCAAACTTCCCAAGTGCCGCATTCGCAGTCTTGAAGTATGGCATTTGCGAAGACAATATGAGCTTGATGGACTCAGCCTACGTTGACTTTGCCGACTTCAAGGCTGCTGGCGATCTCGTAAGTTTCAATCCATACTACTTCGACAACGAAGACACCGATTCGAACGAAGATGAATGGATTCTTATAGCAGGTCTGCATGCACGTGGTTGCGGCGATCCTATTGCCGATGCCAACTACCGCATTCCAGCTTTGAGCACCCGTCAGGACACTATCGAATATGTCGAAGATCTCATCATGGAAGAGGCTGCTTTGGAGACTGTCTTCGATGGAAAACGATTCAACGACCTGATGCGTGTCGCACTTCGTCGAGGCAAGACAGAGTATCTGGCCGACCATGTTTCGAAGCGCAACGGCTCGAGCAACCAGGATATGGACCTGTTCGAAAGACTCAAAGATTCCAAAAACTGGTATCTTCCGCTAAAGAAATAAGGGAGAATCTGCCCGTGTTTCAAAATCGAAAGAACATGTTTCAAATGCAATAGGTCAATACAATATAATTGATTACCTTTGCCCCCGTCAAACACAATAAAGTAAAATATCGCTACGGGAATCGCTCAGATTACCCTGAACAGATTCCCGTAGATACGAAAAACCATAACACAACCTTATTATTAACCAAACAATTTTCAAAAAGTCATGAAAAAAGTTTTACTTTCAATTGCGACATTAGGCTTACTTATGTCAGCCAATGCGCAAAATCTAAACTACGGCTTTGAGGAGACAGACGTTTTGCCATCACGTATGGACAAATTCGCTACTGATGCTCCAGAAGAAGGCGTGAAAGTGGATGGTGTCATCTACCAGGAAAACTGGTCGAACTATCCAAACTGCAGCAAAAACACAGAGTACACCGATGATAAGTACTCAGGAAGCCGTTCACTCTTCGTTGCTACCGACGAAGACATTACCGAAGGCTGGAACCGTGTAATCGCATTCGACAACATTGGTTTGAAGGAGAACGCTTCTTACCGTGTATCATTCATGCTCAAGGGCAAGGGCGACATGCGTGTTGCTTTGTTGAAGGGTTGCTTCAACCATGATATGGCTCTTCAGAGTGGTACTGGTACCTCTTACACCGAGCAGGTAACTTCTGTACAGTTCGACAATTCAAGCTGGGGTTATCAGTCTGCTATGTTCTGGGCTCCAACTCGCGAGACTATGGCTGCTGCCCGTAAGGCAAGCTGGATTGGCAACAGTAACGATATCGACAACGACTCCATCTGGCAGCTCGACTTCCTCCGTTTGAGTTTCATGGGTGCAGGTACATACAACATTGACGACATCCTTGTTGAGGAGTCTTCAATTGCAGGTATCGCTTTCAATGGCAAGGCTATCGAGGTTGACTTCGGTTACAAGACCAACTTGAGCTCATTTACCGAGAAGAGCAGCGTTTTCCTCAGCGGCGAAAAGTTCGTTGTTAAGGTTAACGGTGTTGAGCAGGAGGGTATCAGCGTACAGGCTCTCAAGGAGCAGGTTGAAGAGGATGCCTACATCACTCGTCTCGTTATCTTCACCGAAGAAGATATTCCAAACGATGCTACTGTAACCGTTTCATACACCAACGAGGCTAAGGCTTTGAAGTATGCAAGCTCACTTGCTCCATTCAGCTTCGAAGAGGAGAATGCTGCAGTTCTTGACTTCACCGACGAGCCAGCACACTACGACCGTGACCTCGAGGCTACCTCATTGGAAGATATGGGTGCTGTACTTGAGGCTACCACCCCAGCTCACCGCGAGATGCATGTTGACGCAGCTACCACTCAGTTCACCTTCCGTTTCAGCCAGGCAGTTGTTGCTGAAGACTCTTGGATGGGTGCACCAGTTGCTACCTTGGACGGTGAAGAGCTCGTATTTGTAGGTCTCGCAGAGGGCAATGACTCAATTCTTGTCTTCAAGCGTGAGTCTGCAGAGCCTTTAGCTAAGGGTCAGCACACTCTTGAAGTTGCAAATGTTTACAACTCGTGGGGTGGTGCATGCGAAGATGCAGACCGTGAAGCTAACTTCTTCGAGGTAGGTGATGTTACAGAGGAGGATCTCAACAACACCGAGTTGAACAAGGTATTCTTCTGCTTCAACGACACAACTGTTCCACAGAGCGGCAGCGTTCTTCCTACCGCTGCTCAGGGTTGGAGACACATGGATAATGGCAACTGGGTTGCTTGGGGCGTAGGCCGTAACGGTACCGGTGGTGTCATGGACGTTCGTACTCCATTCAAGCGTGGCTTGTACATCCGTCTGCCAAACAGCATGACCAACTACGGTTGGTGGTATGGCTGCTTCGACGAGGAGGGTGCTCCTGCATTCGAATTGCCAGAAGGCAGAATGAACTTCTCTTACGAGGTAATCGGTTGGGATGGTGCACTTCCTAACACCGAGTTCCACATTTATAAATATGAAGCAGGCAAGACTGCACAGGACTACATGGCAGGTGATTCTTGGTTCGTCAAGAAAATCAAGACTTCTGACAACGTAAATGGTAACAAGGATGGTAACCCAGATTCCTACAAGACTGTTCTCGACATCGAAGAGGCTGGTCGTTACGTAATCCGTTTGGCAGCCGATGGCCAGGCTGTATTCGGCAACATCAAGTTCGAGCGTGTTGGTTCAATCACCGTATTGAACACCAAGAACCTCCTTGCTGCTGTTGCAAACGCTGAAGCTGAAAGAGCTACCGCTGACGCTGACCAGTATGTTGGTGCTACCCGCGATGCTCTCGACAACACCATCAAGTCTGCCAAGGAGACTGTATTCCACTTCGAGTCAGAGTTCGACGCTGCTATCGCAGACCTCAACGCTGCAGTTAGTGCAATGAAGGCTCGTCGTGCTGACGTTGACGCTTACCCAGCAAGCCTCGAAGCACTCCGCACCTCAATTGCTGAGACTGCTGAGAAGTTCCAGGGCATTGACGCTTACAAGAACGCTGTTGAGAAGGAGGCTTACTATGCAGAGGTTGACTATGTTGGCTTGAACGATGAAGACCTCAAGGCTGCTGTTGCAGGCATCGAAGCTGCAAGCCAGTACCTCAGCAACTTGACTACAATCAGTATTCCTTTGCTCACCAAGCAGATGACTCAGTTGGCTGCTGCTATCGTTAAGTTGGACGAAACTCTTGAGACTAACGAGGACATCGTAGCTGTTAGCAACGTAATCACCGACAACCAGACTCTCATTGAGCAGTTGAAGGTTCTTTACACTGCAACTCTCTACAGCCAGATTGCAAATGGCAAGACTTCATTCAGCCACCAGGAGGTTAATTACACATACAGTGAAGAGGGTGACGTAACTGACTCAACAATCGTGAATGTTACTGACAGCATCGACCTCAGCTTCATGATCCAGAACAACGAGTTCTATTGCACCGCTCAGGTTCCTGCAGGTCAGGAGACAGCTGAGGCTAAGCCAGAAGACTTCCCTGGTTGGGATATTACAGTCCTGAGAGGTGGTCCACTCCGTCCAGTATGGAGCACCAACTGGGGCCAGGCTGCACCAAGCGAGACCAAGCCAGTTGAGAACTGCGCAGTTAGAACTTCATGGGGTAACAGCGAGTACGATGTTAAGCAGGTAATCAACACTCTCCCTGCTGGTAAGTACACAGCTTCTATCGTAATCGGCGAAGATGGTGGTGATCCTCACGGTGCTTATGCATACGTTCACTACGGTGTTCTTAACGATACCGCTTGCTACGAGGATACCAGCGTATATGTTTCATCTTCTTACTCACGCGACAACACCGTTCCACAGGTATTCATGGGCATCGCTCCAGCTGTTGAGAACAACACTGCATACTTCACTTTGGCAGGTCACATCAATGTTGCTGGTGGTTTCGGTAACGTAGATAACGCTAAGATCTTCATGACCGGCACTGACGAGAACTTCGACTATGCTAAGGCTGCTGAAGAGCTCAAGGCTTATTACACTGGCATCACTCCAGTACAGAGCCGCACCGACGCTCCTGTATCTGTAATGTACTACAACCTCGCTGGTCAGCAGATTGCTGCACCACAGGGCATCAGCCTCAAGGTTGAAAGCTACTCAGATGGCTACACCGTTGTTAAGAAGATTATGGTTAAGTAATCCAATAACAACACACTAAATAGGGACCTGGCTGGCATTCGGTCAGCCAGGTCTTTTCTTTATCTCTTTATACCTATCTTTATTTGACTCATTTTCCGATAATAATCCCAATATGCTACGTTATTTCACTTCGCTTTTCTTATCTTCCATTATCTTTTGCTCATCCATACACGCAGCCGATACATTTATTTCATTCAACAAGACAGAAGGAACGGCAGCAGCAAAAGTGGGCAAAGTCCAATTCTCAGATGCTGAATATCCAGGCGTAAAGCGAGCCATCAACAATCTGGTCCAAGACATGCAAAGCGTCTGTGGCAACGAATTGCAGGTCACCATCGGATCCATCGACAAAAACAAAGCTATCGCAAAGCAATTCGGAAAACAGCTGAAAGGCAAAACCGAGATGTATATTATCTCAATCGATGGTGAAAACATAACCATCGCAGGTTCCGACAAACGAGGAACCATCTATGGCATCTACGAACTCTCACGCCAGCTGGGTGTATCAGCCTGGTCATGGTGGGCTGATATGCCAGTACTCAAACACGAAAACATCTACCTGACATCAGGTCAATATACAGACGGCGAACCTGTAGTTCGTTACCGTGGCATCTTCCTCAACGACGAGGCTCCTTGCCTCAGTGGCTGGGTCAAAGAGAAATTTCCAGACAGCAAGTGTCCATCGGCCAACCCCTATCTGGCACGGGGTTTCAATCACAACTTCTACGAGAAGGTATTTGAACTCCTCCAGCGCTTGAAGGCAAACTACATGTGGCCAGCCATGTGGGGCAATGCCTTCTATGCCGACGACACCGAAAACTCATCACTTGCCGACGAGATGGGTATCATGATGGGCACATCGCACCACGAACCTATGGCTCGAAACCATCAGGAATGGGCTCGACACCGCAAGGAGAATGGCCCTTGGGATTATGAAGCAAACCAGGAGGTCATCGACAAGTTCTTCCGCGAGGGTATCCGTCGTGCCAAGAACAACGAAGACATCATCACCATCGGTATGCGCGGCGACGGCGATGCTGCCATGGGTGGCAAAGAAGGTCACGACGATGAATTTGTAAATCAGGACGAGAAGTACATCAAACTCTACGAGAAGATCTTCAAGAACCAGCGACAGATCATCAAGGAAGAGACCGGCAAAGCTCCCGAGAAACGCACCCAACTTTGGGCACTCTACAAAGAGGTACAGCGATACTACGATCTTGGATTGACAGTACCCGAAGATGTCATCATCCTGCTGTGCGACGACAACTGGGGCAATATCCGCCGTGTACCTACCACCGCCCATAAAGGTGGCTACGGTATGTATTATCACGTGGACTACGTAGGCGCTCCACGCAACACCAAGTGGGCCAATGTTACCCCTGCAGCCCACCTCTGGGAACAGATGATGCTATGCCATCAGTTTGGCATCGACAAACTCTGGATTCTCAATGTAGGTGACCTCAAGCCGATGGAGTATCCTATCCAGCTCTTCCTCGATATGGCGTGGAATCCAAATCAGTTCAACGATCCGAAGAGCATCATGGAGCACACCGAGAAATTCTGCAACGGAATCTTCGGCAACGACACTACAGTCCTCAAGCAAGGTTTTGCCCGTGAAGCTGCCCGCCTGCTGACCAAATACACCACCTACAATGGTCGTGTTACTCCCGAGATGCTCACTGCGCGTACCTATAATTTAAGTACAGGCGAGTGGGCACAGGTAGTCAATGAATACAAAGCGCTCGAGACAGATGCTCTCCATCTGTATGCTACTCTGCCTGACAACGCCAAGTCTGCCTATAGTCAGTTGATCCTCTTCCCGATCCAGAGCATGAGCAATCTCTACGAGATGTATTACGCACAGGCAACCTGCAATCAGGATTTGGTGGACCGTTGTTTTGGCCGTGACAGTCTGTTGACCAAATTCTATCATAACCTAAATGGCGGAAAGTGGAACCACCTGATGGATCAGAAACACATCGGCTATCGTAGCTGGCAGGAGCCACGAACACAAGTCAAGCCAACCGCCCACGAGCACAAGGTGTTGGAGCCCGAAGACAGACCACCATTCAGTCATGGCGGCTATATCAGCATCGAGGCAGAGCACTACAACGGAGTCAAAGCCAACGAAGGCAAATGGATTACCATTCCAAACTATGGTCGTACGCTGAGTGGCGTAGCTCTATGGCCATACACCGCATCAACCGAAGGTGCTTCGGTATGTTATCAGTTCGAACTGCCTGCCGGCATCCAGGACCTGAAGGTGCATATCATCACCAATTCGACTTTGCCATTCCTCCGTCGCGAAGGCCATCGCTACCAGGTCAGCATCGACAACGGAACTCCAGTCGAAGTGAATTACAACGGAGACTTGACCGAAGACAACCAGTGGCACATGTACGATGTGGTTGCCACCCGTGTCATCGACAAGGTCATTGACCTGAAAGTAACACAAAACGTACAGGGTGATACAAACCTCCACACGTTGACCATCTCTCCGATCGAGCCAGGCATGGTTCTCGAAAAGATTGTGATTGATTATGGTGGATACCAGCGCCAGCATCTATTTGGCAGCGAAAGTGGTTACAAAAATGTAAAAAAGTAATAAAAAGAAGTTTTTTGTAACAATTTCGCTTGGAAAG
Source organism: Bacteroidales bacterium (assembly GCA_045600485.1). Lineage (GTDB taxonomy): Bacteria > Bacteroidota > Bacteroidia > Bacteroidales > UBA3663 > Liminaster. The sequence goes on from JAZRXX010000043.1 coordinate 59,224, forward strand.
ATGAGATTTTTTTATCATCTTTGCGCCGAAATACATGATGGACACAACTGTTCACCTATCAAAATAACCTAAAAAACATTTTTCAATGTCATCTTCAGAAAACAAGGGCTTCTATAAGCTCAATTGGACGCAACGAATCGGCTTCGGTTCCGGTGACTTGGCCCAGAACCTTATTTTTCAGGTAACCTGTACCTATTTGACCTTTTTCTTTACCGATATCTATGGACTCGACGCAGCAGCTGTTGCCTTGATGTTTACAGTCGGCAATGTTCTCAATGTGATTTGGGACCCTATTGTAGGTGCTATCATCGACAAGGGCAATCCTAAATATGGCAAGTATCGTTCTTACCTGCTTTACGTGGGTGTGCCGCTGTCCATCTCTGCCATCCTTTGTTTCTACGACGGCTTCAAGCCATCCATCGTCTATGCGTACATTACTTATATTGCAATGACCTTGCTCTATACCTTCATCAATGTACCTTATGGAGCTTTGAATTCCTCATTGACCCGCGACACCCACGAGATCACCGTACTCACCTCTGTCCGTATGTTCATGGCCAACTGTGGCGGTCTGGCAGTCAACTCTGGTCTGCCTCTTGTCATCGGTCTCTTTGCTGTAGCTGCAGGCGATGAACTTCCTAAGGACTCTCACGCATGGTTTATCACCATGTCTCTCTATGCCATCGTAGGCATGGCACTCCTCATCTTCTGCTTCACTCAGTGCAAGGAACGCGTTGTGATGGATGCCAAGGAGAGTGAGAATGTGAAGATCAGCGACCTTTGGATGGAATTTGCCACCAACCGACCACTGCGCGTCATCGCCTTCTTCTTCGTTACGGCTTTCGCTATGATGTCTGTCGGTAACGCTGCCGGTGCCTACTTCATCAACAGCAATATGCATGGCACAGCTGGCGAGCTTGCAATCTTCATGGCTCTCGGTTCGGCACCATCATTCATCTTCATGCCTCTCGTTCCTGCCATCAAGAAGGCTATTGGCAAGAAGAACATGTTCTATGCCTTCCTGGGCTGCGCCATCATCGGTATGGCTATGCTCTATGTCATCGCCAAGATGGATCAGCCAAGTATGATGTGGGTTTACATCGCACAGTTCATCAAGTCAACTGGTGTCATCGTTGCCACCGGCTACATGTGGGCTCTTGTTCCTGAAGTCATCTCTTATTCAGAGTACACCACTGGCAAGCGTATTGCAGGTATCGTCAACGCCTTGACCGGCATCTTCTTCAAGATCGGTATGACCCTCGGTGGTATCGTTACTCCTGCAGTCCTCGCCTATGTTGCATACAACAAGGACAGCATCGATCAGTCACCATTGGCCGAAGAGGGCATCCTCTGGCTGGTATGTGTCATCCCTGCAGCATTGCTTGCTCTCGCTATGTTCATCATCTCTCGTTATGAATTGACCGACGAGAAGATCGACGAGATCAACAAGGCTATCGAAGCACGCAACAAATAAAAAAGCCCCCTTCCAATCCCTCCCCCCAATACGGGGAGGGCTTTAAAATATAAAAAAGATGAAAAAGAATATATTGACAGCCGGCATTCTTTTGACAGGTGCCTTGATGACCTCTTGCAGTCAAAAAACTGCTCAAACAGAGGAACAGACCATGGGACTTGCCGATGCGTATGCCGATTGCTGGTACACTGGTGTGAGCGTCAACCAATGGGAGGTAGCTGCCAGCGATGCAGAACTTAACCATATTATTCGGGCAACATCAGCAACGACCAGACGTCACAATGGAACAAGATCACCAAGAACTTCAATTGGGCAGTAGCCGAAAACTGCATGAAGTGCGAAGTGATCCACCCCGAAGAGAATCGTTATGACTTTACCCTCGCCGACCAGTTTGTCGATAAGGCCAAAGGGGCTGGCATGAAGGTAATGGGACACTGCCTCATCTGGCATTCACAATGTGCCCGTTGGTTCCACTTCGATGAGCAAGGCAATCTTGTTTCGCCCGAAGTCCTGAAAGCACGTATGAAGGAACACATCACCACCGTAGTCTCCCATTTCAAGGGACGTGTCGATGCATGGGATGTGGTCAACGAAGCCTTCGAGGACGATGGTTCGTTACGCAACAGTCTCTTCTATCAGATTCTGGGCGAAGAGTTCATTCCATTGGCCTTCTAATATGCACACGAAGCAGACTCTACCATTCAGCTTTTCTACAACGATTACTCGATGCTTAAGCCTACCAAGATCGAAGGCGTCTGCAACTTCTTCCGTCCACTCATTGCCGAAGGTCTTCCTATCACTGCCATTGGCATGCAGGGACACATCATCCTCGAAGATGGCACCGAAGAGATCATCAAGGGCTATGATTACGCCATCAAGTGCGTCGAGGAACTGGGGCTCAAGGTCGGCTTCTCGGAGTTGGATCTCTCTGTTCTGCCAAATCCATTCGGTTTCTCGGGAGCAAACATCAGCGATAAGTTCACCTATCGTCCTAAAATGGATCCTTTCCGCGAAGGTCTCACCCCTGAGAAGAATGCAGAGTTTGAAGATTTCTGGGTTCGCTTCTATCAGATGCTTCTCACTCACAAAGAGAGCATCGATCGTGTAACCTACTGGTGCAGCAACGATGCCAACTCTTGGCGCAACGATTTCCCGATTCGTGGTCGCATGGACTATGCAACCCTCTTCGATCGCGACGGCAATCCAAAGCCAGTCATCAACAAGCTGATTGAGATGAAAGTGAAGAGTGAAAAATGAGAAGTGAAAAGTAATGAGTAATGAGTAATGACTCCAATCAACTCAAAACTCAAAACTCAAAACTCAAAACTTAAAACTCAAAACTTAAAACTCAAAACTTAAAACTATAAACTAATCAAAATACATTTTATATTATGAAACGCTACCTGTTTCCTGCCGACTACATGGCAGATCCTTCGGTTCACATTTTCAATGGGAAGATTTACATCTACCCAAGCCATGACTGGGAGGCTTCGAATGTCGAAAACGACAACGGTGACCAGTATATCATGAAAGACTATCACGTGCTTCGCATCGACGGAGATCCAATGACCGGCGAAGTCGTTGACTGTGGTTGTGTGCTCCGACAGGAAGATATTCCTTGGGCAGGCCGCCAGTTGTGGGACTGCGACGTTCAGGAGTACGAAGTTGAAGTTCCTACCAATGCCGAAGAGCAGAAAGCCGGCATGGGCTACAGCAAGAAGGTCAAGAAATACATCATGTACTTCCCTCTGAAGGATCGTTGTGACGTCTTCCATTGGGGTACTGCCATTGCCGACTCTCCAGAAGGTCCATTCATTCCTTCGCCAGCACCAGTAATCGGAAGCTACAGCATCGATATGTGTGCATTCAAGGACGATGCCGACGGCGAAGTCTATGTCTATTTCGGTGGTTTGTGGGGTGGACAGCTCCAGCGCTACCAGGACAATATCCACTTGGAGACTCCATACCTTCCGGAGGGCGATGCCGATGCTTTGCCAAGCCGTTGCGTTCGCTTGACCAAAGATGGCATGAACTATGCCGAAGCTCCACGTCCAATCCTCGTTGTTGATGAAGAGGGCAAGCCACTCAAGGCCAACGATCCTCACCGTTTCTTCGAGGCAAGCTGGATGCACAAGATGAATGGCAAATACTATTTCAGCTATTCAACCGGCGACAGTCACTTGCTCTGCTATGCTGTCGGCGACAATCCTTACGGTCCATTTACCTACCAGGGCGAGATTCTCACCCCAGTGGTTGGTTGGACAACACACCATGCTATCCTCCAGTACGAAGGCAAGTGGTATCTGTTCCATCATGACAGCAAGCCATCAGGTGGCAAGTCTTGGTTACGTTCATTGAAAGTTTGTGAAATTAAATTCGACGAAAATGGCAAGATCATTACAATTGACGGCATGGCTGACTAGTCTGTTGTTCCTCTCGCTCGCAAGTTGCGCTCCTAAAGTAGAAAAGAAACCAATGGAGCCACTGCGCATCCTGAACCACTGGGATAATCTGGATGGTACAGTAGAACGTGGTTATTCTGGTAAGAGTATGTGGTGGAACCGAGGTTTCATCGATACACTCAACATTAAGGACTATGGTCTTCGCAACCATGCAATCGGTGTGAATGGTACGGTGATTGACAATGTCAACGCCAGACCACAGATCTTGACCGATGCCTACATGGATACCGTTACGACCTATGCAAACCTGCTCCGTCCATACGGCATCCGCATGTTCCTTTCGGTCAATTTCTCTTCTCCAATGGCTTTGGGTGGTCTGCCTACAGCCGATCCTATGGACCGCGAAGTCCAGAAATGGTGGGAAAAGAAGTGTAAAGAGATTTATAAGCGTATTCCTGACTTCGGTGGATTCCTGGTTAAGGCCAATAGCGAAGGCAACCCTGGTCCTTGCGACTACGGCCGCACACATGCTGACGGTGCCAACATGCTGGCTCGAGCCCTCAAGGCTGCCACTCCCGACAACACTCCTGATGGTGTTTGTATCTGGCGAGCCTTCGTCTATAATCCAACCGACGATGACCGTGCCAAGCAGGCATACACAGAATTTGCCGCATTAGACGGCCAGTTCGATGACAATGTCATTATTCAGGTCAAGAATGGTCCTATCGACTTCCAGCCTCGCGAACCGGTTTCTCCTTTGTTCTACGCTATGAAGAATACCCGTTTGATGGCTGAGTTGCAGATTACCCAGGAGTATCTCGGTCAGGCTAACCATATCGCCTACCTTGGTCCTATGTGGACCGAGTTCATCGAGGAGATGCGCATGGGTGGTTCGATGGTAAATGACTTTGCTGGTGTATCGAACATTGGTATTACCGACGGCAAGCTCCGTTGTGGTAACTTGACAGCCGAGAGCAACTGGTTCGCATTCGGTCTGTTGTGCAACGATCCGAAGCTGACAGCCGAAACCGTTATCTTCAGTTGTCTGCAGGGCCAGCTTTCGGAGGCAAACCCAGTAGCTAAATCCAACATCGTAAAGATGCTGAAGATGAGCCGCGAAGCTGTAGTCAACTACATGATGCCTTTAGGTCTGGCTCACCTGTTCGCCTTCAACCACCATTATGGTCCAGAGCCTTGGTGCGATGTTCCTTATTCACGTCCTGACTGGATGCCTAAGTATTATCATCGTGCCGATGAACAGGGAATTGGTTTCGACCGCACTTTGGCAACTGGCACAAAGGCTACTATCCAGTATCCAGACTCTATGCGTATGATGTACGAGTCACTGGATGAATGTCCTGCGAAGTATCTCTTGTGGTTCCACCATGTGGATTGGAATTACATCCGCAAGTGGGAATGTTGCGACAAGGAGGAGACACTCTGGATGCACTTGGGCCGTCACTATCAGATGGGTGTCGATCAGGTACACGAGATGCAGACCCTTTGGGAGAAGCTGAAAGGACAGATTTCGGACAATATCTGGGAGGACATCAATATGCGCTTGGATGTTCAGGCCAAAGATGCTGTATGGTGGCGCGATGCTTGCCTCCTCTACTTCCAAGAGATCAACCACAAGCCATGGCCTTCAACAAGCGAACCAGCCAAGTACAAGCTTGAAGACTTGAAGCAGATCCATCTGGGCATCTCGAACTATGAGTGTCCTACTCCGGAACTTCTGAACAGCGTACGTTAAGGAAAACATCCTACGATTAATTAAAAGTGAAAAATGAACAAGTTACCTCCGTAACATTCATTTTTCACTTTAATTATTCAATTTTGGGGAGTATAGTGATGATAGAAACAAAACTTGATATAAAAAGACGATTTTTCCACTATATGTTATCGACAATTAAAGAAATTATGTATCTTTGCACACGAAACAAATCATCATTATCTAGCCTTTGAATACTAACCGATTTGCCATACTGCTGCTATACATACTGCTTGCAATGCAAGTTGCGACAGGTCGTGACATAATACGGTATAAACGTTATACAGTACAAGACGGCTTATCGCACAGAATGATTAGTGGCATGATGCAGGATTCTGTCGGTAACCTCTGGTTATCGACATGGAACGGATTGTGCAAATTCGATGGAGAGACATTCTCCACCTACAATGAAACATCGGAAGACGAAAAGGTGGGACGTTTGGGACTGGTACGCATGACAACCGAAGGAAAGATATGGGTCATCAGGCAAAGCGATTCTCAAGAATTCTTCTTCAATCCCAAAACAAAACTGCTGGATCGCGTGGGTGAACAGAAAGTCAAGTTGCTTCCCGTAGCCCGACTATCGCCAGACAATGCCCCGGATTCAACTGGGCTTAAGCTTATTCACGATTCCATTACCTACTGCATTCCATACGAGGGTGCAGGCATGACGAACAATTCTCATTTCAATTCTTTTGTCGATAGGCAAGGCAATATCTGGGCCAACTTCGATGATGCCCTCTATCAAATCACCTTCGATAAAGCAACCTATGAACACATAGGAACAATCGATCCACAACACAAAAACAACACCCGATATGTAGATGAGATAAGGGCAATCATACAGCTTCGTGACGGAGGGTTCCTTTTAGCCTGCAAAAACAAATGCATCTACAAGTATAATGCCAACTGGCAATTCGAAGGATACCTGACAAGCCAAGGTAATGTAGTCTCGACGAAGACCGCTTTCTGCAACCAAAGCATCTACTGTATGAAGCAGAGCGATGACGGTAGTGTCTGGCTGGGCAGCCGAGGTGAGGGCTTGTTCCACATATCCAGTCCTCTGCTGGACCAACAGAGCAAAGAAATATCTATTCAGAACTACAAGGAGGAGACACTTGGAAGCAGTCACATTTTCGACCTCGCATTCATCAACAGCGAGGAACTGGTTGTAGCTACCTGGGATGGTGGAGTGCAAATACTCAAAATTATTGCATCTGGACAGATTAGCTGTTCTGCCATCAACGAAAAGATTCGCAAAACCCGTCGAATCTTCGTCATAAAACCCAACCTGATTGCGCTATGCAGCACCCAAGGCATATATTTGGTGGACAAGGGGCTTAACGAACTAAAACATTTAGGGACAATGGATGTTTCGGACCTATGTCAAGCAGATAATGGAATATACTATCTCTCAACACTGTCCAGCGGCATCTTTACATTCAAAATGGGAAAGAATCCAGGCCATCAAGAACTGGATTCAATCAAACTGGAAGAACTTGACATCAAAGGAATAGACAATGTCATCATCTCTTCGACCAAGACAAATGATGGATTGCTCTGGTTCATATCAGACAACCGAATTTTCAAGTTTAATCCAATTCTCAACACGACGCAAATCATCGACAGACATGCAATTGGATCGGAAGTAATTTTTGGTGAAGCCCAACCATTGGTACTTGATGATCAGCTGATCATGGGCACCAACATCGGAAGAATGCAGATTGACCTGACATCGCCCAAGGGATATTGCCCGCAACTTCAATTGAACACAGCCGACACAATCGAAATGGAATGGGGCAAGAACGCTCCGGAAATACGAGCAATAGCACTGGACTTCAGACTGCCAAGACTAATACAATATGCCTGGAGAGAGTTACCAGACTCAACGTGGACTATGCTCGAAGAAAACGGCAGGCTCACACTCGACAAACTGTGGCCAGGCAGCCATCGGTTTGAAATACGCAGCACCGACGCCAAAGGTATCTGGGCCGACAATGCTCGTGTCGTCACCGTAATAGTACGACCGGCATTATGGCAAAGACTGCTGCTATGGAGTTGTATTTTGCTGATTCTGTCAGTCTGTTATTGGATCTGGAAGTTGAACAGATATCAAACGCCCAAGTCGGCAACAGTACACCCGATTGCTACCACCATACAGCCATCACAACCTGTAGTTGTGTACCGAGACCAGCAATTCATAGAACAGGTTACCAAGATTGTAGAGGAACATATCGATGATCCAATGCTTGATGTCGAGATGATGACGAACTACATGAATACCAGCCGAACCATATTGTATGCCAAGTTCAAGGAGCTCTTGGATACAACCCCAGCATTGTTCATTACGGAAATACGACTTAAACGCGCGATACAATTACTCGATTCACGCCAATACCGTATCAGTGAGATTGCTGCAATGTGTGGATTCTCCGATCCGAAATACTTTGCGCGCCACTTCAAACAGAGAATGGGGAAGACACCAGCAAAGTATCTGGAAGAAAAAGACACCAAATAAAAAAGATATTTCGTACGAAAACAGGGGGAAAAATGTGATTACGGACATATTTTCCCCTTGTTTCAGTTTGTATCGAAATAAAAATTACCTACCTTTGCACCACAAAACACTCAAAAACACAAACATCTGAAAATCATGTTTACAAAATTCTCTCACAAAATTCTTTTATCGGCCATGGCACTCTGTATTACTCTGCCATCGACCGTAGAGGCAAAGAAGAAACTTCACACCATTGGCGATTCTACAATGGCCAACTATGCAGAAGACAATACAGCCAACCAAAGAGGCTGGTGTCAGATGCTCCAACAGTTTTTTGATTCAGACAACCTGATTGTCAACAACAGAGGTAAATCTGGTGCTTCCAGCAAATCCTTCTATCAGGAATCAGCCTACTGGCCAACGCTGGTCAAAGGTGGCTCCGATCAGATGCAAGCAGGAGACCTGCTCATCATCCAATTTGCGCACAATGACGAAAAGGCGCAGGGTGCAGATGGCGAGGAGATGAATGCCTATTACGAAGCAAACCCCACACAGAAACCTTCGGGCTACGATGCGTCGAGCATCTATCGTGGTACCACACCTTCTGGTACCTACAAAGAATACATCCGCAAGTTCATCAACGAGGCCAAAGCTATGGGCGTGAAGCCCATCGTGGTAGGTGGCATCTGCCGCAAATACTTCAAGGCAGAGAACAACACCAAAATCAATGCTGCTGGCCGGCACAACCTCTACGAATCATTCTCCAAAATAGAGAACGGCAAGCTCTATACCAGTCAGAAACTGGCAACAGACGATGGCTCGATGAATTACCCACTACAGTCAAAGCTGGTCGCAGAGGAATTTGACGATGTTCCATACATCGACCTTACTTCACTGACAGCAGAGCTCTACGAATCCTACGGCGAAAGCTATTGTACGCAGAACATCTTTATAGCAACAGACGGAACACATCCGAGCAAATTGGGTGCTACATTGATTGCCCGTACTTTCGCTCAAGCAGTACGCACCGCTTTCGAAAACGAAACCGATGAAAAAAAGAAAGCCGTACTGAAAGAATTCAACGACAATCTGGTTCTGGGCAACGAAATTACCTTCAATCCGGTTTCGGGTGATATGGGTGAAGCTTATTCCGGCATGTCTGTAACAAAAGAATACAACATCAGCGCTTTCGGTCTCGCTTCTGAATCAGGCACAGTAACCATCTCCACTTCCGAAGGTTTTGAGGTATCAGCCGACAAAGTCAACTGGAGCTCTTCGGTAAGCGCCAACTACACCGGCTCAACCCTGATTACGTCTGTTTACGTACGCTGCAAGATTACGGCTGCTGGCTCCAAGAGTGGCAAGTTGACCGTGAATGATGGCACCAACGAGAAATCGCTCGACCTTTCGGTCAAGGGGCTTAGTCTTGTACAGGGAGACGAAACTACCTGCGAATGGAAGATGAACACCTCGTCGGTCACTCCAACCTCGGAATTGCTGACAGGCAAAGAGGCTACTTTAGTCAACATGACGCTCAGTGGCAATGTCGGAACACCTACCTCGCCAGCAGAGCATGCCGGTATGGCTCTCTTCAACATCGAGGGAGGCATTTGGCCTGCTACTGAAATTGACGAGGTATCGGGACGATATATTGACTTTAAGGTAACAGTACCAGAAGGAAAAGAATTCAATCTGGACAGAATTTCCTATGACGTATGTGGCTGGGGCGGCAGTTCCGTCTGCTACCGAGCCTACTATATCATCGGAGATGCATTAACCGAGATTGATACTCAGAAAGGCATGGCAGCCAAGTCTGCTATCTCGATCTCTAAGGATATCATCAAAACCATCGGTGAGGGTGAATCCCTTACAATCCGTTTCTACCCTTGGCTCAATAACCTCAGTAGCCCCGCAACCGGAAAATATCTGGCATTAAGCAACCTCTCAGTTCACGGCATTTTGGCCAATGCAGGTGGCATCACCATCAATGATGCAACAATCAACTGGCCATTCCAGAACAAGAGCACAGATGCGGAGTTTGGTACAACAGAGACAGCCGCTTGCATGGAGAATCCGAATATCACCTTTGGCTCAAGCATTGCTATCAGCCAAACTCGCAACATGGGTGTCTGCTCCGCTGTCAATCTGGTCAAGAACAACTCCGGCTCGTCGCTACCAGGTTCTTCTGCTGCCGGAAACTGTATTACCTTTACAGTACGTCCGGCTGATGGATTCACATTCGTGCCTGCAAAACTGAATTTCGGTGCCGCACGTGTAGGCACCAGTGGTGGCACACTGAACGTAGAAGCCTCCGTCGATGAAACGACCCGAGAACTGGCCTCCAATTGGGCTCCAGGTTCTTACACAGCCGCGCCATATTATAATGACTTTGAGAGTGGAATCGACGGATTGGCCGCCACAACTGACAAGCCACTCCAAATCAAAATCTATCTTTGTGGCCTGGGAAATGGAAAAGAAATAGCCCTGCATGACATCAAGATAACAGGTACATTGACCGGAGCCGCAGATTCAGGTACAAAATACGAACTGCACACATCCGTGTCACCTGACGGCGCTGGCACAATCAGCATCGACCCTGAAATGGCATCCTATAAAGCAGGCAAAGAGGTTACTTTGTCCGCTACCAAGAATTTCGGTTATCTATTTTCCGAATGGCAGATTGATGGCAAAAGCGTCGGCAAAGACAATTCGTTCGTCTTGAAAATGGATGGTGACAAACAGGTTACTGCCATCTTTGATGCAGTTCCAACCTATACAGTAACGACCAAAGTCACCAACGATGCAGAACTGACACTCGGTTCTGTTACACTGTCGCCCAACGAAAACAGCAACAAATACGAAGAGGGAGACGAGATTACAGCCACAGCCGAAACTTCCAAAATCCTCAACTTCATGAATTGGGAAGATGGCACAACCAACAATCCCCGTTCAATCACAGTGGATAAGGACATGACCATTACCGCCCATTACGAAATTCAGGACTTCATTGCTGTATTCGACGCAAGTTCTGTAAACCGTTACACTTACGATGAAGCTCCTTTTGCAGCCGATCTGGTATGGGACAACGACCGCAATGCCTCATGCTGTATTGTCAAGACAGCCGATGGCTCGGTATTGTATAGCAACGATGGCAAGACTGTAGGCAGCGCCGGAACTCCTGTCGTAAGAAACAGAACCGGTGTTGTGATCTCGAACATAAACGGCTTGTATCAGAACGGATACAACACAGCCGAGATCGCCTGGCAATACCAATTCTCGACCAAAGGATTCTCATCTATTAAATTTATAGGCGATATGGCTGCCAAGAATGCAGCTACTGTCAATTGGAAGGCCCAGTACTCATTGGATGGAGCCTCATTCACCGACATCGAGGGAGCAACCTGGAAGGCCACAGCCAATGCAGTTAATCCGATAGAACTGAACCTACCAGCAGAATGTGATGGACAGAATACAGTATTCGTCAGAATCACAGGCGTCGGCACAGAGACCTTCAATACCAGTTACGCTTTCGACAAAGGTCCATTCCTTGGATTGAAGTACGCAGATCATTCAGAATCTGGTGTAGGTAATGTTTACGTGTTGGGTGAAGCAGAAGTGGAATTGGACGAAATTGCACCGAAAATAACCTCTACGCTTCCTGTTGCCGAGGCGACTGGAGTCAGCGCTTCGGGCAAAATCACCATCACATACGATGAACGCATCAAGGCTGGCAGCACAAGCAACGGCGCCACCCTCGATGGCAAAGCACTCGATGCTGTCTGGAACACTCGCTCAGTAAGTTTCAATTACTTCAATCTGGAATACGGCAAATCTTATACCTTCAGCTACCCAAAGGGATATGTTACCGACAAATCGGGCAATGAGGCCGATGCTCTTACCCTGACCTTCACTGTAATGGAAAGACAAAAAGCCACGGTCAGAATGATCAATGCCATAGTGGACGGTTCTTTGACCCAATTGGCCATTGCATCACAGTCGATGGCAGCCGAAGGCAAGTCTGCCTATAAGATTGACGCGACAGCAGAGATGCCAGCCCAATACCGTTCCATTCAGGCTGCGATCGATGATGCACCATCTTCATCGAACAAACCTTACATCATCTTCATCAAGAATGGCACCTATCGCGATCCTAACTTTTCATTTGCCGATAGTTATGGCACACGCTACTCGGACATGAAGCCAACTGCTACTGGAACGGAAACAGAACGAATCAGTGGTGGCATCAACGCCTACGACTCGTGCCGAATCATCTGCATCAATAAGCCTAACATCCAACTGATTGGAGAAAGCCGCGATGGGGTCATCATCTCGACCGACCGTTTCGATGGCTCTTGCAATGACCACTCCCGCGTCTGGTACCACATCAACGCCGGAGCTACAGTCGAGGTTCAGGCCAATGGTACGGATTTCCACATGGAGAACCTGACCGTGGACAATGAGAATTGGACAAAACTGAAGATGGCTGGACCTCAAGCTCTCTGCTTCAACATCTCGGGTGACCGAGCTGTTTTGAACAATGTTCGCACACGTTCTTATCAGGACACCTATTACAACGGTGGTCAATTCAATCGAACCTTCTGGAACAATTCCGAGATTCATGGAGCCGTTGACTTCATCTATGGTGCCAGCGATGTCTGGTTCGAAGGTTGCACATTGAACATCAACCGTTCGTCGGGTGGCTATATCGTTGCACCAAACCATCCGGAAGGCACTCGTTGGGGATATGTTTTCAACAACACCCGCATCACAACCGATGAAGTGGCAGATCCATCTAAATACTCCATCTGGTTAGGTCGTCCTTGGCACGAAAAGCCTAAGACTGTCTTCCTGCATACCAGCATGGAACTGACTCCATGTGACTCTCTCTGGCACAGCACCATGGGTGGTCTCCCTGCACTTTGGGCCGTCTATGACTTCCACGATGCAAACGGCAATGCCTTTACTGGGGCTAAGAATGTATCCCGTAGTTATTACTATTACACAGACAATAGCACCAACAAGAAGATAGAAGGCTTCGCCAAGAATACGCTTACCGAAGCCGAAGTGGCAGAATACACCATCAGCAACGTGTTTGCAGGCGATAAATCACAGAATTCATCAGGTTATTGGAACCCTCAGCCTATCATCGAAAAGACCACAAAGCCTAACCTCACTGTCAGCGAGAATGTTGTGACCTGGAACAAAGATGACTATGCAATCTGCTATATTGTCTTCGTCAATGGTCGAGCAGTAGCCTATCCGACAGAGGCACGTTATATTGCAGACAAGGGAGATGTAGTTTCAGTTCTATCGATGAACGAGCACGGAACTTTGTCGGAGATGAGCGAAAGCGTCACCATCGAAGGCACCAATGGCATAGAGAACATAAAAGCAAACTCTTCCTCGATGAAAGGGACATTCGATCTGATGGGTCGTCCAAGTTCTAAAACAACCGGTCTAAGAATCGAATCCGGAAGAATTGCCATACGATGACAAAATCCTCTTGAAAAGGATTCTAATCACTAGATTTGAGTTCAAATCCTTTGGAGTTGAAATCCAATCAATAGATTCGAGCAAAACAAACAAAACAGGTTGCCCCTTAAAGGAGCAACCTGTTTGCAAATATGTCTGAAGTATCTGGATTAGCGAATCCAAAGAAGTTCACGATACTTTGGCATTGGCCAGATGTTATCGTCAACAATTTCCTCGAGTTTATCGATTGGCTTACGGATACCAATGAATGACTCAGCAATCTCATAGTATGCCATAGCCTTCTCGTATGGATCCTCGATGCGGTTAGCCACCTTGCGCTTCTCAACCATAGCATCAACCTTAGTCTTGATGTCAGCATTGAATGCAGCAATCTTCTTGATGATAGCTACCTCAGGAGCAGAGAGCTGTTCCCACTCAGTTGGGAAGAGGCTCTTCATAGCAGCAACGTTCTTCAGGAGAGTTGACTGATACTCGATAGAAGCTGGGATGATGTGGTTGATAGCCAGATCACCGAGTACACGAGCCTCGATCTGAACGAGCTTGACGTAGGTCTCGAACTTAACCTCGTTACGAGCATGGAGCTCAGCTGCTGAGAATACGCCCAACTTCTCGAACATAGCGACAGCCTCTGGCTTAACATTCTCAAGGAACATCTTAGGTACGCAGCGCTCGATATCCAAGCCACGCTTCTGAGCCTCCTTTGGCCATTCTGCTGAATAACCGTTGCCATCGAAGCAGACAGTATCAATGATACGTGCGATGATTGGCTTCAAGGTCTTCATACAAGCGACCTTAACGCTTGAGCCCTTTGCCATCTCCTCGTCAACAGCAGCCTTGAAGTCGATGAGCTGCTCTGCTACCATGGCATTGAGGGTAGTCATTGCGGCTGAACAGTTAGCCTTTGAACCTACAGCACGGAACTCGAAACGGTTACCGGTGAAAGCGAATGGAGAGGTACGGTTACGATCAGTATTATCGATGAAGATCTGTGGGATCTCAACAAGGCCGAGGTCGTAAGCCTGCTTGCCTGCAATCACGATATCAGTATCATCGCTGACGGTGAGGAGCTTGCGGAGGGTATCGGTCATAGCCTTGCCCAAGAAGGCAGAAACGATAGCCGGAGGTGCCTCGTTGGCGCCCAAACGGTGAGCGTTGGTTGCAGATGCGATAGAAGCCTTCAACAAAGCGCCATGACGGCGGAGTGCTTCGAGTGTATTGACAAAGAAGGTCACGAACTGGAGGTTCCCCATTGGATCCTTGCCTGGAGCATAGAGGATAGTACCGGTGTTGGTAGAGAGTGACCAGTTATTGTGCTTACCAGAACCATTGATGCCCTCGAATGGCTTCTCATGAAGCAATACGCGGAAACCATGCTTACGTGCAATCTTCTTCATGACGCCCATGATGAGCATGTTCTGATCAACTGCCAAAGAGCACTCGCCGAAGATTGGAGCAAACTCAAACTGGTTTGGAGCAACCTCATTGTGACGGGTCTTCATAGGAATACCCAGACGATGGCCCATAATCTCAAGATCCTTCATGAAGGCCTGTACACGAGTAGGAATCTGACCAAAGTAGTGGTCGTCCATCTGCTGGTTCTTAGATGAACCATGACCCATCAGGGTACGACCGGTTGACATCAAGTCAGGACGAGCAGCGTAAAGGTTATCATCGACCAAGAAGTATTCCTGCTCCCAACCGAGGTTACAGCTAACCTTGGTAACTGCTGGATCGAAAAGCTGACAAACTGGTACTGCAGCATCATTAACTGCCTTGAGGGCCTTCTTCAAAGGAGCCTTGTAGTCAAGAGCTTCACCTGTGTATGAAATAAATACGGTAGGGATACAGAGACAGTCATCGAGAATGAAGACTGGTGAAGTTGGATCCCAAGCTGTATAGCCACGAGCCTCGAAAGTAGCGCGGATACCACCTGATGGGAAAGAAGAGGCATCAGGCTCCTGCTGAACCAAGCTCTTGCCCTCGAACTCCTCGATCATACCACCCTTCCAGTCATACTCCATAAATGAGTCATGCTTCTCGGCTGTGGTCTCGGTCAATGGCTGGAACCAGTGGCAGCAGTGTGTTACACCGTGCTCCATAGCCCACTGCTTCATACCAGCAGCAACACCATCGGCGACCTTACGATCGAGAGCATGTCCATTATCAATACAATCCAACAATGCATGGAGTGTCTTGGCATCAAGATACTTCTGCATCTTCTCGCGGTTGAAGACAAGTTCACCGAAATACTCGGATGGACGGGTTTCTGGGATTTCTACTTCAAGAGCATGCTTTTTGAAAGCCAGCTCAATTGCGTCGAATCTAAGTTTGCTCATAGCTTTACAACTTTTAATGAATGATTCTTTTCAGATTTTTGTAATTTGATGGTGCAAAGATACAGACATTTTGCTAATGCTCCAAACTTTCTGCTTGCTTTTTTCTATAATTCTATGTATTTACATGGATTTTTGCGCGCTTTACGTTGCATTTTATTGGATTTATGCAATACAACTTGACAAAATCTTCTCATTTTGTTCGATTATCGACAAAAGAACATTCATTTTGTCAACTATTACCAGAATGTTTCTTGATTTGCTTTCATTTTTCCACAACACATTATATATTCAATAGAAGAATGTCATCATTTCGACATCAAGATACAAAAACTGCGTACATTTTTACAAATGATAGGACCATTCGGTTATTTTGCTGCTGCAATTCAAGGTTTGCAAAACAATCGGACAAAGCCCGGAAGACTTGGTCCAATTGGCTACCATAGAAGGCAAATAAAGTCTTTTGGGCCGCAAAACAAAGAAAATGGACAAAAGAAAATACCAACTTACACATTATTTATATATCTTTGCGCGCATAATTGTAAAAAATCAAAGTAAAACAAGATAAATGATATGATGACAGCTAAAGAAATCCGCGAGAGCTTCCTGAAGTTCTTTGCAAGCAAGGGATGTACCATCGTCCCATCGGCTCCAATGGTACTGAAGGGTGACCCAACTCTGATGTTTACCAATGCCGGTATGAACCAGTTTAAAGACATCATTCTCGGCAACGTCGAGAAGAAATTCAGCCGTGCAGCCGACAGCCAGAAGTGTCTGCGCGCAAGCGGCAAGCACAATGACCTGGAGGAGGTAGGCCACGATACCTACCACCACACCATGTTCGAGATGTTGGGCAACTGGTCGTTCGGCGACTACTTCAAGGAGGAAGCTATCAGCTGGGCATGGGAGTATCTGGTTGACGTTTTGAAACTGGATCCTAAGAACCTCTATGCTACCGTCTTCGAAGGTGCTCCTGAAGAGGGCGTTGAACGTGACAACGAAGCAGCCAGCATCTGGGAGCGTTATTTGCCTAAGGATCACATTCTGAACGGCAACAAGCACGATAACTTCTGGCAGATGGGTGATACAGGTCCTTGCGGTCCTTGTTCCGAGATCCACTACGATAGCCGTAGCGACGAAGAGAAAGCTGCCGTTTCGGGCCGCGACCTTGTAAACAACGACCACCCACAGGTAATCGAGATCTGGAACATCGTATTCATGCAATACAACCGTATGGCCGATGGCAGTCTTGAGAAGTTGCCAGCTCATGTAATCGATACCGGCATGGGCTTCGAGCGTCTGGTACGCACCATGCAAGGCAAGACTTCGAACTACGATACTGATGTATTCCAGCCAATCATCAAGGTAATCGGTGCTTTGTCGGGCAAAACTTACGGACAGGACGAAAAGACAGACATCGCCATGCGCGTTTTGGCCGACCACATCCGCACTATTGCCTTTGCCATTGCCGATGGCCAGCTGCCAAGCAACGCAAAGGCTGGTTATGTAATCCGCCGCATCTTGCGTCGTGCTGTACGCTATGCCTACACCTATCTGGGCCAGAAGGAGGCTTTCCTTTACAAGCTCCTGCCTATCCTGGATGAGACCATGGGCGAAGCTTACCCTGAACTCATTGCCCAGAACGAACTCATCGTTAAGGTAATCAAAGAGGAGGAGGACAGCTTCCTCCGTACCCTCGAGAACGGCATCAAGCGCATGGACAACATCATGGCCGAGACCAAAGCTGCCGGCAAGACCATCATCGATGGCAAAGAGGCCTTCACCTTGTTCGACACCTACGGTTTCCCTCTCGACCTCACCGAACTCATTGCCCGCGAGAACGGCATGACCATCGACGAAGAGGGATTCAAGGAGAACATGCAGGCACAGAAGGATCGTGCCCGCAATGCAGCTGCAGTTGAGAACGGTGACTGGGTAGAGCTCCACGCTGGTACTACCGAGTTTGTCGGTTACGACTTCACAGAGGCAGAGACCGAGGTTCTCCGTTACCGCAGCGTCAAGCAAAAGAACAAGACTCAATACCAGATCGTATTGGAGAAGACTCCTTTCTACGGCGAGATGGGCGGTCAGGTTGGCGACAAGGGAACTTTGACTTTCGGTGATGAAGTAATCAAGGTTGTTGACACCAAGCGCGAGAACAACCTCGCTGTACACATCATCGAGAAGTTGCCACAGGACATCACAGCTCCTGTAGTTGCAAAGATCGACACCGAGGCTCGTATTGCACTGGAATGTAACCACACCGCAACCCATATTTTGGATTACTGTCTGCGCGAGGTGCTTGGCACCCACGTCGAACAGAAGGGTTCGTTGGTAACTCCCGAGTCTTTGCGCTTCGACTTCAGCCACTTCCAGAAGGTGACCGATGAAGAGCTTCGCAAGGTCGAACATCTGGCCAACAAGATGGTCCGCGAGGCCATCGCACTCGAAGAACATCGCAACATGCCAATCGAGGAGGCTAAGAAGATGGGCGCCATCGCCCTGTTCGGCGAGAAGTACGGCGACGAAGTCCGTGTTGTGAAGTTCGGCCCATCGGTAGAACTTTGTGGTGGCTGCCACATCAGCAACACCGGCCGTATCGGCATGATTCGAATCGTGATGGAGACTTCGGTTGCTGCAGGCGTACGTCGTATCGAAGCCATCACCGGCAAGGCTGTCGAAGAGATGCTCGATGCCCAGCAGGATATGATCCGCGACCTGAAGGCACTCTTCAACAATGCCCCTAACCTCGTACAGACTATTCAGAAGACATTGGCCGATGACGCAAACCTCAAGAAGCAGGTCGAGGAGTTCAAGCACGAAAAGGAAAACGAACTCAAACTGAAGCTGGCCGCATCAGCCACACAGGTAAAGGGCTTTGACCTGATCCAGTTCAATGGCACATTGGAAGCTGATTCTGCCAAGAACATCGCCTTCCAGCTCCGCAGCGAAAACACCAAAGCTATCGTGGTATTTGGAACACAGGCTGCTGGCCGTCCAACCCTCACTGTTGCTGTAGGCGACGAGGCCAAAGAGGCTGGCTTCAATGCCGCTGCTCTTGTAAAGGAGGCCGCTAAGCTCATTCAAGGTGGCGGTGGTGGTCAGCCACACTTTGCCCAGGCAGGTGGCAAAAACGCCGAAGGTCTGCAGGCCGCCCTCGATGCCATTGTGGCAGCGCTGTAAGAATGATAATTTTAAGAGGTAAGGTTGAAGGCTGAAAGTTTAAGACTTAAAGTTTACAACTAAAGATTTCAAAATAAAGGATTATCTTGAAACGATTAGTATTAAGCATAATGATGATGTCAGCAGTCGCCCTGTCGTGGGCGGCTGCCAACATCTCCTTTTCCAAGACCAGTCATGATTTTGGAACCATCAAGGAAAGTGACGGTGACGCTACCGTAGAGTTCGAATTCAAGAACACAGGCGATGCCCCGTTACTGATACTTCGTGCAGCATCGAGTTGTGGATGTACTGTTCCGGAATATCCGCATCAACCTATCCGTCCAGGCCAGGGAGGAACCATCAAGGTAACCTACCATGCCAAAGGTCGTCCTGGTCCGTTCCAAAAAACCGTGACGGTTTACGATAATACCAACGGCAAGACACAAGTCACCATTCTGGGCAATGTGGTCAGCACAACAACGCCCGAAGACACCTATGCCAACCAGATGGGTGCCGGATTGCGCAGCAAGACTCGTTCGATGAACTTCTTCGATGTCTATCCAAACCGCGCTAACCGCACACGCACTTTGCAATTCTACAACGAAAGCGAAGAACCGATCCAGTTGACTTTCCGCAATGTTTCGAAAAATATCTATCTGGAGGCGCAGCCTACAATCATCCAACCTAAGCAGGAGGGCAAGGTACTGGTCACTTTCCTGACAGCCAAGGCCAAAGACTGGGGCTTGCACAACGAAACATTCGAGGTCCTGGTAAAAGGCAAAGAAACTAAGATGAAGAACAACATCATCAACGTGACCGCCGACATCTGGGAGGACTTCTCGGAAATGAGCAGAAAGGAGCGAGATCAGGCAGGAGAAATAGAAGTTGAACAAACGAATATAGTTTTTGCCAAGGGTTCGAAGATGAACCAGACCAAAACTATCGTGATCCGCAACACCGGCAAGAGCAAACTCTCCATCCGTAAGATCAGCAACGATATGCCAGAGGTTTTCAAGACCCAACTGGAGGGAACAACAATCAAACCTGGCCAGAGTGTCAACCTCGTAGTTACCTATAATCCAAACGCAAGCAAAGCAGACCACCTGACTCATCATTTGATGATTATCAGCAATGACCCAAGCAATTCGAGAGTCATCGTCAACTTGCAGGCAGACAAATGACACACACAACTATCAATGATAGTCACAAACGAAGGAAGATAGATGCAATTCCTGATTAATTTGATTGGGAATGCATAAATATAAAAGAAAAATTCCTATCTTTGTCGTGGAAAATTTAAACAAAAAATATAAAGAATTATGGCTTACTTAACAAACGAAAAACTCTTGATTGTTGGTGCAGGCGGTATGATCGGCAGCAACATGGTTCAGTCAGTTTTGATGTTGGGTCTTACCCCAAACATCTGTCTCTATGATATCTTCGAGCCAGGTGTACATGGTGTTGCCGACGAGATGGCACACTGTGCTTTCCCAGGCGCAAACATCACTTGGACCACCAATCCTGAAGAGGCATTCACCGGTGCCAAGTATATTATCTCTTCTGGTGGCGCTCCACGTAAGGAGGGCATGACCCGTGAGGATCTCTTGAAGGGCAACTGTCAGATTGCTGCTGAGTTCGGCGACTTCATCAAGAAGTATTGTCCAGAGGTTAAGCACGTAGTTGTTATCTTCAACCCTGCCGACGTTACCGCTTTGACCGCCCTGATCCACTCTGGCTTGAAGCCAAACCAGCTCACCTCGTTGGCTGCTTTGGACTCTACCCGTCTGCAGCAGCAGTTGGCTATGGAGTTCGGCGTTCAGCAGGATAAGGTTACTGGTGCATACACTTACGGTGGCCACGGCGAGCAGATGGCAGTATTTGCTTCAAAGGCTATGATTGATGGCAAACCTCTCAGCTCACTCCCATTGAGCGCAGAGCGTTGGGCTGAAATCAAGCACATGACTACTCAGGGTGGCTCGAACATCATCAAGCTCCGTGGCCGTTCTTCATTCCAGAGCCCAGCATATCAGGCTGTCAAGATGATCGAAGCTGCTATGGGTGGTGAGAAGTTTACCTGGCCTGCAGGTTGCTACGTTAACTGCGACAAGTGTGGCTACAAGAACGTAATGATGGCTATGCCTTCTACTATCGATGCAGAGGGTGTTCACTTCACCGCTCCACAGGGCACCGAGGAGGAAATGGCTGCTCTTGCTTCATCGTACGCTCACCTCCAGAAGATGCGCGACGAAATCATCAGCCTCGGCATCATCCCAGCCGTTGCTGACTGGAAGGAAATGAACGCTAATCTCTAAAAAAAAGACCTACCCCCTGCCCCTCCCGTGAAGGGAGGGGAGCGGTTTGAAATAGAAGTATCGATTTTACTATCTTATAGTAAGTCGGTACTTTTTTTGTTGTATGATTAAAAATAAAAATCCCGACTATCAAATAGCCGGGATAATCTATATACTCCCCTCCCTTCACGGGAGGGGCAGGGAGTGGGTCTTTTAGAACCAACGAGTGTAAGCGAAGTCCATACGGTGTGGCAACTCTTCGTTCTTAGGGAACATACGGAAACCGAACTTGTAAGAACCAGAATACTTAACGTCGTACTTGATTTGGAATGTAACGAGTGAACCTTCACGCTTGGTTACCTCCATCTCGATAGCCTTGAAGTTATGCTGACCACCGTCGCCACTGGCAGTAACTACGAAATCAACACCGATGCTGTCAGCAATCTCCTTACCATCGATAACGAGTGTTCCAGAATAGCTCTTTCCAACATTGACATCGTTGATTGAATCAGGCAACTCAATGCTCTTGATCTCGATTGAATCCCAGTTAGCAGCAACCTTCTCCTTCCATGCTGCCATCTCCTTAGCGAGCTGGTAGTTGTTGGCAACCATACGCTTGCCACGGGCACCTTCCTTCTGATAGAAACGCTCGTAGTAATCGTCCAACTGACGCTTCATGGTAAAGTTTGGAGTGATCTTAGCCAAACAATCCTTAATAGCCTTTACCCACTCAGGGCTGTAACCCTTGCTGTTCTTAGCGAAGTAAAGAGGAACGATCTCGGTCTCGAGCATGGTGTAGATAGTCTCGGCATCAAGCTGATCCTGAAGAGCCTGGTTCTGGAAGGTACGCTTGTCGGTCAATGCCCAACCAGCACCCTCCTTGTAACCCTCGTACCACCAACCATCGAGTACAGAGAGGTTAAGAACGCCGTTCTGGATAGCCTTTTCGCCTGAAGTACCAGAAGCCTCAAGTGGACGGGTTGGAGTATTCATCCAAATATCAACACCCGAAACAAGACGCTTGGCAACATCCATATCATAGTTCTCGACAAAGACAACCTTGCCAATGAACTGAGGCATACGGCTGATCTCGACAATGCGACGAATCAAGCCCTGACCGCCACCGTCGGCTGGGTGAGCTTTACCTGCGAAGATGAACTGAACTGGACGATCTGGGTTGTTGACGATCTTCTCAAGACGCTCCAAATCAGTAAAGAGCAAGTGAGCACGCTTGTAGGTAGCGAAACGACGAGCAAAGCCAATGGTCAATGCATTTGGATTGAGTGCGTTGACAGCCTGAAGGATCTTGGCAGGATTCTCCTGCTTCTTGCGAAGATTGTTTGCAACCTCCTCCTTGATGTAGGCGAACAACTTATTCTTCAAAGTCTTGCGGATATTCCAGATATCCTCATCGTTGGCATCGTAAATCTTCTTCCACATCTCCTCGCTGGTCTGGTTAGCATAGTAACCCTCACCGAAGAGCTTGGTGTAGAATGCCTTCCACTCAGAAGCTGCCCAAGATGGGTGGTGAACGCCATTGGTAACATAACCAACGTGGAGTTCATCAGGAGCATAGCCCTTCCAAACTGGCTGGAACATACCACGAGAAACAGCACCATGCAACCATGATACACCATTAGCCTCCTGACAGGTGTTCAAAGCAAAGACAGACATAGAGAACTTGCCCTCGCCTGGAGTCTCACGGCCCATGTTCATGAAGTCAGCCCACTCGATACCGAGCTTCTCAGCATAAGCACCCATGTACTTGTAGAAGAGGCCCTCCTCGAAGTAGTCGTGACCTGCTGGAACTGGAGTGTGACAAGTATAAAGAGATGAAGAACGAACAACCTCCAAAGCCTGCTGGAAGTTCAAACCTTCGTTGGCAATAAGATCAGCCATACGCTGAGCGTTCATCAAAGCAGCGTGACCTTCGTTGGCATGATAAACATCCTTCTTGATGCCCAACTTGTTGAGCAACATAACGCCACCGATACCGAGGAGATACTCCTGCTTGATACGGTTCTCCCAATCACCACCGTAAAGCTGGTGGGTAATGCTGCGATCGTACTCTGAGTTCTTGTCGAAGTCAGTATCGAGCAAATAAAGCTTGACACGACCTACATTCACCTGCCATACCTTAGCATAAACAGTAATGCCATCGTGATAAGGAACAGCGAGAACAACCTGGCTGCCATCCTTCTCCTTAACCTGCTCGATTGGGAGCTGATCGAAGTTCTGAGCCTCATAGTTAGCCTCCTGGCTACCATCGGCTGAGAGAGTCTGGGTGAAATAACCGTAACGATAGAGGAAACCTACCGCACAGAAATCTATATTGGAATCAGATGCCTCCTTAACGTAGTCACCAGCCAAGATGCCAAGACCACCAGAGTAGATCTTCAGACATGCAGTCAAACCATACTCCATACAGAAGTATGCAACAGAAGCGCGCTTTGTATCTTTTGGCTCTGCCATATAGGCTTCGAAACGCTTTACAACGTCATCGACCTTAGCCATCAAATCCTTGTCGGCTGCAATTTCCTCCAAACGATCATAGTTCATGGTCTCAAGCATAGCCACTGGATTGTGGCCTGTGCTGCGCCACAAGTCAATATCCAACTCACGCCACAATTCACGAGCGTTGGTATCCCATGCCCACCAAAGGTTACGGGCAACTGTGTGCAAGCCTTCCAACTTAGCTGGAAGATTAGACTTTACGGTAATATCACGCCAAGCTGGGGCGTTGGTATTACAAACCTGTACTTTCATAATTTAAAAGTTTATTGGGTTAATAATAGAATATTCTTAATATATTGATGTGCGATATACGATATACGATGTACGATATACGATATACGATGTGCATCAATCGATAATCGTCAATCGTTAAATCCAATTCGGTTCTGAACCTTGCGCAAGGCCATATCGTAGCCTTGATTATAATACTTGATGAAGTTCTTCCACTCTGCGCGATTAGCAATCTTACGAGCCTCCTGACGAATAATTTTGACATCGCCAGCAGTTGTTTCGCACATGTTGATAACCAAATCTGCGATACGGTTGACAACCTCTTCATAGCCAGAATCACTACGAGGCACAACAGCCACACCATCGCTCAACTGGCTACCCTTGCCAATGCTCTTGCACCACATGCCGAAGCCTGAAAGACTGGTTGTGATGGTTGGGACGCCGAAAGCACATGACTCCATTGGTGTGTAGCCCCAAGGTTCATAGTACGAAGGATAGATTGAAAGATCCAAACCTGCAAGCATTGAGTAATAACTTCGGTTCAACAAACCATCGTCGCCATTCAAGTAACAAGGAATATAGACTACCTTAATCTTATCTTCAGGACGATTCTGGAAACCAAGCTGATGAATACGGCTTAGGATTGCATCTTCGAAATAATTGTGTACGGCATGAGTGAAAACCGGATCGTTACAACCATTGGTGAAGGTTGCGTTACTGATAAAACGTGACTTGACATCAGCACGTGGCTCCTGTACCCAACCTGGTACCATAATAAAAGCAACCACCTCGCGTTCGATCTGGCGACTGCGCAAACGAGCCAAAGTATCAAGGAAAACATCGATACCTTTGTTCTTGAACTCACAACGGCCTGCAGTTCCGATAAACAATGCATCGTCGGCAGGCTGCGATCCTGTCAAACACTCAACCAAACGAGAGAACGCTTGTCGGCTCTCTTTGCGAGTACGATTGAAGTTCACACCACGGGGCACAAAACCACTCTCGAAGCCATTAGGAGTTACCAAAGGCATACGCTCAAGCAACTGATTGCACTCTGCAGCAGTAATGTCGCTTACAGTTGTGAAGCAATCGGCCATCTGGGCAGCACGCTTTTCGACGCTGTGCTTGCTGGTCATATTCAACTCATCAGCCATCTGGTCTCCGTAGTAGCCGGACAGATAGTCATAAAGAGGCTTATTGTTGCCACAGATGCTTCGACCGACGCAAGTAGCGTGTGTCGTAAACATAGTAGCCACAGATGGGAGTTTATGATGCAGATAAAGAACACCCATACCTGTAGTCCACTCATTGAAGTGAGCTACCACCTTGCTGCGCTGAGGACAAAGGCTCTTATACATACTTTCTATAACGCGTGCGCTTGCATACGCGAAAGTACATCCTTCGTCGTAATCACCATAAGCAGCCATTGAATTGACACCGAACCATTCCCACATCTGGGCATAAACTGCATTCTTCTCAGAATAGAAAGGACGGAAGTCAACCAAAACTACCTGTGGTTCACCTGGTACATTCCAACGACCGACACGCACCTTCAAGCCTTCACGATTAGCCTGTTTGGCCCAATCAGACAAAGTTGTTGTTGCTGCAGGAAGGAAGAATGGAGACTCCTGGTCAAACCAAAGATCTGGACCGACGAAAACCAATCCGTCACCCAGTTGCTGCTTCAAGGTTGCTGCTTTGGTGGAGAGGACAGCATAAATGCCACCCACTTTATTACACACCTCCCAACTTACCTCAAATAAAAAATCAGGATTTAATACTTCTTCTTTCATCATCATGAAACTATTTCTCTTGACAAATCAATTGGCACTTAAGAATCGAAAAATTAAGAGAACACTAATACTACATATACATTTGATGGTGCAAAGATAAGGATAATAATCGAATTTCTATGATTTTGTAACGATTTTTTAATAACTTTCGCAATAATTAAACATTCATTAACATTATGAAGCTATATTTTTACATTATTTTACTATATTTCGAAGCAATTTTAAACAAAAAAACGCGCGTGTAATAAATAAAATAATGTACACGCGCGTAGAAATATAAAAAAAATACTTACAGAATAACGATTTCCTTATGATTAATCGATTTTAACAAAAGGAGCTTTAACAAATTGGGGGAATTTGCGAAGAATTTTCTTGAGTAATGCTCTACGTGGAGACAATCCCATACGGTAATAAATACCTAAATCTTCGCGCCAACGATGAAAGGTACGCGCCCAATTGGTAGATAATCCACCAAAAGCCATCCTGACGACATACTTGTGCATGTAATGGATTCGAATGCCAGTCTGATACATGCATTGCAAAAGCCAGTATGTATCGCTCGAAATAATATAATCCTCGCAATAGTAGGCAAAACGATCAAAGATATCGCGTCGAACAAAGACAGTTGTATGCAAAGGGAGCCATCCGTTACGGATTTTGGAATCGGAATAATTGCCACTCACCCAATCACGAATAATCCAGTTCGGATTGTCGGGGCTGACAAAAAGGCCATCGGCATAAAGTAGATCACAACCGGTTTGTTCGAAAGCCTCGACTACAGCACTGATGACATCGTCACTATAGAAAACATCGTCAGAATGAAGCCAGCCGACAATATCGCCGGTCGAAGCCCTCACTCCCTTATTCAGCGCCTGATAACAACCTTTGTCCTTTTCGCTTACCAATTTTGCAATGCGAGTAGATTGACAAGCTTCAATTTCCTTCAGGGTATCATCTTTCGAAGCTCCATCGATGATTATATGCTCAATATCAGGATAAGTCTGAGACATAACACTGCGAACCGAGTTACCAATAGTAGTCTCTCGGTTATAGCAAGTCGTTATGATAGAAACTTTCACAGAATCGGGCATTTAATAATTCTTGGACGGACGTGCAACACGGCCATCCATAAGTTCACTCTTATCATCAAATTCAACCTCTTTGATGATCTTATAATCTTCGTTTAATGGACAAACAATAGTACAACGATTAAAACGATGGTGACCTTGCTGACGAAGGAATGGAATATCATAGTCCAAATCGCCACCACCAACGACAAGTTGTTCTGGATTGACGCCATAAGTCTTAACCAAAACATCAGCTACCACCTTGGCACGCTGTTCGCTTAACCAAAGGTTTCGCTTCATAGAACCGACTTCAATATCGGCAAATCCTTTGACAAGGAACTGCTGGGTTGGATTCTTTTTGATCAACTCAGCATAGAAGCCAAGGTTCAAAACGTAAGTATGCTGCAATTCAATACGGTCAATCTGGAAGAAGGCTGCCTGAATCATATCAGACGAAAGTTGGGTAACAGCAACATTCTTTGTGCGAGGGCCACCGGACTCGATGAATGACTGAAGATCATCACCTTCGCCATCATCGATGGCATCAACAATCGTCTTACGGTCGAAACTCTCGTCGTAACCCAGACGTTGGAAGTGGATCACTTTCGAGAACTTATAGGACAAACCGATTGTAAATGCATATTTCCAGGTACTGCACTGTGTTGAGAATCCTTGCAAGTCATCACCCTGCCAGCTACAATTGGCATCAACGACCATCGAATAACGCTGATTGAAGTTCCAACCTCCCTGCAAACCAAAGAACCATTGTGGTACAAGGCAGGAGCCATCACGTTCGGACAAAGACTTGAAAGAATAGGCAAAACCAGCTCCTGCATATCCGTAGAAAACCCACGGAGTGTAGATCATCTCACGTCCGGCATGAAAGTTGATGAAGTTAAGCATTACTGCACCTCGGAAACCAACCGTCGAATATTCAATAGGCATCCACCAGTCTGCACCCGTGCCAGGATTATTGTCATAATTCTTAATCATGGTCGAAAGATGCGCTGTATAAAGCTCATGATTATAATGCGACATATAACCATCGGCTCGAATGGCCCAATATGGGTGAAGATCCTTCTTGAAAGACGCTTCAAACTGAGGACCCAGACTAAAACGATCTCTAATATCGGTAGTCAAGACGCTTTGGGCACCACCACGAATCTCAAAAGACCAGTTGTCCGCCCATTCATTAAAAGCATAATGCGCGCGCAAGTAACGCTTTCGATCGGTAGTATCATTCAACGCATACCAATAGAGGTCACGTACACGTGGATCTGATATCTTGTTCAATTCTCGTTTTGTAAAAGACATTCGCGTCTTCATACGAGTAAGTACAGACTCCTCCTCTTCCGGTTCCTCATCTTCTAAATTAGGAGTAGCAGGAGTCGCCACAGTATCAGTACCTGTAAAACTGCCAAACTCTCCAACCTGAGCAAACAGGGTGGAGGTGCAAAATAATAAAGAAATCAGACATAAAATTATTTTCTTCATCTGAGCACTTAATGGCAGGTAGTTATAACGAACGATACAAAAACTTAAGATGCGCAAAGATAACAAAAAAACACAATTCGCTCAATCAAATTCAATAAATCTTAATTTGATACATACTTTTGTAACACGAATTGTACGTTTATAATCTATTTGACAAGTAGAGTTTATACAATTGCTGTACTTTTCGTGAAATTGTGCAATCTATTTCAGCAAGCTTTCTTGCGTTATTTCCCATTTTTTGTACGCTTTCAACCGAGAGATTGGAAATTTCTACAAGAGAATCAGCAATAGACTGCGGATCGGGAGAAATCCACCAACCACATTGGTTATCGGCAATAGACTTCCACGGAGTTCCAGTTGTAGTAAGAACTGGCGTTCCCGAAGCCAAAGCCTCAGCAACAATCAGCCCATAGTTTTCACTAAAGGAGGGCAAAACGACCACATCTGCATCTCGAAGCATTCTCCATTTCTCATCTCCATAAATAGCGCCGACAAAGGTTACGTTCGACAAAAGATTCATGGCCAGAACCTTTGATTTAAGTTGAGAAACATAAGACTCATCTCCAGTGCCAGCAACGGTCAGATGGAAGGAAATACCATCAGGCAAACGAGATAATGCTTCGAAGAGAATATCAAGACCTTTTTTCGGATGGATTCTGCTCATGAAAAGTAACTTCTTTGCAACATTCCAATGGTTTTTTACTTCGATATTCTCTACATCAATACCATTTTTGACCAAGCTGACATTACTATTCCATCCCAGTTGAAGAATATGTTCTCGCTCCTCTTCGGCAGTAGCCACAATCACATCACACAACTTAATGGCACGCCGCTGGTACAACCAAATGGCTGGTAGTTTGCGAGTCCAATAATTTCTCTTCATAATCCAGGGTTCAAGCATTCCATGAGGTGTCAAGAAAAGCGGAATTCGACACTTGGAGCGCTCGGGAGCTCTACGCCATTCATCGGCCCATTGCGTAACCATAGCAATTTGGGGCAGCCAACAACAATTGATATGAATCACATCTGGCTGAACTTCATCCAAGAGATTTATCCAAGCCCTTTTCATTCGCGAAAAGTGGTAAAGAGAACTTGGAATCGCGTGTGCATGACAGTTCGACAAAGGAACAAAGCTCTCGACTGGAGTCAAAGCACAAACATGCAATTCGCATAATTGTCCCAAACTGGCAGTCAACTGTTGCATATAGGTTGTCGTTCCTCCATCACCTATATGAATCGAGGGAATAAACTGCAGGACAATCATCTTCGACAAAAGTTACTGTATCTGGTATTATTTATGCTGCAAGGCATCCTCCATTCTTTTGGCAATCGCCGAAGGACCGATATTCTCGACAGCCCATTTGCGAAGCGACTCACGACGATGCGCAGTATGTTTAGGATCGAGGAAGAATCCATAATCATTCCAAAGGAACTTAGAGAGAGAATAAGAGTCCTTAGGTTCAAAAAGACGTCCACGACTTGGGTCATCGATCAAGACGGAAGCGCCACAAGCATTACTGCAATAGACCATGGTCCCCTCCATGAGCGCCTCGTTGACTACTGCACCCCAGCCATCATACAAAGAGGGAAGAATCAACGCATGGCTTTGAGCAACAATCTGGCGAGCAGAACTCATGGGCAAAGTTCCAGTAAAGGTTACAATTTCATCCAGTTCATTGGCCTTGACGAACTCTTCAAGTTGCGACCGCTTTTTCCCATCGCCGACAATAGTCAAACGACATTGCTTGTATGCATCACGATGTTTCTTTCGAAAAAAAGAGAAAGCCCTCAACATCGACAGGACATTCTTGCGACGGTCCAAGGATCCGACAAAGCAGAAGTTGGCAGTACCTTGTTCAACGATAGGAATAGCCTCGCCCATCGGTCGTTCTGCAACGCAATAATCGAACGGAACAATCTTCCAGGTTCCGCCCCACGTACGATAGTACTCTTCACAAGGCTTTCCGATGGCAAAGATATAATCGATATACTTGACAAACCTGTAATCCTGAATCAAGAAGCGGATCTTGTGCATCCACAAAGGATATTTATAAGTATAAGGTGCCTCGGTGATGATGCCTCGCTCAACTGGATAGTCCAAACTGATCAAGAACCATGGTTTCACATCGCGGAAAGCAGAAATTCCACTGAACAAAGCCACGGTACGTCCGTCATATTGCTCTTCGAACAAATTCTGAACCTCCTCATCGGTCGGAGAAACGATCATTCGAATAGGAGCATGAGCCTCGTATTGTCCCCAGCCCATCATCTCTCTTGATTCGTAGGCGATGAAAGGGACAATGACCGTAACGTCATGCTTTTGCGCCAGAACCTCTATATATGGCATCTGGTGTGGACTCACACAGTTTTGAAAGAATAGTAGTCGCATAGTTAAAAGTTATCTTATCGTTAGGGTTAGGGTTAAGGTCAAGGTTAAGGTTATCCTCAAGCATGTGAACGCAGTTTCATACGAGACTTTGGCGAACTAGTATTCACAAACTTAGAATACAAATTCAAATACAGATGCACGCTACTGTTAATCAATTTATATTTGTAACGTTCCTTCTTTGTCAGATACTGATTGATCGAAAGTGGATAATATGGCAACTGCTTTTCATCGCCTGGAAATTCCTTGATACCACAACGGCAAAGGTTCGAAAGTACCTGCGAGAACAAGAACGAAACACGATTAACAAACAAATAACGGATTGAGCTTTCTATCTGAGTGTTCTCCATAGCAAAATCCCAAAGTGTCTGACAAATGATCAACATATCAGTTGACTTCTTTGGATTGGCACTCTTCATGATGGAGCCTTCTCGTTGCACATAGTTATAAGCAATGATTGGATCGAAAGCAGCACATCGTGCTTTGAAATAAGCACGAGGGGTAAACTCTTGATCTTCGTGCAAAAGACCTTCTGCAAACTGGAGTTTGTTGGATTGAAGGTATCCTCGGCGATACAAAGCCGCCCATGCTGCCGGTGGCATACCCACCTTCAACATAAACTCCTCTCCTTTCATCACCTTTCCCTCCGACTGGTCAGGTATCTCGTAGGGGATAATATCGCCATTCTCGCCGACCAACTGCAAACCGAAACAGAGTACATCCAAACGATTGGACTCAGCCTTATCGAGCAGTTTCTTAAGACAACCAGGTTCCAGATAGTCATCACTATCTACAAACCAGACATAAGTACCATGAGCGGCCTTCAAACCGGCATTTCTTGTTGCACTCAAACCTTTGTTCTCTTGGTTGATGATTACCCAAGGGGCAATGGGCTCCCCAGATTGCTCCTCCCTTTGACGGAATGAAGCCAAAACCTCCATCGAATCATCAGGAGTACCATCATTGACGGCAATAATCTCATAGTCATCAGCAGTCAAACCCTGATTTCGAACAGATGCGATACATCTTCCAAGCCATTTACTCACATTGTAAATTGGCATGATTATACTCAATCTCATATTATACTCAAATTTTTAATTAATCTTCTAATTTGTTGTCTAACCCATTTCTTGGTAATCAATCCAGCGACAAAAGCATTTCCTACGAAACACCACAGCACACACCAGATATCCCATCGTTTCTTCCAACTGACATTCTTCCGCATCATTGCACCAGAGGCTCGCATGGTATAATGATATACCGGTCCATCCAATGCCTTCGTTTCTGATTGGATTGCCAGCAAGTATCTCAAGATAAACTCCTGATCTTCGGCATATTTTCGACCAAGCACAAACTGCAGATAATTCTTTTCGATCATATCACGTCGAAACCAGCATCGCCACAGATTGTATGGAATCTCTCCATCCTGCGCCTCAAATCTCTTCGCCTCACCATTTTCCTCCCAAATGAATGGAAGAACGCAAAGGTTAGAGTTAGGGTTAGGGTTAAGGTTAGAGTTAGGGTTAACTTTGACCTTATCATCCGCATCGACGAACCACACCCAATCTCCTTTAGCAACTTTCAAGCCGGCATTTCGAGCGGCACTCACACCTTGGTTCGTCTGTCGAATAATCGATAATCGATAACTGATAACCGATAACTGTTCGACTGCTCCGTCAGTAGAACCATCATCAACAACGATAATCTCCATCTCCCATGGCAACGCCAAGAGACTCTCAATACAGGGTTTCAGATATTCGCCTGCGTTATAGACTGGCACAATGACCGACAGGAGCATAAACTACCGAATTTGCTGGCACATCCTTGAACACATTTGCACGGGCACCGACAACAGATTTACATCCTATTGTCACACCCATACCGACAAAGGCCTGCATACCGACCCAAGCAGCCTCATCGAGCACAATATCTGCCACCACTAAGCCAGATTCTGCATTATTTAGAGGAACATCACTTTCAACCTGTGACTGGTGGGTTGCTTCCCTTCCATGTCCCGCTGTACACAATGTAGCGTATTGTGAGACGCAGGCATTCCTCCTCAGTATAACCTTGGCCTGATTATAGCAGATGACCGCAGGTCCGAGGCAACTACCTTCCTCCATTTCCAAGTTCCAGGGAGCCCAAACTTTAGCCGAAGCATAGACATCGCACTTCCAACTGACCTTGGCCCCAAAGCACTTCAAAAGCAGGAGTCGCCACACTCGAAACAACTTTGTCCCGAAAGGACGGAACAAGAGGAAACGAACCACATTCCAAAGAGTGCGTTTCATTTTCGTGCCCAAAGTCACCTTTCCTATATATTGTTTCTCATTCATAAATAATTCAGCAACGCCAGAATGGCAAAATGAATCTTAGCACTTGGCGCAGCCCACATTTAAATCTAAGCGCCATGCTATCGTTATCTGTACTATAGAAGAAACCCAATCCTTTGCCCAAGTCATGTCCACCCTTGCCCGAGATTCTGGCTTGAGTACGGAATCGATCCTTGCAGCCATTTTGGCCTCTTGATTCCCGACATACTGCCAACATAGCATCTTCGGCCAAAAACGGAGGATCCGAATAGTCGTTCATGCAGTTCACATGCGGGAGCATTCTAGTCATAAAGAAATCCGATGTTGCAAACCAATATCGACATTCTCCTGCATGGCCATTAATCGGCATGTGCAAAACATCATACACAGCATGATCCTTGCAATCTGCCAAGAACTGAAGAGGCATCCTCTTGGAGCATTCCCTCAACAGAGAGTCAATATTCAGCACCTTCAATCGCCCCGTCACCTTGAAGAAACAGCCAGACTCCTGAATGCTTTTGGACTGTTCAACAGCCTTCTTGATCAAAATGGTTTCATTGTAGCCCTTGCCTCTGGCCTGATCATATTCTGCTCCGCTCACATCCAACCATTCGATTCCAGCTTCGGGCAACGCCTTTCGGACAACATCTACCCGTCCTGAGTTTTCGGCAAAGACAACCGGCAACCCCTTCGACACATAGAAACTAACCGCTTCAACATACATCTGTGCACGATCATCGACAGAGAAACTCGCTCCCTGCATCCCCTTCGGGTCCACCGTCGCTGTAAGCAGAATTGGTATCATATTCTCATTTGACTATAGTTTCGGCCAAACGGCCTAACCAAAAACTATCAACTAATAAATCCAGGCTAAGCCTCGTCTTGTTCTTCCTTCCACTCCACATACTCCTCGGGAGTAATCGGAGGTTCTTCTTCATTCTCCCAAAGAACTGGGTAATCGGCCACCTTGTCGCATTGTGACGCAGCGCCCAACACCAACCAAAGAATAACACACTGAATCGCACCAGCAGTAATGGCATAGCCCTCAACCACCATGTGGATAAAGATCGGGACCATCAGCGCCACCATCAACTGTGCATACGGTGTATTCTCCTGCATTGCCTTTTTGAATGCTGTCACAAAGATCGGAACAGCAATGGCCAAATAGCAGATAAAGCCAATCCATCCCAACTGAGCCAACATACCCAAATACGAACTTCCCTGTTCTATAGAACCCGTACTCTCTGTATAGAAAACTTTCGCATTCGGCAGATTGATGTCGCAACTATAGGCACCGACACCAACAAAAGGGCTTTCAGCCAACTCTTGGTAACGAAGATCCCAAATAGCACCTCGAGTTGCAGCCACCAGTTCGTCGGTCTCTTCACTATCAGCACTCACACCTTTCTGCATCATGGTTTCCATATAAGGCAACAGATAAGGTAAAGACATGATAAAAACCAAGATTAACACCGAAAAAGCAGCAAACAATTTGCCCGTACTTTTCCTAAATCGAAGATAAACCACAATCAGTGTCCCTAACAATCCACAAGCCGTCGAGCCACGCGAGGCAGTCAGCAGAATTACAATCAAGCAAGCCAACCAACTACCGGCCCATGCAATTCGTTCCCAGTTCTCTGTGCTACGGAAATAGAGGGAGGCAAACCAAACCATGGCAACCATCACGTACATACCCAAGAAGTTTGGGTGTGGTGTAATACCCATATAACCTTGGATGATACCACTCAGATAGGCACCAGTCCCAGTGAGATAGGCTGCAAAACTGGCAACACCAACTATTCCACAGGCCCAAAGGATTCCCATCATCATGTGCCGACGAATTCTGTCAATTTCTCCACCAGAGAACAACGGAGAAACCGCAATTGCCAAAAAGAGGAACTGCATGAATCGTTGCCAGGGCTTAAAGAAGACTGGAATCTGATTGTTCAAGATGCTTATCACAATAGCTCCGAGGAACATAGCACAAGCCCAGTTAATCTTCATCTCACCTCCAGTACATTTGATCAATACCAACAGCATACCCAAAATCATGAACAACTGATTGGTCGGCACCGGAGAAGGTACTGGCCACATCACTTGCATGAAAGCGAGCAGAAGCGCAAACGAACCTATAGCGATATTGCGATTATTGAACATCCCCTTAACCTATTAAACTCTTCTTAAGCCTTTAAACTCTTAATCAGTTTCGCAGGGCATCCACCCACCAACGCATACGGTTCCACATCTTTGGTCACAGTAGCACCTGCGGCTACAATCGACATTTCACCGACAGTAACACCAGGCAGAACAGTACAATTGGTGGAAACACTGCAGCCTCTTCCAATGATGACTGTACTATGTGTTCCTTCTCTGCTCAAGAGTCTCTCGCCATCGGGTGTAATAGGATGAAATCCAGTGATCACAACACTTCGAGATCCTACAATTGCTTCTCGCTCAACAATAATCTTGCTACCCTCATTGAGCATAAAGAGTACCTCATGTCCAATAAAGCATCGGTCGCCGAACTCCAATTCACCAATTCCTTGCACCTTGATACCTTGGAAGAACTCCACATTCCTCCCCACCTTGGCACCAGCCCAACGATACAGTTTAGCCTTCAGCTTCTGACATCCGCTATTCGGCAGAATCGTCATCAAAAGGTTAACAAAATAGATTTTCTTGCTATTGATCATAGATACCCAAATGAAAAAATGGTCAGCAAAGATAATAGAAATCTCCCAATAATTCAAATCCTATTATTCAAAAAGAATAATAATCACTTAACATCGGGATTAATGACAGTCCGAAATGCCACTTTTCAATAGCTTTCCTATCTCTCGATCCACCATCCAGCGATACATCAGTCCCTGACGTGTATGCCAATACCATCCAGCGTAACCATCCAGGAATCCGAACATAAAGAAGTAACGGGAAACGAAATAAACCACGGCCCTCACGTAACGTGGACAATGACCATACAAGTTCTTCATATAACGCTTGAACTCAGCATTCGTTCCAAACAGTTTTCCCTCAACTTCAATATTGCCAACTATTAATTTTTCACTATTCACTTTTAACTGCATCATGGCTTCTCGCTTAGCGTATCCATGATGCTTTTCCCACCACCAATCCAATGGTTTCAAGTTCCAATCCGTCTGATCGCCATCCAAACTGATCGTCTTACCCGAGGTGATAATCAAATGTTCATCCATCATCTTATCCTCACTTCGTCCGAAACCCTTGCGGATAATCTTGATCTGTTGGGCCGGATACCATCCTCCATGCAACAGCGGACGTCCCATAAAGACAATCTTTTTGTTCACATAGATACCGTTTACCTGTTCAGATGGATCACTTTTAACTTTTAACTTTTCACTATTAACTTCATTGAAGACAAGCTTCACGAGATTATCTTCTATGATTTCGTCCGCATCCACACGCCAGATCCACTCGGAGTTGATTTCGATATTATCTATGGCCCAATTGAACTGCTTTGCCTGATTCTCAAACGGATGCTGGACAACACGAGCACCCAAGCCTTCTGCTATCTTACAGGTTCGATCTTGACTGTAACTATCTACAACCAAAACGTTCGAGCACACTTTCTGTACTGATTGGATACACCTTTCAATGTGTATCTCCTCATTATAGGTAAGAATGATTGCTGTTATATCTTGCGGCATAGACAAACAGATTTGAAACAAATCCAGTTATTGGAATTAATAAACTTTTGCAATCCAGTAAGAGAAGAAGTAATCATAAATCCTATAGCTTCCATCCTCTTGTGTAAGAATCTCCTTTTCCATCAATCCCTTAACGGCAGATTGAATGCTACTGGCCGATGGCAGTTGGTATTTACGAATGAATTGAGCAGAAGTAATTCCATTAGCGCACCCCTCTTTAGCAATAGCCTGAAGCACCTGCTTCTGCTTAGGAGGGACCATAGAAAGAATTTCTTTGTACTGTACCTCTTGCGACAGAACAACATTATTTATTGCCTCAGGCACTTTTTCTTTTGGACAAAGTTCTCCAAAAGGGGTAATAGCATACAACTCGTTCATCACCATTTGAACGAACCATGTCACTCCACTAAAAGTCCGATATGCAAGTTGGACTGCATCTGCATCTATACTCTTACCATAACGAGCAAATTGTTCTATGGCAAACTTGATATAAGTATCTTCAGGTATAGGATCCAATCCCATAGAGATTGCACTCTGATAAAATGGTTTTTTAGGAGAATTAAACATCATGCTCATCACATGACGCTTGGAACCCGCGAAAATAAACGATGTATTTTTGCATTGCTGAATCTTTGACCGTAGCGCAGCTTCAACTCCCTTTTCACCATACTCCACTATCTGCTGGAACTCATCGATGGCCACCAAACAAGGTTTGTCTGCAGATTCCATAAATGTGAAAATTTCTTCAAGCGTCACATCTGGACTCTTTATGTCACCCAAACCAAGATCGAATGTTGGATCACCCGTAGTTCCATCTAGTTTGAAGCCGATACGCAATGATGAAATAATCTTAAAAAACTGCTCTGTCCAAGGAGTCTTTAATGGCTGTAGTTTATTGTGCAGTTCTTTGCTCCACACATAAACCAGTTCGCCTATCGATTGAGTTGAGTAGATATCAATATAGAAAGTATAATAATTCTGTTTAATTATATCCTGCTGAAACAGGTGCCCAATCAATCCTGATTTACCCAATCTACGAGGACTAATCAAAGCCACATTTCGCCCATTTGTCACATGTTTAATCAAAATGGCAGTCTCACTATCTCTATCGCAAAAGAATTCTTCTGCGACAAAACGTCCCACCTTAAACGGGTTTATACTATTCAATCGTTCAACTTCCATTTGTAGCTTATTGCAAATATAATTATTATACTTTCAATAAAATTCATTGCAAACATAAGAACTTTTATCCCATTATCAATACAAGTTCTCTATTATTTAACTCTTTTCAACAACCATAGGCTCTATCATGCAGATGTTTGCAACCTTCATCGAACAAAATCACCTCATCACTCAGGCACACATGATTAAGCTCTTTGCAATTTGGACTTCAGATACCGATAACTCTTTAGATATTGCCAAGCAAATAAAAAGGTCTGTTTGGGATATCTCAGCCAAATACCATTTTGAAATGCAGCATTCAGAAGACGACGTTGCGTTTTCAATCCTGACAAATGATACGGTTTCAAACCCTTCGTGATACTTGCAGATGTGATTCTATAGTAGAACTTTGCCTCTGGGCAGAGCTCTACATGGTTACAATTTATTGCCCAGATTCGTTGCATGCCCTCATCACTATTCCAAGCCTCTGTAGGCATCCCAATACTACGAATCAGGCCTGTTCTCCACAATGCAAACCCTGGGATATCATAGTTGAGCATTCTGGCAAATGCCTCCTTGGATGACAACGAAAGTGTTGACGATAATGTGGATTTCTTCGTGCCATCATCATAGCAGAATACACAATCAGGAATAACGCAATCCGATCCAGCTTTCTGCTGAGTTCTGACCAATCGTTCTATACAATCCGAAGCCAACGTATCATCATGGCTCATATATAGCGTAAATTCGCCTTGCAGTAATGGAAATACTCGGTTCCATGAGAACGGTACAAAACCTTCGTTCTTCTCCTTGAATAGCAAGTTTACCCGTTTATCCGTCTCAGCATATCTTTGCAGTACCTCTCGTGTATTGTCCGAAGAACAGTCATCCACAAGCCACACTTCCAGTTCTGAATACGTCTGCGTCAGGACACTATTCAAAGTCTGCTCAATGCAACTTGCAGCATTGTATGTAGGAATAAAGATTGAAACTAACATTGGACTCTTACAGCAAACGCCACTTCAGATACTCTTTCCACCAACGCCATGTACGATGCTTGGATTGAATCTTCAGATATTCACCTTTGATGGCTTTCTGATTAGCAGGATTCATTGACAAACTATCTTCCTGACGATAGCAAGCGATGGGAATATCCAAGATGAGAAAAGCAGCTGGGCCATATATAAAATACAGATCATAGAATAACTTGTAGTCAGCAGAATACTTATAGCTCAAACCAAAGCAGAATGTCTCTGGCTGAATACGAGTAAAACATGCCTGATGAGAGAACGGCAACCTATACGGTATTACGTCAGCATTTTCAGCGTGATGTTCTTCTTTGTGTCCATCAGGGAACACATTGATTGTATTACCTCCAATAATCCACGGCAATGAATCCTTACTAAATATATGGATCTTTCCTTCTGGCCCGAATACATTTTCCAATACTTTATCATCGGCAAAGACATCGCCCGAATTCATAAAGTTCACCCAGTCACCCGAGGCTTGCTTTAATCCCTTATTCATAGCAGGATAGATACCACCATCGGGTTCACTTATCCAGTATGCTAACCTATCAGCATATTTCTTGATGACATCAACAGTTCCATCCGTGCTTCCACCATCTATAATAATATACTCAATATTCGAGTAAGTCTGATTAAGCACAGAGAGCATTGTCTGCTCTATATGCTGAACATCATTGCGTACTACGGTGATGACAGTAACTTTAAGATTCTCCATTTACTTTATCTCTTGATCAAATCAACGACTCGATACAAATCATTATTGTTTAAGTCATGATGCATTGGCAAACAAATCACTGTATTTGCAAACTTATGTGCGACTGGAAGATTTTTGGGATCAGCAGATTCCAATCCACGATAGGTTGAGAATTCCGATATCAATGGATAGAAATAACGACGTCCGAGTATATTGTTCTCCTTCATCTTGAAATAAAGTTCGTCACGAGTCATCCCATATTGTTGCTCGTCAACAAAGATCGGGAAATAGCTATAATTGTGGCGAGTATTTGGTGTCGGTTCCAGCATAGAAATACCGGAAACATCTTTCAATGATTCTCGATAAAACGCGTCCACCCTTCCACGGGCCTCAATAGAGGCATCTACTTGCTTTAAGTTCAACAATCCATAAGCAGCACGGACTTCATCCATCTTCGAATTGATGCCAGGAGCCACAACTGTAACTTCATTATGGAACCCAAAGTTCTTTAAGTCATCAATCCGCCTCTTTGTCTGCTCATCTCGAACAATTAAGGCACCACCTTCAATGGTATTATAAACCTTAGTAGCATGGAATGACAAAGTAGACATATCTCCGGCCTCTAAAATGCTCGTGCCATCTACTTCTACACCAAAAGCATGTGCTGCATCATATATTATTTTCAATCCGTATGTATCTGCAATCTCTTGGATTCTCTTGGTATTACAGGGCGTTCCATACACATGAACTGGCATGATTGCCGTTGTACGAGAGGTAATAGCAGCCTCAATCTTCTCTGGATCCAAATTACCAGTCTTCGGGTCAATATCTACAAAGACAGGCTTAATTCCATTCCACCACAACGAATGCGTAGTGGCTACAAAACTGTATGGAGTTGTAATTACCTCGCCAGTAATTCGCATGGCTTGCAAAGCCGTAATCAAAGGCAGGGTTCCATTGGTAAACAAACTTAGATAAGGAA
The DNA here is from genome assembly GCA_045600485.1 of Bacteroidales bacterium. Taxonomy (GTDB): domain Bacteria; phylum Bacteroidota; class Bacteroidia; order Bacteroidales; family UBA3663; genus Liminaster. Next base: position 99,992 of record JAZRXX010000043.1, read on the forward strand.
CTTTTAGATACTCCGCCAATTCCTTCTCTAATCGTTGATGAAACTCTCCATTATTTGTAATCCACTTCTTATCCCATATCTGTTGCAGCAAGTGGTTAAACTCTTCCAAATCAGGGAGGAGTGGAGATGTGACTGTTATAATATTATGCATAGCTATTTACAAATGAATATATTATTGAATGTCTTTAGAGAAAAAGTCTCCCTCAATGATCAAGTCCGAAATCTCATAAGCTTCTTCTGTTACAGAATTATAGAAATGCTCAAAATTAAAAATACTACAGCCTAACCCTTGCCAATCCGAAGAGCATCCATAAGCATCCAAAATAGAAGGATAAACATCTAATTGATTTATTTCTCCACAATACAAACTATCAACCATACAATCAACATTTAGAATATACAGGGGAATATATTCTTTATCTAATTCATGCGGTTGCATCTTTAAAAACCATGAAGCTGCAGGATGATCTGCCGCGATAACAATCAGTGAGTTATCATAAATTCCCTGTTGCCTTAAATAATCAATATATTCTCCTAATTGTCCATCTGTATAATGACATGCTTTCAGATAGTTACGATATTCAGGTGAATAATTCTCGGGGAAAGCAATATCATAGTTAGGGCCAATATAATTATCATACGGAGAATGCATTGACATTGTAAGAATCATATGAAATAGTGAACTATCATTCTTTACTAATGAAGCCAAACCAAACACAGTCTTGTCATCTACCATATAAGATGTATTTATAGAAAGTAACGAATCTATTCCATACTTCATAGACATTTCTGCTTGTCTCCACACAAATGGAGCAGTTGGAATTGTCATATATGTTTTCATATTGATATTTGATTTTTTAAGCAAAGAAGGCAATGCCCAAAGGCGATTTTCACCGACATCATCAATTGTAATAGAACTACGTCTTGGCAACAATCCAGTCATATATATAAATTGACCATCGCTAGATTCTCCAGACGCAATATTTGATTTTACCTTTCCATTATAATATGTATTGTCCAAATGTCTCAGTCTATTTAAATTGGGGGTTATTTCAAATCCATCAACGACAAGGTCAGATGTCACCGACAAATAAGATTCAACAAGAATAAAAATTAAGTTTTTATGATGGGGTACTATTGAATCATTATCGAAATATACATGAGGATTACGTTTAATAAAAGATTGTATTTGACGAATTTCCTCGCTTGTAAGATTCTTCTTATGAAGACGTGTTAATGTATAGTAGCCAATTTGACCTTGCAAAACACCATGCTTAAAAATAAAATTATTGTTCCATGAAGAAGCTTCTTTCTTTATCGCTTCTAAAGAATTATATTGAAAAAGAGCAAATTGACCTTGGCGAAAAGATGCGCTTAATGAGCCTGCTAAAAACAATAAAACAATTGAAACAAAAAAGGAATACAGCAAAAACTTAAATGTACATAAAGACAACTTTGTTGAAACGCATAATTTCATTATCAAGATGAACAAAAATATCCCGATAATCAATAACAAATCCGAATAACGGAATGCTGTTCTTATATAACTCAAATAAAATCCATCACAAATGTTAGTCACTTGCCCCAACGCTGACAGAGACAAGTATGTCGAAAAAAAACGAGAATATACAATATTGCTTATGCCCCAAAACAAAGACGAAAGGTAAACAATACATGCCCAAATCTTGAACTTACCCAATGATAGTACGGAAGCGACAATAGATATGGCCAATATGTCAAACAAAGTAGGAAGTACTGGCTGTAAATATCTCAAAGCATCTACAAATCGGACATAATTTACCTCCATTATAGAATAATGCATCATCAATAAGTTGAAAATTGATAACGCAATAAGAAGAAATACCGACTTTGTAATACTAAATCTTATCATAGTAAATGAGTAGGGAATGGATCTTTACTACAAATTACTTGTTTTATTCAAGTCGCAATAGTTTCATAAAAATATGAACTATCTTCCTATTTCTATTACAATACCACCACCATGATGGTCGCATCCATAGAGGGAGATGGAAGATTTTATGCCCAACAAACCGTTCTAATTCTGGAGTGACACACATGTAAAATGGACCATACATCGCACCATATTGTAAATCTGGACGAGAACAATGAGCATCTATATAAGTTACATCTAAATCTCGCATTTCATTAATGATTGACTGATATCCATTTACATAAAATGATTTTCTTAATAAAATTAACTTAGTTTTTGGCCGACAAAAAATAGCAGAATGGGATATTGAGCCCTCTGTAACTGCCAATTCATTGCAATGAGAAAGAATAAAAAATTGTTCCTCCAGTGAATATTTTTCGGGAGCTACTATCTCAAAACCCAAACGTCGAAAAACCCGTTCCAACGTTTTTTCTCCATATTCACGTCCCTTTGTATTGATATTAGTCCTTGTAAAATATACTTTTTCAAATGTTTGAAAATCTCTATTTTCATTCTTCTCTAAGGTTCTTATCATGGATGAAATGATACTTTCGTATTCTGCTGAATATAAAAATTTCCATTGATTAGAATCTGATTTTGAACAAACAATACTATTATCAGGAATGATTACTTCCTTAAACTGCGTTGGCCTAGATATTGGAATTAAAGAATCAATATCGATTCCAACTATATTATAAAGATGAACGGCATACGGTCTCAAGTCGTCATTATCAGGCAAAAGGTAAACAACTTTTGCACCATGCATCATCAACGATTGACATTCATCCGTATGTAAATACCATAGTTTTTTTAATGCATCCGTTAAACAATGCCCCCACACATTATGTAATATACCAATGTAAATAACGGTATCCGAACTATGTATAACCTCTTCCTCTGAAGTAACAGACCTAGTACGACATAGTTCATGTAATCCACCATTATATATGCTATTACCACAACAATCCAGAACTCCACAATCAATGAATCGGCTACTCGGGACAATAGTTGCATTAGGATAACGATGAGTGCCTAATGCACATCCAATCATTTTGCTCGACGATGATTCTCTAATGGTCTCTTCTAAAATATATGGATTAACAAAAGAGTAATCAAATTTCATATAATTTTACCAAGAATTGATCGCTTTATTGCACCGAACTTAATCCTTATAAAAACGTACGAATCAATTATATAATTTTCAATATCCCATTGAAGATTTTGAAACGTCAAAGATAACCCCTTCTTATTTACTCGTGGCATTTCAGATCGTTGACGAACAGCATGAAACGGCGTTTGCTTTAATTTTCGCCAATTTCTATTTGTCATTGGCCAAACTTCAACCTCTTTTGAACCGATAAGTACAGTAGCTCCTCCATATTTTTTTACAAGCAAAGAGAAAATACTTTGATCATGTCGATTTTCAATGAAAGAGGGTAAATTTGGAGACAAAGAAGGAGTATCATCCACTAAATGAAGATTGTCATGAATGATCTTCTTCCATTCTTTCACCAATGCTTCATTTTTATTATTCTTACATATTATCATTATACCACCCATTATTTGAGCAGAGCATAACGAAATCTGGTCATCTCTCATTCCTAAAAAATCCAAAACATCCCCTTTGTCATAATTAGATTCCCTGCTCATTGTAGAAAAACAAACCAATCCAAGTTTAGAAGTTTGGGCCAATAATAGATATTCTTGCATTCTCCTATTTGCGTTTTTATTTACCTCGCAACCAGAATCCAGATATACCAAGAAGTCTCCATAAGCTAAATGAGACAATGTTCTTTCAATTAAAAAGGATTTCCAAATCCAATAACCATAGCCTCGTTGATGTTGAATTATCCAAGATCCGAACTGTTCCCAATATTCAGGAGATAAATCGTTTTCAGTACAAGCAATTACTTGATTAAAGAAGCCTGATTCTATAGCCTCCCTCTTAATTCTTTTTAAGGCACCAGCATATGTAGAATTTGCAAACGACAAAAAAACGGTTTTCGCCATAATCTAAATTTTAATCCATGAATCTGGATATACATCTGGAGTATCTAACGTATTAAGAAACTTTTGAGGAACAATAGTATTCTCTGGGGAATCCGACAACCACGCTCCCCACCAACTAAATGTACTATTGGCATTGATATGCCATTTGCACCGAGTCATCAGATACATATCTTGCCATGAATCAGTGCCTTTATTATGAGAGACATAAACAAAAGATTCTTCTCCAAACAATGCTCTACACCACGAAATATCATCAGAGAACACAAAAAAAGTGGCAGATATTCCAACGTGTTCTTTTATATAAGTAATCGCCTTAAAATAATATGCATCAGTAGCAACATTGCTAAAATCATAGATTCCCCAAGGCTTCTTCAAATAATCACCTCGACGCACATGAAGAGAAACACTTATGGTTGTGTTTTCTATTTGACGCTTAATGCTCCTTGTCTCAGGATTAAGCATGTTAGTCTTAAACTTAAAAGCAGATAAAATGGACTCTCGATATTGCTTGAAATATTTTTCACTATGCCATCCACCTTTATAAATATTAATCAAATATGGACCTTTTTTACATTTTGCACAATCATAATCATAATTCCTTGATTCTCGAATTATCCTAACTCCCAATCTTTCTAATAGATGACCTAATCTTGTTCCATATTGGACCTTATAATACATGGCATGAATCAACCGTTTTATCCAAGTTTCTCTATAGCCAACATTAAAAATCCGATCCAATTCAAAACCATTATGCTGAGATACAATATTTTGATCTACTAGCAATTGACACTTTTGATGCGACATGCACTTTGATATATAAAACGCATATTGCGACATTTGGTTACCAAGACCATTGAAAAGGATTACTATTTCCATATTTGCTTATTGCTCCACATGACACTAGCTTAACAAAAATTCATCGCTTCGGTCAACGCAAGAAGAAAACCACTTCCATACTTCATGTCAGGTTCCACATAGTTTCCCTCTCCCCATTCATTCCATGAACGAAGCATTACAAAAGGATTTTCTTTGCGAGATACAGCTTCAAAGACTTGCTTACAAAGAATTCCAAAAAGTTCCGGCGTTGAATTATGGAAAATTGGACCAAATCGACCACTCCTCGGAGAATGATCATAATTAGGTATTAATGATGGAATCATCGTCTCTTGACTATCTTCTTGTGCATTGAAAAGCAGAGGAAGAATCTCCTCATATTCAAATTTCTCACAAGGGCGATTTAAGTATTTTTTATTCAACTTAAACATCTGGCGTTTCCAGAAATGAGAATTCCGTTCAGAAGACAATTCTAACAAACGATTCTTAATCATAGCACAGTACCCTGACTGTATAAATGGATTAATATCTGTATCGTATGATACGTTACCAACGAAATAGACTCCATCAAAGCCATCTTTGTGTGCTAGTTCATTCCATATTTCCAGCATTTCTACTGGTGCATTCTTGGCATCATATATCATGAAGAATGGTTTATTTCCATACTTCACATATCGATGATCTAAAAATGCCTTTCGCACTAATTGATAATGTGCAATGATATCTTCTCTGCCAGGATAAGTCTGTTCAATCAATAATCTATCTTTTCCTTTTGTATCTGCACTATTCCAATTTTTGGCATACCAACTATGGTTCGCCCAACCAAGGCAGAACGGGAAGTCTGGCTTGCCTGATTCAAGAACTTCATCAAAGATTCTTTCCATCAGACGCTTTCCATTCCCAAACCAATAATGCCAATAGCAGAAACCTTCAATGCCTGCTTCTCGTGCCATCTGCGCCTGTTGCTCCCTAACTTCTGGAACACGCAAATCGTAGAATCCAAGATCTGCAGGTATATGTGGTTGATAATGTCCTTCAAATAATGGAGTAGCACGAGCTACACTTCGCCATTCTGTAAAACCAGTCCCCCACCATTCGTCATTCTCTGGAAACGGATGGAACTGTGGAAGATACAATGCAAGAACACGAGGTTTCATGATTTTTGATGTTTAAATTTCCAGTTTTCCAACTTTATCTGACACCACGAAAGAATAAAGTATTTGGGCCAAACATTGTTAGTTCTTAAAATATTTTTCAAGGTATTATCTCCAGCAATAGATTTACGTATTGCAAGATTTACTATTTCCATTTTAGCAAAAAATCCTGCTATGCAAAATGGTTTCTTAATTTTCCCCAACGCATACTCACAAAGAAAATAAAATCGTATCGCATTGTATTTCTCTTGCACCCAAGGGAGTTGTGTTGCCATCGCACCAGTGGGAGTAGATCGATAACAAGCCGTTCGTTCTGGCAAATAAAAAAGATGGCCTATTGCAGCTGCCGATAGGAAAGCAAAATAATCTAATCTAAGTGGGGTATCCTTATAAATTGAGGATTCGAAGACATTTCTACGAAAAATTGTTGTAGGAGTTAAAACAATATTATGATCCAATAAATCAAAAAAAAGTTCACCTGAATGACCTTCTTTATTCCATTGCTCATACTTTTCACTACAAAATGGAACACCACAATTATCTACGGTTTGAAATCCTGTATAGCACATTGAAGCTTCTGGATGCGATTCCAGAGCATCAACTTGTTTCTGTAATTTATAATCATCTTGCCAGAAATCATCTCCTTCACAATATGCAATGTACTTTCCTCTGCTGATGTCTGTCATTCTTGCAAACACTGGCTTCATACCTGTCTTTTTCCACTGGTTCTCCTCTTCATACATTGGAATGATAATATCCGGATACAAGGCTGCGTATTCTCGTACAATATCAGTTGTCCCATCAGTAGAAGCATCGTCATGGACAATGATTTCAAAAGCGAAATCTGCCTTTTGGCACAAAAAACTATCTAATGCATGGCGCAAGTAGTCCTTGTGGTTAAAAGTAATACATTGAATACTGACAAGAATCTCCGCTGTAGGCATATTATTCAATAGTATGAAGTGGACGTCCAACCATTTTTGCGCCCGCAGGAACATCTTTTGTAATCAATGAACCAGCACCTATGTACGCATGATGTCCTATCTTCTTTACTTTACCTGAAATAGATAGAACTCCTTGACCTAAGAATACCTGATCCTCCACATTTGTATACGCACCTACATGAGTTCCACCTGCAACAAAACAGCAAGAACCGATATGAGTTGTATGTGAGATATTAACATGAGACAAGAGAATTGTGCCTCTTCCAATATATGAATCCGCTTGAACATAAGTAAATGGAGAAATATAAACCCCACATTCATCGACGGTAGCAAAATTCGATATAACAGCTGTTGGATGAATCAAGGAAGGAACAGAGCCACCTTTCGCAAGAATCTTTAGAATCAACTCTTCTCTTATACTATTATCGCCCATAGTCAATAAAAAACTCTTTCCCAACAAAGATTGTGCAAACAAATCCTCAAAAGAGCCAAGAATCTTAAATCCATGATCAACACTACCCGTTCTTGATGAATCATAGTGATAGAGACCTGCTATTTCATACCCACATGACATAGCCAAATCAATCATCACAGGAGTATTGTGACCAATTCCTAATGCATATATCTGTTTCATTCTTTTTCAATTGATAAATTGGTCACTTTAGAAACGACAGAACCAAGTCTTGGTTGCCATGCGACAAATGGCTTTGTATGTTCAATATCTACATACTTTAATTCGAATGATAGTATCCTACGAACAAAGTCATAATCATAAGGGACAGAAGTAAAGTCAAACTGCGACAAAGAAAAATCAATAGAGTACGTACCTTTGGCCAACTGATGAATAGGTAAAGAAAACTTGATTACGTATTCCTTTTGATCTTCTTTCAAATCAAACAACTCTGAAAAAGCCGTGACAACACCCGCATCTGAAGAATCATGAATATAGACACCTACTTGGGCTCGTTTTACAGAACTTATATTTCGCTTAAATCTCATCTCAAACACCAAAGGTTCATTTATAGACACCGAATAGATATCATTTTTCATTTGAACATATTCAATCTCTAATTCTCGGCTTTGGTACGTCCCATGAAACTTTGGTTCTGCTACCGCCTCTCCTATAAGTTTGTTAATATTCGTCTGCATGTAGAAATCCACGCACTCATCGGCAGTACCTGTCATCTCAACCATACCATTCTTGAGAACAACTCCATGACGACAAAGCTGACGGACACTGGCCATATTATGAGACACGAAGAGTACGGTTCGTCCACCATTAGTAGCAACATCATTCATCTTTCCGATCGCTTTCTTCTGAAACTCTGCATCACCGACAGCGAGGACCTCATCGACCACAAGGATTTCTGGTTCGAGGAAGGCGGCGACTGCGAAACCAAGGCGAACCTGCATACCCGAAGAATAACGTTTCGTTGGAGTATCAATGTACATCTCGCAACCGGAGAAGTCAACAATCTCGTCCAATTTGGCATCAATCTCTCTCTTGGTCATACCCATGATGGAGCCATTGAGGTAGATATTCTCTCGACCAGTCAGTTCTGGGTGAAATCCAGTACCAACTTCGAGCAAGGAAGCAATACGCCCTTTGGCCTTGATGCAGCCTGTTGTCGGAGCAGTAATGCGACTCAAGAGTTTGAGCAAAGTTGACTTTCCTGCACCATTCTTTCCGATAATGCCGACCACGTCACCCTGCTCGACCTTGAAATCAATATCTCGGAGGGCATAGACAAAATCATTGCTTGCTTTTGATGCACGATTGTTTGTCTGACCAATCTTAAGGAAAGGATCCTCCTTGCCTAAGACATCCGTATACCACCAACGCTTCAAGTCATTGCTGATGGTGCCTGTACCAACCACTCCAAGTTGGTACATCTTGCTCACATGTTCAAAAGATATTGCGATATTGCTCATAATTGAATTCAATATTCTTATTTACCACTGAGAATAATAATCTTCTGCACCCACTAACTTCCTATAAATGGGCAGTATAAATTTTCTCTCAACAAACAGTCGAACCCTACCACAAAAAGAGATTTGATTTCCTTTCGAAAGCCCTATATGACTGACACATTTTATCATTTGCGAATTTCTCGCATTTTCACTTTTTCCAAGTAGCAAATCAGGCTTAATTTGCATATTCCAATAAACCAACATCAAACTAAGTTGATCTCTATTAGATATGGCCATATATTCAGACCACCATGCTTCGGAAATCTCAACTACTTTCTTATCATTGTGTTTTCTAAAGATAATATTATCTTCATACAATCCCCAATGTTTAGGAAGTTTAGATTTCATATAACGATTTCTATGATGTATATATTGCCATGGCGTAACCTTTCTTACATTCAAGCATTGCTCTAGTTCTTCATATATACAATCTCTGGTCGGATGGGGCACTTGAGCAATTAACGTCCCTTTTGCAATTGGGTTCTCTATATAATCATAAAACTCAGGAGCACAAATAACAACATTGGCATCAATATATAGGCTATACTCATACTGCGGGAAAAGCAAGTGAGGATGCATTCTTGCCCAAACGGACAGTCTTTTATAATCAGAATTATAGTATGGATTCTTCACAAACCTCCATACTCCATCTTTCTCCTTTTCTAATTCATCCACAACGCATATATAATCAAAATCCGGATGTACTACCAATGGTTGAGGCAATGCATCGTAATGACCTGCTATGCTTGTATAGATAAGCGTCTTCATATTATTATCATTTTTCGATAAAAGCCTTTCGAAGAATTGGGATTCTAACAATAATAAATGGAAGCATCCACAATATGACAAACCGTGCTACAACGTATAAATAAGAAGGCATCCCAAAAATATCAGTAATTTTCTCTAACTGACAAGACATCTCAACACAATGAAAGCATAGAATAACTAGAGAAAAACGGCCAAAATGGCACAAAAGGTGACAAGCGGACGTACCATTTAACCAATCAAATAAGTAGTTCCTAAAAAACAAAATTATAGTAATAGAGAGCAAAGAAGATGTAATCACATTCCAAACTCCTAAAGGATAAACATTCCGACTCATATATACAGGGACCATTTCTGCAAATAATGCAAACAAAAGACTAGCAATAAAAAAACTTGAAGGAATTTCCATCGTTAATAAATTACGCTTCTTTAATTCGTATCCCAAACTTATGAAAATGGAGGAGCTCAATCCTTGTAACAAACACAATGGAACAACTTCTACGTAGTCCGAAATGCTATTAGATGCAAGAAACAACAAGAGGGTGATGCATAAATGATATTTTTCACAATATTTTAGTATAAAATGAACCATTGTCTGTCCCCATAACAAAGCATACAAGAACCATATAACAGGTAATGAATAATCTTTTAAGAATAACAATTGTCCACAAAACCATCTAAGATTAAACGGATTCTGCCTTGACGAAATTAAGAAAACTGCTCCAAGAGCGAGGAAGCAAATTATGTGTGTAAATAATAATGGCTTAAGTATCTGTCTCCATTTCTTATGAAAAAAGTCTAAAGATTCTGTCTTAGATTTCAAAAAATATCCACTAACTAAGAAGAATAATGGGACATGAAAAGAATGCATCCAATTATTAATAGCCCCGTATTGGATACTATGCCCCAAAATAATCATAAGCATTCCCAACCCCTTAACTGCATCAAGATACTCTATTCGCGAGTTTGGGTTAATCTTATTTATACCTAAAGAAGAATCCATTATGATGAACAAATCTTCAATCCCTTTCCCTTATCTGTAAGAAGATACTTCTGACGAGGATGGTGTGGGCTATTGGGATATTGCATTGTTACATATCCCTGCTGCATCGCCGGGGTCAATGTGTATTCTATGAAATTAGGTCTATGCTTCAGTCCTAAAGCTTTCATCATTTCAGAAACAGATTTCGGACCATCTGCCAAAGCATTGATCAATCCAGCTACAACTTGTTCGGGTACTTGTGGCGAGCCATTAACACCACCATCGCTTGACAATTTAGGCTGAATCTTCCAATTTGGATCCATATCTTTCGGTGCAAGGATATGGAGATATCGATTCTTCAGGTCATAAGTTGTACCCAAAAGAATGTGATGGCTTCAGCCCATCGACAGCTTGAAGACCAATTGCAATACTCCAGTTTTGGGCTCGTTGCTTCTGCTCAGGTTCACCTTGAAAGGAGACTGCAATCTTCTTTCCATTTGCGCCATTATATGCTCGACCCGTTATACGAGGGCATTCTGTAAAATCAATCCTCTGTGTCATATTCGGGTTTATGCCATAAAAATTTGTCACGAAGGTATTGAGCGTGTTCATGCGTTATTGCCTGATCATCTATCTCTGCGCCATTTATCGAACCATAAAGTTCACCCCAAAGGCAATCCAACAGGGACGAACCATTCTTAAGTCCTTCCTTATATGCATCAAGATCGTGCTGAAGGTAATCAGGAAGTCCAAGCTCCCATGAGCGTTGTTTTTCTGTCATACTAAAAGCAAAATTATAATCCACACTTGGACAACTGCATTCTCCCCTTTTCCGTTAGCAGATATTTCTGGCGAGGATGACGAGGACTATCTGGGAATTGCATAACTACATAGCCCTGCTGAATCGCGGGATTCAAGGTATATTCCAAAAAGTTCTTACGATCTTTTAGTTCTAATTTCTTCATCATCTCAGACACAGAAAGCATATCACTCTTTAAGACGGCAATAAGTCTTAAGATTGTACTTGTGGGGGTACTTGTGGGGGTACTTGTGGGGGTATCATTATCCAATTCTGGAGCATCTAGCCTTGGTTGATGCTGATACTCTTCAGGAGCGTTTATGTTCAAATACCTATTCTGTAATACCCATTGTTCTCCAATTAGGAGATTACGGAAAAAGCGTTGCAGATACTTTGGGCTGTATTCGATTCCTAATTGTACGTTCTTATAGTTTGCACGGACTAAGGCATTTCGAAAATACCAGGAATGCTGGGCAAACATATCGTTCTGTACTTCAAATCCCAAGGATCTCAAATAGAGAATAGTGAATACGGCAGTTGTTCGGGTATTCCCTTCACAGAATGGATGAATCTGCCAAATTCCAGAAACGAATTTTGCGATATGCTCAATTTGAAGATCGAAAGTCTTGTCTCTATAACTATAGTTTTGTTCCTGCGCCAAATCATAATCCAATGCCGAACGCAAGTCCTCCCAATTCAAGTAGTTGACGGATTTGCCATCCAAAACCCATTCTTGTTTCGAAATATCGTAATCTCTTATCTTACCTGCATGCTTGAAAACACCTTCAAAGATTCTACGATGGAGAGAGATAAAACCATTTGTATTAAAAGCAAAAGCGGGAGATTTTAGGATACAAGCAATATTAGCAGACACTCTATCGGCTTCCTCTTCGGACTCTTCATTGCTAGTTCTATTGACTTTAGCGATATAGTAGTCCGAAACTAATTTCTTTGTTTCTTCAATACTAATCTCACCCTCGATATTTCTCTTGGCTGTTGCAAGGAGGTATTGAGAAGGTTTTAGTCCATCTACCGCTTGAAGACCAATCGCAATCTGCCAGTTCTCTGCTCGACGCTTCTTATCTGGCTCTCCTTGACGAAGGTATTCATCAAACGAAAAATCCATACCTGAAGATTTTGAACTAGACTTTCTTATTTCATTTTCTTATCTCGCTGTGTAAAAGCAATTAGCTCCGGTACAGAGAGTTTTCTTGTTTGCTCGCGAATGATGAGGTACTGCTCCTTTTGCACTTTGCTCTTTTTGCCAGTAGGAGTGACACCCAATTTACGCTGGAATGCATGCCAAAGAGTATTGCCATTGGCATAGCCACAAGCCTTTGCGACGGTTTGAATGTCCATGTCAGGATTCTCCGCGATAAATTGTTGTGCACGATGAAGACGATAGTCTGCTACGACATCATCTAACAAAAGACCAGTTTCAACTCTGAAAGCTACGCATAATGCACGAGATTCAATGCCAAGAACATCGGCTATCTGGCAACATCTGCGCACCTGAGTAGTGAATAGAACTTCAGCAATGGCATTTACCAAAGGAGAAGGTGTGTAAGTTTCTAATTGATCTGGATTAAAGGCCACAATTTGCTCGAACGAAGCCTGATGAGGATAATGGTTCTTCATTGTTTACTGTTAGAAAAGTATTAGATTCCAACGCTCTGTTACATTGCGTTGGAAAAACAAGTTATAAATTGTAACGCAGTGTGTAATTGCGTTGGAAAATGAATCTTCGGATTCCAACGCAATGTATAACTGCGTTGGAAAATTAGCCTTTAGATTCCAACGCAATGTATAACTGCGTTGGAAAATTAACGTTTGGATTCCAACGCAGTGCATAACCACGTTGGAAAAATTAGCTTTGGTCTCTCCTTTCACTAATGTTTACTCTTCAGTACAAACCTGACCAAAAGGAAATTGATAGGAATGACAAGGCAGAAGACAGGTATTGGAGCAATTGCTTCCGATAGTCCAAGCCAAAGGAACAGGTTCAGGAACAGAATATGAAGCAGATAATTCACGCCATGACTGAGAGCGAAACCAATACCTTTGATTACTGTCGGTTTGGTCTTGAAAGTAAAATAGTTTGATGCAAGAAAGTTGCCAACAAAACTGATTACATAGCCGATACTGTAGGCAACTGACGCATTCATTTGCGGTATTAACCAAAGCAAGACCAAATATATGCCATAATGGACAAAGGTGGCCAATATGCCTACGATGCCAAACCGTAGTATCTCTGCTATATTTCCCACAAATTTCACTGATTTCTCAAATTTGTTATTTAGGATAGTACTGTTTCCCACAGAACGCACCGATTTCTCAAATTTGTTATTTAGGATAGTACTGTTTCCCACAGATCGCACCGATTTCTCAGATTTGTTATTTAGGATAGTACTGTTTCCCACAGATTGCACCGATTTCTCAGATTTGTTATTTAGGATAGTACTGTTTCCCACAGATTGCACCGATTTCTCAGATTATGTTTTCGAATGTTTTATTTGATTTCCCACAGATCGCACTGATTTCTCAGATATATTCCTGTCACACAGGAAATAAAAGAAGCATAGAATTGGATTTGTTTATAATATCTTACGAATGATATTACTATTCAAATCATCTGTATTAAAATTCACCAATAATCCCAATTTCTTATGAGTCAATCGCAAATAGGTCAGTAATTGTTTATGGTGGACGGGAAGAAGAGATTCCACTGATTTCAGTTCGACTATAACCTTATCCTCAACAACAATATCCAACCGATAATCAACTGGCAGCAATTGACCATCATAATAAACATCTATTTTTACTTGTGATTGGACTGATAATCCATCTTTCTTTAACTGATAACACAAGGCCGCTTCATATACAGATTCAAGTAATCCAGGGCCAAGTTCGTTATAAACCTTAAAAATTGAGCCTCTGATCTTATATGAAATATCATTTTCTAGCATAAAAAAATCTGTGAAGATCGGTGATATCTGTGGGAGATTCAATTGCATTTTATTAGTTATCAATTATTATACCCTCGAACTGATATTTGACTATAGTTTCGACCAAACTGCCTAACTATTAACTAATAACTATTAACTATTAATTAATAACTCCTGGATTAGTATGAATAATCCAGATTAAATAGTATCCATGAAGGTACGTTCCTGCTTAGAGAATACGACAATACCGATAAAGAGGATGGCAAGGGTAAAAATAGCAGAGTAGAGAAGGGACATCCAATCCATCTCGCCAATACCGGTAATCATGTAGCGGAAATCGGTAAAGATACCCTGAAGAGGATTCAAATAGAGGTAACGGGTCAACATACGGTCACCGGAAACAGTTACGGGATAGATAACTGGAGTTGAATACATCCACAACTGAAGGCCAAAAGTAACCAGATTGTTCAAATCGCGGTACTTGACTGTAAGTGCCGACACAATCAATCCACACCCAAGACCAGCAAGAGCCAAAAGCAGGAAGAACAAAGGAACCAGACAAAATTCCCAAGTCAGATTGATATCAATGTCGGTATCATAGAATGCAAAATAAAACCAGATACAAACGAGAGGAATGCATTGAATGATCGCCTTGATGAAGCCAGAAGTCACCCCCGACAACGGAGCTACCAAACGAGGGAAATAGACCTTTGAGAAAACATTTGAGTTTCCAGTAAAGGCATTTTGTCCTGTTGTGAAGCAAGCTTGAAAATAATTCCAAAGCATGGTTCCACTCATGTAGAATAGAGCCGGAGGCATACCTCCGGTCGTGATGCCTGCCAGATTGGCGAACACAAACATATACATCACAGTCGTAAAAACAGGCTGGAAGAAGAACCAGATTGGTCCTAAAACGGTCTGTTTATAGATTGTGACTATATCTCGCTTGACATATTGCTTAAACAAGTCCCGATAAGTCCAGATTCCCTTGAGATCAAGATCCAAGAGTTTCTTTCGTGGTTTGATAATGATATCCCATTCTTCCATAAGGAGCGAAAAATGAAGAGTGAAAAATGAAAAGTTTAGGAGAGCTCCACCCAAAAGCTCCGCAACGCCTGTTACAAGTACAACGGGCGCGCGCGTATAGAAACGGGGCAAAGATAAAAAATTTCCGAAGCAAATCCAAATAAATTCAACAAAAAGTGACAAAAAGACAAGTTATTTGCCTGATATGACAGAACATGCGCAGAATATCAAATAAAAAAGGAGCAGAATACCTACAGGCATCTGCTCCAAACCACCAAATACAAAGGGCAAATCAATCTTTTCTGCTTGCCCTCAAAGAGTTATTTTTCCTTATCATCATCAGTTTCGCCATAGCCATAACCGTAGCCGTAACCATAGCCATAGCCGTAACCGTAGCCGTAACCATAGCGACGACGAGACATTGAGGCGCCATTCAACAAGACAGTCAGATTCTTGAACTTATGTTGCTGATAGACCTTCTCAACCTCTGGCAAAACACGTCGATCCGTTACACCAGCACGCACTACATAAATCTGCAAATCGGACAGGCGAGAACAGATAAACGAATCGGCAATGACAGCACAAGGCACTGTATCAAGAATAATATATTCATACTTCTGGCGAAGCATATTAATCAGTTTATCGAGCTTATCGCTCATCAGCAACTGCACAGGATTCGGTGGTATCTGTCCTGCCGGCAGGATATCCAAATGATCGTTTTTGGCCGATTCGAAGATACAATCCTCCAACTCCATCTTGCCAGACAAGTAGGCCGAAAGACCAGGGCGATGGCCATGGCGCATCTTCGACAAATCTTCCTCCTTGAACATCAACGGATTCTTATGGCCCTTTCGGATATCCATGTCAATCCAAATTGAGCGCTTTTCAGTATTGGCCATACAAGAGGCCAAATTGGCAGAAACGAAACTCTTGCCGGCACCTGGAGCAAACGATGTAAAGAGGATAACCTGTGGACGGCGTCCTTCGTTGTCCGTAATGAACGAAAGATTACTCTGCACAATATGCATACCTTCGGCCAAAGCGTTCTTACTCTCGTTCGTCACGACAATTCGGTTAGACTTGACCCCAAGATCCTTACCACGCAAGCGATTCCACCAAGAATTCTTATTCTGGCCCTTTTCATAATCCGGAACTTCACCAATATAAGGCATAGTCAGCATCTCCTCGACATCCTTTCGTCCACGAATGCCACTATTGAAGAAAGCGATCAACAGGAAAACAATACAAGGAAGAGCCACGCCTCCACCCATAAACTTGATCAAGATCTTTGATGGCACAGGATAAATCGGATCTGTGCTACCCATTGGATCCTCAATCAAACGAGTATCAGCCTCGCTGACAGCCAACTGCAAACGCAATTCCTCACGTTTCTTAAGCAAGAACGAGAAATAGGACTGTTTGTAATCGCGCGTAATACTCAAAGATTTTGCCTCGACCGATGTAGAGTCATACTTAGTCTTGATATTGGCATTTGCCTCCTCATTGAATCGTTCCACCTTGTTATTGGCAACTCTCACCTTCGAGCCCAAAGATTCGATATAGGTATCAATACCAGAGGTCAACGACATTTCGATCACAGACATTCGATCCTCTAATTTGATGACTGCCGGATTATTGATGCTCGAATTGGCAATCAGTCGGTTACGTTGCTCAACAAGACTATTGTAGGAAGTAACTTGTCCCTGAATACCAGACTCATTGATACCAGACAAAAGTGGAATGAACTCCTTGTCGAGCAAAGCCTTCTTAATACGGTTCTTCAGTTGTCGGGCAGAATTCAATTGTGCTTGAGCATTAACCAATTCCTCCTCGGCGCGAGTACGATAATCAAAATGATCCGTAAAAGAAGACTTGTTTTCAACAATCGTGTTGGGATCCACTCCCATATCAAACAGTTTGCCTTCTGCCTCACCCAATTCTCGAGCCGTTTCCTGAATACGATCTTCGATGAAATTCGCCGAGTTGATAGTCATTGCATTCTTCTCCTCAAGAGTCTGTTCATTGTAAACCTGAACAAAGCAACGGAGGATATCATCGCACTCTTCGACCGAAAAGCTGGTACAGGTAATGCGGACCATCGACGAAGCACGAGTTTCAGCGACAACCATGCTACGGCAGAATTGCGCAGCCTCGGCAGCACTGCTTCGATCAACAACAATCTCCTCCTCCATGCTCGAAACCAAAGCCGGATACTGCTTATCGCTGACCTCAAGAATAATATGATCTTCGGTACCTGGCAGAATCAGTTCATGATTGAAATAATACAATACCGTAGGATCGACAGGCTGAGCCACACCACCAGCAATAAATTCTTTGATCAAGAATTGCTGTGGAGATTGGGCAACAATCGTAAGATGCAAATTCTGTCGGTATGGATCCTTGAAATTGACAATAAACGGACGGTTAGAATAAAGATATTCCTTACGAAAAGCATCACGACGATAATAAGCTACATCCAGATCCATGCGATCAGCCACCTCACTCGCCAACTTCAAAGAGTTAAGGATATAGAGCTCATTGCTCATGTTGGTCACACCAATATCGTGAATGCCCAAATAGGTTCGCATGTCAAGTTCATCGCTCTTCGAAAACTTAATCTGAAGATCGGTAACACGCTGATATTTCGGCTGGATGGTTCGGACATACAGATAACCGATACCCAAAGCTATGGCCGCACAAAGCACGAACCAGAACCAGTTCATCAGAAGCATGATGACAAAGTCCTTGGCATTGAAACGGGCTGCGGCCTCTTTCTTCTTGGCCTCTGCCCGGCTCAAGCCAATGTTGTTGACTGGTTGTTCCGGACGACTATAGTTCATATTTTCCATAGTTCAGTATGAGAGAAGATTATTTATTGGACATCAAAGTCATCATCACTGCACCAACAGAGATAATGATTGAGAAGATTGAAGAGAATGCGGTCACATAACGATAGGCCGAACTCTCGTCGATCTGTTGAGAACCTGCAGGTTCAATATAAATAATATCGTTCTGCTGCAAATAATAAACCGGTGAATTTACCAGATTGCTCAACATCGTAAAATCAACGCGATAAGTCCAGAGTTCACCATTCTCCTCGCGGATGACCAACACATCCTGACGATCGTTTCCGTTCTGGAAACCGCCAGCCATGGTGACTGCTTCGATGACAGTACAACGGTCTTTGCCAATAGTGAGGATATTACCCTGATTGCCTCGAATGACAACCACATGGAATGAAAGCAGTTCGACATTAACAACTGCATCGTTGACGTACTGACCTTCGCGCAGACGATTCTGCAAATCAACTGCCAGTTCCTTTCTGGACTTGCCTTCGACGTAGATTCGGCCCAAAATTGGGAAGTCAATATAACCCTCATTATCGACATGGAAACCGGTCAAGCTGTTGGAACTGAGACCTCCCTGCTGTCCTCCAGAATACGTATTGTTCATCTGCATGTTGTTGCCAGAACCACTACCGATAAAGGTCTGATTATTGAAAACATCTACCAATTCCTTGTCCTTGGACGCAATAGAGATTGCCAACTGATCGTCGGCCTGAATGCGGATATCATAAGTTGTGGCAATGCGTTTGGCATCCTGATAATCGTTCGCATCCTGAAAAAGAATGTAATGTTCGCGAGCGACACAACCACTGAGGAGGAATGCTGCTACAAGGGCAAAGAGAAGATTGGCGTATTTCATAGTAAAAATCTAGAACTACAATGGTTAAAAATTAGAAAAAGGACTGCGCCACAAATTATGGGTATAATCTGTAAGCACAATCCTTAACTTTTATGACGGCGAATTAGTCGGCCTGCTGCTCGATGAGGTGCTGAACATAGATAGCACGCTCCATCTTCTTGCGGTTAACCTGTGAAGGTGCGTCGAACTGCTGACGACGACGAAGCTCCTTGACAACGCCGGTCTTCTCGTACTTACGCTTGAACTTCTTCAAGCAACGCTCGATGTTTTCGCCTTCTTTAACTGGTACAATGATCATATCGTACGGGTTATTAAATTGCAGAATCGCCCGGCCCCCTTTTTTACATCTCCATTTCTATGGCCTTGGGTTCATCTGTTGCTTACCACTTTGATAAGCGGGTGCAAAGTTAGCAATTTTCAGCCTATTACACAAATAAATGCAAAAAAAAGTGTTGAAAACTTGAAAAAATCGGGGCTTTGTTGATTGAATTTTGCAAAAATTACTTATATTTGCAGCGAACTTCATACATAAGTAGTTGTTCAAAATTAGTTATAAGTATCAGTAGATTTCTTCGTTTTACATCTTTAATTCATCTTGAGCGCATCTTCGAACTTTTGCTTCGGTTACAATGTCACATTGCTCCCTCAGTAAAAGTCCAAATCTGCCTCTCAATCTGAACAAAATATGTTAAACTAATTCTGAACATCTACTTAACGAAAACAATAACAATAACGAATAAAAAAGAAAACTACAAAAAAATGATTGCCTCTTTTACACGAACCAAGAAACTACGCGATGCCATGAAGAAAGCTGGCATCGACATCTATGTGATGGTCAACTCCGACCCTCACGAAAGCGAATATCTGCCCGACCATTGGAAGAGTGTGGAGTGGCTTACCGGCTTCAGAGGAGAGGTAGCCACTGTAATCGTTACGCAAGACCAGGCACTCCTGTGGACCGACAGCCGTTTCTTCTTGAGCGGTGCCCAGCAATTGAAGGGAAGTCCATTCCAACTGAAGAAAATGAAAATTGATGAACCGGCCGTCGATTGGCTGAAGCACATGACAAGCGAAAAACGTGAAGAGAAGAGCGAACTCCACGTTGGAGGCGACAAACGCGTCATCTTTGGCCCTATCAGCAATCTCATTGATACAAATATAGATTTGATTGACGCTCTCTGGAAAGGGCGCCCAGCACTCCCAAATGGCAGCATCAAGATATATGACGAAAAGTACAATGGAGAGAGTGCTGCCTCGAAAATCGAACGGATATTGAAAACCGTAGAAGAGAGCGACAAACTCAACCAGAACGATAACAAAGTGCTTTTGTTGACGGCACTAGATGATATTGCCTGGACATTGAACCTGCGTGGTAACGATATTCATTGTACACCTGTGTTCATGAGTTATCTGCTACTCTCAAGGAACAAGAAAGTGCTTTATGTCAACCAGGACAAGGTAACTCCCGAAGTTCGCGAATACCTGACACAACTTGGGATCAAAGTGGACGACTACGAGAATACTCCATTGGAAACACCAAGTGCGCCCAATCCTGTTCCGCTGATGAAAGCCATCAAGAATCCGACAGAAATTGCAGGGTTCCGTGAAGCCATGCGTAAGGATGGCATCGCCCTGACACGCTTCTACCACTGGTTAGAAGAAAAACTGACAAGTGTGGGAGAGTTCGTGATGAATCCAGATGGAAGTATTGGCATCAGCAACGAAGTGACGGAACTTGACTGCGTAGAGATGCTGAAAAAGTATCGGCAGGAACAAGAGAATTATATGGACGAAAGCTTCGATGCCATCGTTGCCTGGAATGAACATGGAGCGCTACCACATTACGAGCCACGCCCTGAATCCAATGTTCCAATCACTGGCGACGGTCTATTACTCATCGACACGGGTGGTCACTATCTTGAGGGAACCACAGACATTACCCGAACCATTGGCGTCGGCTGTGTTACGGCAGCCATGAAGAGAGACTATACATTGGTACTCAAAGGACATATTCGCTTGGCACAGGCAGTATTTCCGAAAGGCACACGAGGCGACCAATTGGATGCTTTGGCACGTATGGATCTGTGGCGCGATGGCAAGACCTACAGACATGGTACCAGCCACGGTGTTGGTCATTATTTAGGGGTTCACGAAGGTCCGGAGTCAGTTCGTATGGAACACAATCCACAAATACTTCTGGAAGGCATGTTCTTCAGCAACGAACCAGCCATCTATCTGAATGGGAAATATGGTATCAGGCACGAAAATTGCGTTCTCGTAAGGAACTTTGACGTGGATATTGACGCACCAGGTTCTACACCATGTGATCAAGAAGAACATGGAGAATTCCTATGTTTGGATACACTTACGTTATGTTATCTCGATACCTCGTGCATTGATATGAACATTATGACACAAGAAGAGATTGAATGGGTCAACAATTACAACCATTGGGTATTCGATACTTTATCTCCTGACTTGGAGGAAGTTGACCGTCTGTGGCTTGGCGTTAAATGTCAGCCAATTTGACAACAAGGTTTGCCTGTTTTTTTGACTCTAAAGGACGTTTCTATTCGCATATTTGCAAGTTAGATTTTGCATTTATTGTGAATTTATATAAAAATCTGTTACAAAATTCACAAATTACAATCGGTTGTATTGATTTGTGAGAAAAACCCGCTATATTTGCATCGTGTTTTTCATGGTATTAGATTTAAGGTAATGAGGAAATTGCTCGTCGTGAGACGGGCAATTTCTGCTTTTAAACTTAAATAACCCTAACCATAACCTTAACCCTAACAAAAAAAGGCAGCCTTTGGGACCGCCTTTTTAACATTATTCAACTTTCGCAAGTTTTCAACTTGCTCTCGTTGAGGGTATATGGTAAAGGGTATAGGACTTCCGGAAGCGTATAATATCTAAAGACTGCATTCCAAACTGTTGCTGCGGCCTTTACCTTTTAGCCTTTAGCCTCAAGTTGAGCTTGCGAAACTTGAATATCATTATCTTAATTGTATCACTTCACTTGGATGGATTTTCCTCGCTGATTAACGATAGCACGATAGAAGTCATTGCTATAGGCAGGATGCTCAGGACTAACAGCTACACCATAAGGTGTACGAAGGAAATTACCCGGTTCTGACTCTTTCTTGACATTACCATCCATATACTTGACAAGCAGATAGATTGCTAAATCCTTGTATTGAGCGGTAACGGCATTCGATTCGTTTGCACTATACTCATTGAGGAACTTGGTTACAGCAGAGGTGCTGGTCTTCAGCAGTTCAACTGCTTGACGATCGATGCTGTCCTGTTGCTGATCAAAACGGTCTTCAAGGGCATCACGCACACGACGCACATCGACCATCATTGGCTCATAACGGGCATAGACCTGCTGAGCCACCCAGTTATTCATCCAGAAGGCAGATGTCCATGAGAAAGTCAAAAGATCTCCATTACCCACACGGAAACATTCTGGTGCTTCAAGTATATTGTTGTAGATTGGACAGAAGGTTGCAGTATTCGCATCATCGACAGTAAACCAAGTCTTGGCACCGACTTCACGTGGCAACCAGCCACGCATCTCGCTCACGAATACAAAACCGGTCTGCTGGGTAGCAACTGCTCGCTCATGAATATATTCCTTGCCATCGACCGTCCATACCATCGGACGCCAACGATATGGAGAATGAAATGGACCACCACCAACATCCTTAGTCATATCCCAAGGTGTACCCTCAAAATGATCACGCATCGCATTCTGTACGTCACGGTGTGAAAGCAATTTCTCCGGACGAACATAAAGTGGCAGAATAGAATCCTGAGGACAGAATTGGGTACAACGCTTATCGACGAATGGGAAGAACTTGTCCATGCCCTTGACAAAATGATTGAAGAACGCCCAAACACGACCATCACAACCACGGAAAGCAGTATAATCCTGATCAGCAAAAGTTGCCGAGAAGTCAAAGTCCTTATCCAATCCCTTATACTTACCACATTGACGAGCAAAAGAGATCAGATCTGCACTATACATACAGCTGTCACCTACCTCATATCGGTTCAGTTTCTTATTCAGTTTCTTGCCTTGTGGAAAACGATGGATTCGAGCCTGATTTGCATGAGCAGAGATACAATCATCTGGGATACGCTGTGCTACCCAAACGGCACCTTTATTACCCGGGCCCTTGCCAATCAAATCCATGACCCAAATCTCGTTTGGATCACCTATTGAAAAGGTTTCACCTTCGCTGGCATAGCCATACTCTGCGACCAGAGAGGTCATTACATCAATTGCTTCTCTTGCTGTCTTCGAACGCTCAAGAGCAATATAGATCAACGAACCGTAATCGACAATACCTGTCGAATCCATGAGACTCAAATCTCCACCCCATGTAGATTCTGCCACTGTAACCTGCCACTCATTGACATTGCCTACTACACGATAAGTATGTGCCACCTCGTCGATTTCACCTAATGGTTTCTGCGAATCCCAATCAATAATTTGGCGTTTGGCTCCTGGTGCGTGATCTGCAGCAGGAGTATAATAGAGTTCGCCATAAAGTTGATGACTATCGGCAGCATAACTGATCATTGTTGAACCAGTTGCAGATGCTTTTTTTCCAACCAAAAAATTGGTGCAGGCAAACGATGATGACATAGAAAACGACAATGTTATTGCTATGCCTAATTTAATTTTAGAACAATTCATGCTTTATATCCTTATTATTAGTTAGTCTATTCCACATACTCCACTCCCAATTGCTGGTCAGAAGTATTTCTTCATGTCAACAACCGACTCGTTGCCACAGTTATCCTTAACCCAAATCCGGACATCATGCGTCTTTCCTTTCGAAACACCATAATAACGTGGCTGACCGATACGTTTGCCATAACGATTGAGATCGAAAGGAACAAAATTACCATCTATAAAGACCTTGTATTGGGCAACACCACTACCACGGTCCGCTACCGAGATCTGGGCTCTGTTCCATGTCATGCTGACAATGGTACCAGACGGTTTTGACACATCTCGACGAATTGCGAAACGTCCAAACTCACGAACTTTGACATGCATGGCTCCATCCTTATATGTACCTCCCAAATAACCTCCATCCAAGTTAGCTACGAACAGTTCGTTTGGACGCGTCAATGTATCGGCATATCCCTTAGGTAACGGAATTGTCAATTCATAGAAATCGTGCACTGGAATGCCAGAATTGCCAACAATAAACACATCAGACACACAAGGACGTTGAGGATCGGTCTGTTGCGTACGTTTGAACGGCAAAACTGTAGTTTCGTACAGATTTTCGGCACGCATACGGATGCGGCAACCCAATGAGTCGAAATCCAGTTCATCGTCAACTCGTACCAAGATACCTCGGCCAGTAGCATCTCCTGTCTTGAGACCTTCGTACGGATCCTTCGGAAGAGCACTCTTCTTGCCCTTAACCTGGAACTCAATCTCTGATTTATTACCGTGGGTGTCCGTCAACACGTATTTGAAATGATAAGGCCGTTCCTCGTCGATAACTATAGTACCATCGCCCAAAGTACGATCAATCATACGCAAATGATTGCCCGGAGCTATGAAACTCTGCTGAATCATAGATCGTTGGTTCACCCAACCACGGAAATCCGTCAACGAGTTCGTGTATCGACGTTCAGAGTGCTTGAAACGATCGGCAACAAAATGATAAATCAATTTGTCGTCAGCATAGAGCTGGATACGATACACACCATAGGTATTGGCCATGTTCTCTATATAATCGAAAGCCTTTATACCCAAGCCTATGCGTCCCCAAGCAGAGAATGTCTTATTGATGGTACGCTTACCTGACTGAGCAACAATGACCGTCGCTGCCTGACGTGAAGTCAATCCTGCCACTACTCCTCCCAATGGATAAAAATAGATGGTATTGGCTCGAGGTGCACGGCCATCAGAGATATCCTTTCGGAAAAACGGCATTGGATTGAAAAACTCGTCATCCTCATCGTTGCAATCGCGCAATTCAAAGTGTACATGCGGACCACCAGAGCTGCCAGTATTGCCACTCTTGGCAATTATGTCGCCCTTCTTGACAGGCAAGTCTTCGGGACTAAAAGAGAGTTGGATATTATTCTCCTCAAGTTCAGATTGACGCGCGCGTACCTTATTATATATATAATCGCTGAAGCTGTTCAAATGGCCATAAACAGACGTGAGACCCATCTGTGGGTGGCGCACATAGACCACCAATCCATAGCCCAAAGCATTGATACCAATGCGACACACGTAGCCATCGGCAAAACTATAGACCGGATGATCGGTTGTGCCTTGCGTCTTGAAGTCAAGACCAGCATGGAAATGGTTGTTTCGCAATTCACCGAAATTACCGGCAAGGAACAAATCCATGTCGAGCGGAGACTGGTACGGATGAATGGAATCGGGTAGCACCGGATTCTGGGCATAACCCCAAAAGCCGGTGCTTATCATGATAAATAATATCGCTATTAAATGCTTATACATTGAAACGGAAATGCATGATGTCACCATCCTGTACAACATAGTCCTTACCCTCCACGCCAAGCTTACCAGCCTCTCGGATAGCAGCCTCGCTTCCATATTGCAAGTAATCTTCGTACTTGATAACTTCGGCACGGATAAAGCCTTTCTCGAAATCACCATGAATGATACCTGCACACTGTGGTGCTTTCATACCCTTGCGGAATGTCCAAGCTTTAACCTCCATAGGACCTGCTGTGATATAGGTCTGGAGTCCAAGAAGTGAATAAGCAGAGTGAATCAAACGATTTACGCCACTCTCTTCCAAGCCAAGTTCCTCGAGAAACATCTGACGCTCGTCATAGCTTTCAAGTTCAGCAATCTCACTTTCAATCTTAGCGCTGATAACCAAAACTTCGGCATCTTCGCCCTCAACTGCCTTCTTGACAGCCTCAACATATACATTACCTGTCTTGGCTGAACCTTCGTCCACGTTACAAACATAAAGAATAGGCTTGCTGGTCAAAAGGAAAAGATCGCGAGCTGCAAGAATCTCTTCAGGAGACTCAAGCTTGCTGGTTACTGTACGTGCCGACTTACCTTCCAGAAGAGCCTCTTTAACTGCTGTCATTACTGCAAACTGAGCCTTTGCCTCCTTGTCGTTGCCGACTTGTGCCAGCTTCTGCACCTTTGGCAGACGAGCCTCGATGGTCTCAAGATCCTTCAACTGCAATTCGGTATCAATAATCTCCTTATCGCGAACTGGATCTACACTACCATCAACGTGGACGACATTTCCATCGTCGAAGCAACGAAGTACATGGATAATAGCATCCGTCTCACGGATATTAGCCAAAAACTTATTGCCAAGACCTTCGCCCTTAGAGGCGCCTTTGACAAGACCTGCAATATCGACAATCTCGACAGTAGCCGGAACGATTCGACCAGGATGAACTATTTCTGCTAATTTATTCAAACGCTCGTCGGGTACAGTTATCACACCAACGTTTGGCTCAATTGTACAAAAGGGGAAATTGGCTGCCTGTGCCTTTGCGCTCGACAGACAGTTGAAGAGAGTTGATTTGCCGACATTTGGCAATCCTACAATACCACACTGAAGGGCCATATGAAAAGTAAAAAGGAAAAGTTAAAAGTGAATAATTAATATAGGGCACTCTTGACGAACGCCCTATATCGATGACTTATATTACTTACGCTTCTTGCGATACAAGCCATAGGAATGCTTGTGGGCAGACTCGCCCTCGTTGTATGAAGCATAATAATTATAATATGTATGACCATAATAACGATAGCCATAATACTTACCATAGCCAGTATAACCCATGCTATAGTTCAAAGCCTCATAGTTAATATCGGTCAAAACAACGGCCATGTTGCGAAGCTGATTGCTTGCATAAATCTCCTGAATAGCTGGGAGCTGGCGACGATCCAATCGACCAACACGGACAACGTACAAGGTAATGTCTGCAACACGGTTTGCAATACCTGTATCAGCCACAATACCCAAAGGAGGATTATCAAGAATGATAAAGTCGAACTTGGTACGCAGATATTCAATAATCTGATCAAAACGATCACTCATCAACAACTCTGCAGGGTTTGGAGGAATAACACCGCCTGGCAAAACCGACACATTATCGTAAGCTGTGGTCTGAATCAGAGCATCCAAATCAGTTTCCTGTTCAGCCAGATATTCGCTGATACCCTTCTTGCCACGAAGTTTGAAGAAACGAGAGGTTGCCATCTTTCGGAGGTCAATATCAACCATACATACCTTCTTGCCAGAAATAGCGCAAGCCATCGCCAAGTTTACGGCAATGTACGATTTACCTTCGCCAGCCATGGTCGAGGTCAAAGAGATAACCTGAGTATTCTTGGACTTAGCTCCCATGAATGAAAGGTTAGCTCGCAAGATACGGAAAGACTCAGAAATCTGGTTGTTGGCACCAGCCTCGACAAACAAAGTCTGAGTAGCCTGCTTCTTAGGCTTGCTTGGAATCTCGCCAACGATAGGAGCCTTGACAATGGCGGTGACATCGCTACGACCACGAACCTTGGTATAAAGGATATCCTTCAAATAATAGTAAGCGAAAGGAATTGCCAAGCCAAGCACGAAAGCGATAAGGATGATACGCATCTTACGTGGAGATACAGGTCGCTGTGAGCCCCATGCGCCATCAATCAAACGAACATTGGATTCAGTCATTGACTTCATGATGGCATTCTCTTCGGTCTTCTGGAGCAAATAATTGTAAAGCTCACTCTTTACGACCTGTTCACGAGCAATGCTTGTCAAAACACGTTCCTTGCTGGTTGCATCGCTGACACGCGACATATTCTTGTCGGTCAACTTCTTGACATTGTCGATCTGCAGTTTGATACCATTCTGTACATCTGTTGCTGTGGTACGAATGTTCTCCAAAAGAACTTCCAACTCTGCAGCACGATCCAAAACAACTGGGCTCTTCTCCGAAGAATAGGTCTTCAACTGCTTGAAGCGAAGCAATCCTTCGTCGTACTTCTGAATCTGACTATTGAGAACCTGACTATTGATACCGACATTCAATGGAATCATGGACAATCTGGTGGTATCCAAAAGGGCACGAAGATCAGTAATCAAACGATACTGAACCTCCAAGTCAGCCAATTGTACCTCCTGAGTACGAGACTGAGTCAAATAGCTTGATGCCTCTGTCAATGGATTGATGGTCTTATCCTTCGACTTCATTGCCTCCAGACGCTCATCCACTTCATCCAATTCTGCACCTACCACTTCAATTCGCTGAGCAATGAAGTTCAAAGAGCTCTCCAATACCTCATTCTTTGACTCAACGGTCAAACGGTTATATTCATCAACAACCGTATTTAAAATATCAGCAGCCTTACGGGGAGAAGTAGCAGAATACGAGAGATTAATCATTGCACTCTCCTTCTGCGCCAAATCGGCACCAAGACCAGACTTATACATGTCCGTTGCCTTCTCCAAATCGAGAGCAAAAACAATCACTCGGTCATTATCCATCTCGCTCACATAGCGTTCGAAAGAATGTGGACGAATTCTGACAGTTGCCAAACCAATACCTGGCAATTCTACCTCCTGATTGAAAGGACACACGAAAGATGTATCTTTCGAAATGTAATTGAATTTGGTAGAATCCTCATCAATGAACTTCACCTCGAATGCAGCACCCAAAATTGGAGCTTCCGGATCGGAAGGAACAACATAGACAGGAGAAGAAATATACAGTTCATCCTTGCGCATGAAACGAGGAGCATAGTAGCTATACTGCAAAGAGAGACGCTTCACAACTCCACGCATTACTGAACGCGAAGTAATGATGAAAAGCTCATTCTGAACATTACTGGTCGTCAAACCTGAGAAACCAGCAATATCAGCAAAAGCAGCGCCCATAGCTGCAGATGATCCTGCCTTCTGGTCCTTGACCAACACAGATGCCTGCTGAACAAATACCTTAGGTGAACGCCAGATGTAAACTGCGGCAAATGACAATGCAATGACAACGCAGATGACGAAGACATACCATTTGCCCAAAAAGATATTCACAATGGTCTGAAAATCCAAACCACCGTCATTATCTTCGGGTTTACTGGTCACTGGAGCAGCCGCTGTTGTTGGCTGAAGTGGTTCGTTATTTGTCATAATGGATATTATTAAAGACAATTACGTTTGTTACTTATTGAGGATATTGACCGTAAGTGTGGTCAATGTTGCCAAAAGACTGACAATTGAAATACCGAAGGTGTAGAGGGTTGAAACCTCACGGTTTGAAGCCTTGGTCTTATTTGGCTCCACATAGATCACATCATTGTGATGAACATAGAAGTATGGACTCTCGATAATTTTTGGATCCTTCAAATCAAGGGATACGACAGTACGTACGCCATTCTCTTCACGAATAACGCGCACTTTGTCTCGTTCACCATAAATGGTCAAATCGCGAGCCAGCGCAATAGCATCGAACAAAGTAACGCGATCACTGGTCATGGCGAACTGACCTGCATTGGTAACTTCGCCCAATACGCTATAATGAGCATTATAAAAATCGACAGTTACAATAGGATCTTGAATATAGCCATTGGAAACAAGATAGTTCTGAAGATAATCCTGCAACTCATAACGATTCATACCAACAACTTTCAACTTACCGATAGTAGGATATTGGATATTGCCCTCGAGGTCAACCCAGAAAATCTGAGGAGTACCACCATATTGGGAGAAAGAAACCGTACCTTGGGTAGTGAAAGCACGTTGGGTAAGCTGCATATTGAATGGGGCTGCCAATTCAGGCTCTTTGCAACTAACTATAATAGTCAACTTATCATCTGGCTGGATAGTCAGTGCATAAGAATTTGAATTCTGGAATGTACCGATTTCTTCAGCACCCTGAATATAGACAATCTTGTTTCGAGAAGAACTGCAGCTTGAAAGAACTACAGCCATCGAAAAGGCGAAGAGCAGATTGACAAAAAAGCGTCTCATATAATTTGATGTTATTATTTTACGAACTATTATATATATGACGCAAAGATAAGAAAAAATAGATAAACAGCCAAAGCAATGAGGCAATATCGAATAAAAAACTAAAAAAATGGCATTATTTGATAAAAAAAGACGGCTAAACATACCAACATATAGATTAATTTATCATCTTTGCAACGAACAAAACATTCTATTTCTATGCAAAGAAAATATGATTTTCTGGTAATCGGAACAGGAATCGCAGGTATGAGTTTTGCACTCAAGGTGGCTCATGCCGGCAAAGTTGCCCTTATCTGTAAAAGTGAATTACAAGAGGCTAATACCGACTTGGCCCAAGGTGGTATCTCAAGTGTTACAAACCTGAAAGTTGACAATTTCGAAAAGCACATCCACGACACCATGGTGGCCGGTGACTGGCTAAGTGATCCAAACGCCGTTGAACTTGTGGTAAAAAACGCTCCTGAGCAAATCCAGCAATTGGTTCAATGGGGAGTGGATTTCGACAAAAACAAAGATGGCGAATTTGATTTGCACCGAGAAGGTGGTCACTCGGAATTTCGCATTCTGCACCATGCCGACAACACCGGCCATGCAATTCAAACAGCATTGATTCAAGCCGTCAAGAAACATCCCAACATCGATGTACTGGAGCACCATTTTGCCATCGAAATTCTGACTCAGCATCATTTAGGCATGGAGGTAACACGCCGAACACCAGACATTGAGTGTTATGGTGCATACGTGCTCGACGAAGCTTCGGGCGCTATCGATACCTTCCTGGCCAAAGTAACTATGATGGCAACTGGAGGCATTGGACAAGTTTATGCCACTACCACCAATCCACCTATTGCCACTGGCGATGGTATTGCAATGGTTTATAGAGCCAAAGGAACCGTCAAGGACATGGAATTCGTACAGTTCCACCCAACTGCGCTCTATCATCCTGGCGATCACCCGAATTTTCTGATTACCGAGGCAATGCGTGGCTATGGAGGCATTCTCAAGACTCTCGATGGCAAAGAGTTCATGCAGAAGTATGATCCACGCCTAAGTCTTGCTCCTCGTGACATTACAGCTCGAGCTATCTTCAACGAGATGAAACTCAACAACTGCGACCACGTTCTGCTCGATGTAACGCACAAAGATCCGGAAGAGACTAAACACCATTTCCCAAACATCTATAAAAAGTGTTTGTCAATTGGAATCGATATCACAAAGGAACCGATTCCAGTCGTGCCATGCCATCACTATATGTGTGGCGGCATCCTGGTTGATTACAATGGTCAGTCCTCTATCAATCGTCTCTATGCCGCAGGAGAATGTTCTTGTACAGGTCTGCATGGCGGAAACCGTCTGGCCAGCAATTCTTTGATCGAAGCTGTTGTATATGCTGATTTAGCTGCAAAACATTCTTTGAACCGCATTGGAGAATTGACCTATTGCACCGAGATTCCCGCATGGAAAGACACAGGCACAGTTCCTCACGAAGAACTCTTCCTGATCAGCGACTCCAAAACAGAAGTCCAGCAAATCATGCAGACTTATGTTGGTATCGTCCGTAGCAATCTACGATTGAAACGTGCATGGACCCGTCTGGACAATCTTTACGAAGAAACAGAGAAACTATTCCTTCGCAGCCGTGTTGACAAAGACATCTGCGAACTTCGCAATATGATCAATACAGGTTACCTCATAATGCGTCAGGCAATGGAACGCAAAGAATCTCGAGGTTTGCATTTCAGCATTGACTATCCACCTGCAGACCGAGGCATTGAAGGTTTTTAAAAACAAAAAAGTCATCTCATCGAGGTGACTTTTTATATTTTTAGGGCAATCCCATATTAAGTCCACATGGGCTTATTCCCATGCTATCTCACCAGATCCCAAGCAGATTCTTCCGTCGGGAGTATAAACACAACAGAACTGGCCCGGCGCCACACCATTAATCAGCTTATCGCTCTTCAGATAGAAACTACCGTCGGCACGAGCAGTCAAAATACCATCGTTCAATTCCGATACATGACGAATCTTGAATTTAACAGAAGCAGCCTCACCCTCCTTCAATGGAAGTGGACAAGTAATCCAATGCATATCCCGCATCACAAGCCAATCCTGCTTCTGAGCCTCCGGATCATAGCCTCTGGAAACATAAATCACATTCTCTTCAATATCTTTTTTGATAACAAACCATGGTCCACCGCTCAAATACAAGCCCTTACGCTGACCAATAGTATGAAACCAATAACCACGATGTTTGCCGAGAATTTTTCCTGTCTCGAGCTCTACAATCGGACCCTCTTTCACGCCCAAAAAACGCTCAATAAATTCGTTGTAGTTAATTTTACCCAAGAAACATATTCCTTGCGAATCCTTACGGCGGGCAGAGGGCAACTTTGCCTCTTCGGCAATACGACGAACTTCACCCTTTGCCATGTGTCCAATAGGGAACAAAGAATGCTCCAATTGCCAACCGGTAATCTGCGCAAGGAAATCTGTCTGGTCCTTAACAGGATCCGGTGTCGTCCCAAGCCAGAATTTGCCGTTCTCCTCCAAGACTTGTGCGTAGTGACCTGTTGCAGACTTGTCGTACTGATAACCAATCTTCTGATGAAAAGCCCCGAACTTGATCAAGCGGTTACACATCACATCCGGATTGGGAGTAAAGCCACGACGCACTTTATCGATCGTGTAACTGACCACATTATCCCAATACTCCTTCTGCAAATCTACCACCTCGTATTTCAAGCCATACTTATGTGCCATGGACTGAACGATCTCCAGATCTTCCTCCTGTGGGCATGAGTAGCCCTGATCAGCATCATCCATGCCAATCTTAATATACCAGAGATCCGGTTTGTAGCCTTGTTCACACAGCAAATGCACAGCCACAGAACTATCTACACCACCAGAGAGAAGTGCTGCTATTTCCATCCTTGTGCCTTCAATGAGATTTCACTATTACCATCACGGGTAATCATGGCCGTTCCCAATCGTTCATCGGTCACATGACCAATAAGACGGATACCAGAAAGCTGCTGGATCTTTTCGCTCTGCGCCAATGGCACAGTGAAAAGCAATTCATAGTCGTCGCCACCATTCATCGCACAGGTAGTCACATTCAGATTGAACTCCTCTGCCTGCACCGCTGTCTGGTAATCAATAGGAATACGCTCCTCATAGATTCGACAACCGACTTTGCTTTGTCCGCAGATATGAAGCAATTCC
Organism: Bacteroidales bacterium; assembly: GCA_045600485.1. Classification (GTDB taxonomy): domain Bacteria; phylum Bacteroidota; class Bacteroidia; order Bacteroidales; family UBA3663; genus Liminaster. Next base: position 133,312 of record JAZRXX010000043.1, read on the forward strand.
GACGAAAGACCGTCCGAAATATCCATCATCGCCGTTGGGGTAATGCCTGCCTCCTCAAGTTTTTTGATTACATCTTTACGAGCCTCTGGCTTCAGTTGTCGTTCCAAAAGGTATTCTTTGCCTTCGAACTTAGGTTGAAACACAGGAGCTTCACCTTGCGAACCGTTCTGTTTCCATTCGTTATACTCCTGATAGAACATCGCTTTCTCGCGTTCCAAAAGCTGTAATCCCATATAGGCCGCACCCAAGTCTCCTGAAACACAAATCAAATCGTTGGGCTTAGCGCCATTGCGATAAACAGGATTCTTGGCCACACCAATACAAGTAATAGAAATGGTCAAGCCGGTCATTGAAGCAGAAGTATCACCACCAACCAAGTCCACTCCATAAACCTCGCATGCCAAACGAATACCAGCATACAGTTCATCGATATCTTCAACCTTAAAGCGCTTCGAAATACCCAACGAAACTACAATCTGCTGTGGGGTTCCCATCATGGCATACACATCGCTGAAGTTAACGACACAGGCTTTATAGCCTAAATGCTTCAACGGACAGTATGTCAGATCGAAATGAATTCCCTCGAGCAACATATCGGTTGTAACGACGGTTTTGCCTTCACTCGGGTCACTATCAATGACGGCGCAGTCATCACCCACGCCGTACAATGAAGTTTTATTCTTAAGAGGTAGATTTTCGGTCAGATGCTTGATCAGTCCGAACTCACCATATTCTTTGATCTCCATAAGACAATCATTCTAACTAATTGACCAATCCGACTAATTCAGTTCATTGGGTCTTAACTGCGAGCAATCATCTCGCTCATGATCATAGTCATGATTGGTTGTGCTGCATTGGCTGCCTTCTGAACCTCCTCATGGCTGGCTTTTTCTGGAATGCCAAATCCACCCAAATCTGTAATAACAGAAATACCGAACACGCGAATGCCGGCATGATGAGCGACAATAACTTCTGGCACCGTTGACATACCGACAGCATCTCCTCCTATGGAGCGGAAATAGCGATACTCTGCACGAGTCTCAAAAGTTGGGCCTTGAGTTCCAAGATATACACCTTTTTGCAAATGTACCCCCTTTTCTTGTGCGATTTTCTCGGCCAGCTTGATCAATTCGAAATCATAAGGCTCGCTCATGTCAGGAAAACGAGGTCCCAGTTCATTGTAGTTCTTTCCACGCAATGGATGTTCTGGGAAAAGATTGATGTGATCTTCAATAATCATCAAATCACCCACACGGAAAGAGGAGTTGGTTCCTCCAGCAGCATTGCTTACAAAAAGAGTTTCGATACCACATGCCTTCATCACACGAATCGGAAAGGTAACCTGCTGCATGCTGTAACCTTCGTAAAAGTGGAAGCGACCTTGCATTGCCATAATCTCTTTTCCACCCAACTTACCGAAAATAAGCTTTCCAGAATGTCCCTCAACTGTAGATACTGGCATATTGGGAATATCTCCATAAGGGATTTCCTCTGCTTCAGTAATCTGAGTTGCCAACTGACCCAAACCAGTACCAAGAATGATGGCAGTCTTAGGTCTTCGAGCCGTATGGCCCATAATATATTCAGCTGTTTGAGCGATCTTTTCTAACATAGTCTAATACTTTTTGGTTAAACTTTTCTCCGTGCTTTTCGAGGAAGAACACTTCCGTTGGGAGATAGAATATTCTCTCTTTAAAGTCCTCTTTCAAAGACTTCATGTCCACCAATCGGGCGGCATCCTTCTCGGTAGTTATGATAATAGGCTTCTCGCCACTGTTGTTTGTGCAATAACCTTGATTATTCACATTATCCAAACGCGTACGCATCTCCTTGATGTCACTGGTTGTAAAGTGATGGTGATCACTATAGGCCAAATGATCCAGCAATCGGAAATGTTTCTCGACATAATTGACCATAACCGTTGGATCGGCCACACCTGTCACAACAAGAACTTCACGTCGGGGATCAACATCTGTCGGTTCTCCAGTTGCCAGATTATAGAGTTTTGCATAACGGTAGCCACTATAGAACATAGGTTGGCCTTCGTGAGTTGGCATGTGTGCCAGAATCTCATTTTCCTCTTCATCGCGCAAACTCTTCGGACATTTTGTGATAAGCACTATATCTGCACGATGAATTCCTTGAGCACTCTCTCGCAGCAATCCAGCAGGGAAGACATGATCCTGGTAAAGAATACGATGATAGCTGGTCAAGCAGATATTCAATCCAGGTTTAATGTACCGATGCTGGAAACAATCATCCAAAAGGATAACCTTTGGCGGTTCTTCAAGACTCAACAGTTTCTTTACACCATGAACGCGATCTTCATCGACGGCAACAATGACATTCGGAAACTTACGATAAAGTTGCAGACTCTCATCACCGAGTTTCAAGGCACTAATACCAGGTTTAGCCTGAACAAAACCAGAACTTTCACGCTTATAACCTCGGCTAAGAACTGCAATAGGACCAATCTGTTCACTTTGCAAAAGTCGGATCAGATATTCGATATGTGGTGTTTTTCCGGCGCCACCAGCGATCAGGTTACCCACGCCAATAATGGCTACACGCTTCTCGAATGAAGTTTCGTGTAGATAGTCCTGATCGAAAGCCCAGTTACGCAATGCCATTACGCCTGAATAAATCCAAGCGAACGGCATCAAAATGGGCAACGTATGGAATTTGGGTAATACCATATTTAGAATTAAGGATTAATGGTTAAGTCACTTACAAAAAAGGCTGATCGTATCAATATACGATAGCATCGAACGAACGGGCCTGAATATGATCAGCAGACTGTAAGTTATTCAGGAAACGGAGCACTGAACGATCAGAAGGAGTATTTCCAAGAACTTTGTCTGCAATACGAAGAGTAATGTCCTCCTGCTTCTCGCCCATAATCTCCATAAACTGTTCCATTGTTGATTTAGGGAATGGATAATTAACTCGAGAATAAGAGCCATCGGACAAATTTGCGAGTTCGACCGCCTTAGCAACAGCTGTATTGATATCACCAAGTTCATCGACAAGACCAATCTTGATGGCATCGCTACCAGTCCACACACGACCACCAGCAATAGCCTTTATGCTATCCTGCGCAATGTTTCGACCCTCAGCGCAACGCTTAGTAAAGATCTCATAGAATGCCTCAATGCCATGTTGCACCTTTTGACGTTCGGCAGAAGTTACACCACGCATGGTAGTCAAAGTTCCGAACTCGTGAGTCTTGACCTCCTCGAAGTTTACACCTAACTTGCCTGATGCCAGACCAGAGAAATTAGGAATAACACCAAACACGCCAATAGAACCAGTCAGTGTATTAGGTTCAGCAATGATATAGTCGGCCAAGCAACTGATATAATAACCACCAGAAGCGGCATAATCACCCATAGACACAACCAATGGCTTCTTGGCCTTAAGATCCATCAAAGCCTTCCAGATCTGCTCGGATGCAAAGCCTGAACCACCGGGAGAATTAACGCGAAGCACAAGTGCCTTGACATCGTCATCTTCGGCAATATCACGAATATCCTTGATCAAATCATCGTAGAAGATTCCATCTTCACCCGTTGACTTCGACTCGCTTGCAATCTCACCTACGGCATAGAGTACTGCAACCTTGGCATCTTTGTTCTGAGGGAAGTAGGTATCATACTCTCCTTCAACAATATCTTTTGCAAGAATACCCTCTAAAGACGTTTTGCCAGTGAGGGCAAGAATTTTCTTTTCAACATCGCTTTTATAGACCATTCCATCGACCAACTTGGTGTTGATCAACTCTTCCGGCTGCATATAGCTGACAGCCTGATTGGCCAACGCATCCAAGTCTTCTGCAGCAATGCCACGAGTTGATGCAATATCTTTCACCATCTGGTCCCAGATATTACGCAAATAGGTTTCTGTCTGCAAACGGTTAGCTTCTGAAATATGCTCAATCATATAAGGTTCGACCGCACTTTTGAAACTACCAACACGGAAGACCTGCATTTCAATTCCCAACTTATCCAGAAGAGCCTTTGGATAAACCAGAGTGCTCGACATACCATCGAAGGAAACACTACCGATAGTATTGACAAAGACACTGTCGGCAGCCGAAGCAACATAATACTGACCGAGCGAATAGTTATCGTTGTAAGAAAGAATCCACTTGCCAGAACTACGGAAATCAATCAAAGCATAGTGAATAGCCTCGTACGAAGCTGGAGCAGCCGACATTCCATCGGTATTCAAATAAATACCAACTATGTTTGGATCATTCTTGGCAATAGCAATAGCATTCAAATAGCCACGCAACGAAAGATCCTGATTCATTGAGAATCCACTCATCACATCGAAAGCAAAAGGCATCGAAGGTGGAATCTCTGTAACCTCACCATTTATCTTCAAATACATTACGTCGCCTGGTGTACTTGATTTACCAGTTCCACTCTCAGAACCAGCCAACGAAGCAATCATTGTACAAGTAAAAAACAATGTACTGATGACACCCATCAGGAACATTGCGACCATTACGGCCAAAACTGTCTTAAAAAAAGATTTCATATTTTCATTAGTTTTTTACATTCATCCAGAGGTTGACGAACAAAATCCCGTTCATCGATCAGAGGATGTGGCAAAGTCAGCCTCTCATTATATATTTTAATATCGTCGAAAAGAAGTATATCGATATCGATGATTCGATCAGAATAACTCTCTCCCGGCAAGTGTTTGTGTGTCCTCCCCATTTGTCGCTCGATGGCTTGCGTCTGATCCAGCAACGCAAATGGTTCAAGTTCCGTTTCGACAGCACATACAGCGTTTGTAAAACGATGTGGACTTTCAAAGCCCCAAGGTTCGCTTTCGATATAGGTTGAAACAGCCTTTACCTCTCCTACTTGTTGACCAAGCAATTGAACTGCTTGATCCAGGTTCTTCCGGCCATCACCAAGATTACTCCCGAGACCTAAAAATGCGAGTGCCATAACAATCTTTACAACTTCCTTCCGCGGGAAGGGGCGGGATGGAACTTTAATCCGGCAATATCAGCATAGCATCGCCATAGGTTCCAAAACTGTAGCCCTCCTTAAGAGCCAGCTTATAGGCATCCATCACGAAGTCATAACCACCGAAAGCACAAGTCATCATCAGCAAGGTACTGTATGGATCATAGAAATTTGCCACCATGCAGTCTGCAATCGAAAAATCGTATGGCGGGAAGATAAACTTATTGGTCCAACCATCGTAGGCCTTGAGAGCGCCCAATGTAGAAACGCTACTTTCGATAGCTCGGACCACAGAGGTATCGACAGCGCATACATGATGACCACTCTGCTTAACCTGGTTAACACGATCAGCCAGTTCTTCAGAAATAAAAATCTTCTCGCTGTCCATCTTGTGCTTGGTCAAGTCCTCAACATCGATGTCACGATAGTTGCCATGATTGCTATGTACTGTAAGGAAGTCAAAATCGACACCCTTAATCTCCATACGTTTCAAAAGCTCACGGCTGAAATGCAATGCTGCTGCAGGTGCGACCACACCACCCTCAGCTTTAGCAAAAATAGTCTGATAACGCTCACGGTCAGTAAAAGGATGGTCATCATCCACAGGCTCATCGATCACATCACGCAGTTCCTTGAGTGATGGTGGAATTGGAGTCTCGCCATAACCATATAACGTCTCGATAAACTCATCGTGAGGTCCATCGAACAGGAAACGTAATGTACGACCGCGAGAAGTAGTATTGTCAATAACCTCGGCTACCAGACTTTCATCCTCACCAAAGTATAGTTTATTTCCAATGCGAATCTTGCGAGCTGGATCCACCAAGACATCCCACAAGCGACTATCGGCATTCAACTCACGCAGCAAGAAAACCTCGATTCTCGCGCCAGTCTTCTCCTTGTTGCCGTACAAACGGGCAGGGAAAATCTTCGTATCATTGAAGAGCACAAGATCCTTTTCGTCGAAATACTCGATGAAATCCTTAAACATTTTGTGTTCGATACGTTTGCTCTTCTTGTGCAAAACCATCAACTTGCATTCATCACGATGATATGATGGCTGCAAAGCTATTTTCTCTTCTGGTAACTTAAATTTGAACTGCGAAAGTTTCATTTGCTTATATTGGTTTTTAAATTTCGTTACTTGATTATTCCTCTCGAATAATTTCTACTTCTTTTGCCCATTTCTCGACCTCTACGACCGGAATGGTGCATTTCGACAAATCATACTCACCCACTCGGGTTCGACGTAAAGCGGTCAAATAGGCACCACTGCCTAACGCTTCGCCAATGTCACGGGCTAGGGCTCGAATGTAAGTTCCCTTCGAACAAACCACTCGAATTGTCAACGATGGTTTGGTCTGCGTTTCACCCGCCTTCTGGAAATCGACAAAATCGAGAACTTCAATTTCGTCAATCACCAACTCTTTGGCTTTTAGTTCTACCTCTTCACCATTTCGGGCATAATCGAAAGCTCGACGTCCCTCTACTTTACAGGCGCTATAGACTGGCGGTACCTGCCAGATAGAACCACGGAACTTAGGCAAAACCTCATCAACTAACGCTCGGGTTATATGAGCTACCGGATAGGTAAAATCCACAGAATGTTCTGCATCGTACGATGGAGTAGTACACCCCAAACGCATCGTTGCTATATATTCTTTGGTTCCAGCCTGAAGTTGGTCAATACTTTTGGTTGCTTTACCTGTGCAGATAATCATAACACCAGAAGCCAACGGATCGAGCGTTCCTGCATGTCCAACCTTCAGTCGCTTGATACCCATCCGACGCGACAGGTTATTGCGAATAATCTTCACCAGATTGAAAGAGGTCCAATGAAGTGGCTTGTCGAAGGCCAATACGACTCCCTCTTCGAAGTTATATGCCATTCAACCGCTGATTAAAGAAGGCAAAAAGCCACAATCGACACAATAGCGCAATAGAGCGCGAACCAAATCAATTGGCACTTTTTGACAAGAGCAATCATTATCTTGCAAGCCAGACAACCGCTCACGAATGCAGCCAGAAATCCGACACCCAAAACGCCCCATTCAACCTCCTCTGGTTCCTTCATTAATTTCAAGATTTCGAGCAATGCCTCGCCTAAAATTGGAGGAATAACCATCAGGAATGAGAACTGAGCCAGATCAGACTTCTTAACACCCAGTAACAAACCTGTAGCAATGGTCGAACCTGAACGAGAAAGACCTGGAAGAACTGCAATCGCCTGAGCAAGACCTATAATGAAGGAATCCTTGATCGAAATTTCTTTCTTCTCCTTAGGACGGATATAAAATGAGACGGTAAGCAGAATCGCAGTAAACATCAGACAGACTGGAACAACATGAACACCATTGAAGGCTGCCTCAACCCAATCCTTCATCAAAACACCTACAATTCCAATAGGAATCATGGAAACGATGATTTTAAGCGCATACTTCTGCGCATCCGAGAATCGACTCAACGGATCCTCCACTGGAGGAGTTCCTGCAGGCTTCAATGACACAAAAAGCCCTTTGAAAATCCAAAAGACCTCCTTGTACAGAACCACCAATGTAGAAAGAACAGTAGCCACATGAACTGTAATATCGAAAGTCAGGCTCTCGTCCGAATGAACACCCAACAAACGCTGTCCAAGTTCCAGATGTCCACTACTGCTCACTGGCAGATATTCCGTAAGACCTTGCACAAGGCCCAATATCAAAGCGTGAATATAATCCATCGTAGTTACAATTTATTCAAACAACGAATTACTTTTCTTCTTCTGCTGCTGTCTCCTCCACGGCAGCCTTACGTGGACTTGGCACAATAATACCAACAACCATCAGGATATAACCGAAGAAGCAGATATTCGGTCCATAAATCACACGGGTATCGCTGAAAACATCCGGATTGAACTTCTCCGGCGTACTTGGGTCTCCACCCATCAGGCAGAATCCCAACACAATCATCAAGGCTGCGATGCCCATAATAATAAAATTTCGTTTTCCTAAACAAAGACGCATATTCCGTAATATTTTTTATCGATTGATTTTCTATTGTTACATCAAATACAGTTCGTCGGTAGTACAATGCAGATATTTGTTGCAAGCACTCCAAGCTGCCATGGCAGGGAATAGCATACCGAACACTATCATACCCACAGCAACACAAGTCACATGAACTGGATCGAGAACCATATTAACAAAAGCCTGACCGGCACTGCCCGTTGTATCCACGCCCCACCAGAAGAGAAGCGCTATAGCCAACATGGCAACAAAAGCGGCTACAAGCCCATGCCAAGCTTGGCTAATCACAAATGGACGACGAATAAACCAACTGGTTGCTCCTACCAGGCGCATCGTACCAATCAAGAAACGATCTCCATGCAAAGCCAGTCGAACCGTATTACCCACCAAAGTCATACTGATCAACACCAGAATACAGGCTATGATAAGAAGCACAATGGCCGTACGCTGGATATTTGCATTAACAGCATCCAGCAATTCTGCGTTATAGTCGATACTATCAATCTTGCTGCCACCAGCCACCTTCAGAGATTCGATGATAGGTGCAATACTATCACGTTGGGCATAGGCAGACCTCAGCTGGAACTCTACACTTGCCTGCAAAGGATTATAGCCCAAAAATTCTTCCGGACTCTCGCCCAACTCACGGGTTACTATCTGCAATGCGCTGTCTGCGCTGATATATGCGACTCGTGAAGTATAGTGCATTGAATCCAGTTGACGGACCAACGATTGAGAGTAATCCTTATCGGCAGATTCGCTCAACATGACCGTGATAGTAAATTGCTCACGCATCACATTGGCCAAACCAGCAACAGCCAATCCTCCCAAAGCACCTACACCCAGCACAAACAAGACAAGAGCAACGGAAAGCGTCGAGGTGAATCTCGCCCCGAACAATTTCTTCTTTTTAGGTTTTATGGGTTGGTTTGACATTTGTTTCCCAAAAATGTGAAGCTTATAAACATAATCAATTCAGGGCAAAACACCCCAAAAACGGTGCAAATTTACTAAAAAAATGAGCGAAATGCAACTTTTTTACAATAAAAAAACTAAATTAAGGTTAAAAGATGGCCATTTTCACAAAATAACCCTTATTTTTGCACCGTTTTTACGAAAAAATTCAGTTGATAACTTTCTTAATTTTGTAAATTAATGAATAATTTCACCGGGCAATCATCCACCAATATAACCACCCATCTTCTCATCATCAATTGTCTTCTCTTGGGGGCATCTTCATTGTTCGAAAGCCGAGGCGTTGATCTGAATGACATATTGGGGCTGCACTACTTTGGATCCGAAAAATTCCATTGGTGGCAATGCGTCACTTACATGTTCATGCATGGCAATTTCACGCATCTTTTCAACAACATGTTTTCACTCTATATGTTCGGTCGCCTGTTGGAGATGGTATGGGGCGAAAAGCGTTTTTTGATTTATTATCTCTTTACCGGAGTGGGAGCAGCGATCATCCAACAATTTGCCTGGCGTTATGACATGGTAGATTTCATTGCCAAATACTCAACAAATCCCATCGAAGTTGCGCAGTTCAGTTATGCAGAAGCAATGCAGATACAAGGAGTAAGCACACTTCTGAACCAACTTGTTACAGTAGGTGCTTCCGGTTCAGTTTTCGGCATTCTTCTGGCCTTTGGCATGATGTTTCCAAACGCAACCATATTCCTGCTCATTCCGCCCATGCCGATGAAAGCCAAATGGCTGGTAATCATCTATGGCGTATTTGAACTCTTTGCCGGTGTGTGGGGCATTCAGACTGGCATTGCACACTTTGCCCACTTAGGTGGTATGCTGTTTGGATTCATACTCATCCAATTCTGGAAGAAACACCGTAATTACAATTTCGAATGAACGATTATATTTCCAAATACAAAAATCTTAACCTGCCCGGCAAGCTAATCACCATCAATGTGCTGATTTGGCTTCTGACGCAAGTCGGCAGATTGATTTTCTACCTCTTTTTCGGTCATGATTTGGCATGGGAGGAGGGATTAGCCCTGCATGCTGATCCTGTGGCTTTTCTTTGCACCCCATGGACGCTTCTATCGTACTTCTTCGTACATGCCAACTTCGGGCAGAACGTCTTCCATCTCATCTTCAACATGATGTGGCTATGGTGGTTCGGTCAATTCTTTCTTCGCTACCACACCCCTCGACAGTTGCTGAATGTCTATATAATCGGAGGGTTGGTAGCTGGCATAGTATTCCTGTCTGCCTACAATCTTTTGCCAAGCCTCACCAACCACCACAACAGCCTCGTTGTAGGTGCATCTGGAGCTATCTTTGCGTTGGTTGGAGCTGTTGCTATCCGTCAGCCAGACGAGCCCTTGTATTTGAATTTCTTCGTACGAGTCGTGCCCGTCAAAATGAAGTGGTTTGCCCTCTTCGCCTTGTTGCTCAACATCTTGAACCTGACCAATGGAGAGAATGTCGGTGGTATCATTTGCCATTTGGGAGGAGCTGCGTTCGGAATCGCGTATGGGCTATGCGAAAAACAGAAAAAAATGTCGGCCAGCCGAGGTGGCGCCCGTCACATTCCCAACGATCGGAAGAAGGACCACGATTACAACACCCGGCAGCGAGATCACCAACAGAAGGTAGATGCCATCTTGGACAAGATCAGCAAAAGTGGCTATGATGGTCTGACTGCCGAAGAAAAAGCCTTTCTGTTCGATGCCTCGCACCATAAAAAGTCTTAACTCCGTTAAGCAAAATAGGGGCAATTTGACTAAAAACAGCAAATTTATCACACCAAAATTTCTTTAATAGAAATATAAATTGTATATTTGCGCGTTTTTGTTGGCTATTGGCAGCAGAACAACAAATCAACACAAGAACAAAATAACAAATTAACAATACAAATATGGCAACACAGGACGAAGTATTCAAGAAGCTCGTTTCCCATTGTAAGGAATACGGCTTTGTTTTCCCTTCAAGTGAAATCTACGACGGTCTCGGAGCTGTTTATGACTATGGTCAGAATGGCGTCGAGCTCAAGAACAACATCAAGCGCTACTGGTGGGAGGCTATGACAAAACTGCACGAGAACATCGTCGGCATCGACGCTGCAATCTTTATGCACCCAACCACATGGAAGGCTTCTGGCCACGTTGATGCATTCAACGATCCATTGATCGACAACCGTGACAGCAAGAAGCGTTATCGTGCTGACGTTTTAATCGAAGAGCAGCTCGCCAAGTACGAGGACAAGATGAACAAAGAGGTCGAAAAAGCCAAGAAGAAGTTCGGTGATGCTTTCGATGAGGAGAAGTTCCGCGCTACCAACCCACGTGTTCTTGAGAACAAGGAGAAGATGGAGAACCTGCACAAGCGCTATCAGGAGGTCATGAATGCCGAAGGAGGCATCGACCTTGAGGGCATGAAGCAGATCATCCTCGACGAGGAGATTGTTTGTCCTATTTCGGGCACTCGCAACTGGACCGATGTTCGTCAGTTCAACCTGATGTTCTCGACCGAGATGGGTTCTACTGCCGACAACAACATGAAGATCTACCTCCGTCCAGAGACTGCGCAGGGTATCTTTGTCAACTACCTCAATGTACAGAAGTCTGGACACATGAAGTTACCATTCGGTATTGCCCAGATCGGCAAGGCCTTCCGCAACGAGATTGTAGCTCGTCAGTTCATCTTCCGTATGCGTGAGTTCGAGCAAATGGAGATGCAGTTCTTCATCAAGCCAGGAACCGAACTTGATTGGTTCGCTAAGTGGAAGAAGACACGCCGTGCATGGCACGAGGCTCTCGGTTTCGGCAGCCACATGTATCGTTTCCATGATCACGACAAGTTGGCTCATTATGCAAATGCTGCTACCGACATTGAGTTCAACATGCCATTCGGCTTCAAGGAGGTTGAGGGTATCCACTCTCGTACCAATTTCGATTTGAGCCAGCATGCCAAGTACTCAGGCAAGAAGATCGAGTATTTCGATCCTGAAAGCAACGAGAGCTACACTCCATACGTAATCGAGACCTCTATCGGTGTTGACCGTATGTTCCTTTCTGTCATGGCTGCTTCATTCAAGGAGGAGGTTGTCAACGAGAAGGGCGAAACCCGTACCGTTCTTTGTCTTCCACCAGCCCTTGCTCCAATCAAGGTTGCTATCCTCCCACTCGTGAACAAAGATGGTCTGCCAGAGAAGGCAGAAGAAATCATGAAGGAACTTCGCTATGATTATACCTGCCAGATCGAGGTAAAGGATTCAATTGGCAAGCGTTATCGTCGTCAGGACGCTATCGGTACTCCATACTGCGTTACCGTCGATGGTCAGACCCTTGAGGACAATACTGTTACCCTCCGTTTCCGTGACACCATGGAGCAGGAGCGCGTAGCAATCGCTGACCTTCACAAGATTATCGGCGACAGCGTCAACATCTCTTCACTCCTTCGCAAAATCGAGAATGATTAAAAAATTCACATACATCATCACTTCACTGGCGATGGGACTCAGTCTCATCGCCTGTAAAGATGATGACGGTGTCGATTACACCAAGTACTATGAGTGGCGCGACAAAAACAATGCAATGACCAAAGTCTTCAGGGACGATATCATTACATTGGGAGACCAAGCCTATTTCTCTGACACTATTCCATCGCTGGCCGAGCCGTATGCGTTCAGCACCATAAAGCATGTCATATCTTCGGCCAATGAAGATTCGCTTCGCAAATGTAACCGATGGATTACCCCCTACTTCAACAGTACGCTCAAGATACATTATACATTGTTTAATCCAGACAGTGTTTATGCACGTTTCGAGCAATATGATATCTTGACAGACAAGAATCGTCGAAATGATCCAGAACTGATGAACAAGATATTCGGCATTGGCTATCGTCCTGGCATGGACGATTACGTCATCAAAGCCGATACGTTAGAGTCATATCAGGTCAAGTATTTCGACAATGTCACCGCCGGAAGTGTAGTAAAAGGTTGGGGAGATTGCCTACAGACAATGCATATCGGCGACAACTGGCTCATCATGGTACCTTGGTTCCTGGCTTATGGACAATCTGGCTCTGGCAGCATTGATCCATACACCAACCTCTTCTTTACTATCCAACTGGTTGATATTACCTATTGGGGTGGAACAGAAGAATAATCTTCAAGACATCAGAAATCAAATGACGCAGGAAGGAAACGATGCTGTTTTCTTCCTGCGTTCGTATTATAAAGCCTAAGAGAAAAGACTTTCCCTGACAAAGAACTCCGTCAATTGGAGGTTAAACAAAACTGATTAACGATTTCGAAGCGACTGCAACAATAAGTCTGTAAAAAAGACTCCTCCCTCAAAAGTCGGATGATAAGGAGAATCATAGAACAAACTATCAGGCAGGACAGATTGTTTCATATCGTTGACAAAACCGAACTGATTATCTGCAAGAAATTGGTACAAATCCAACAGCACAGGCTCGCTCTTCTCATAAACAGTCTGGCACAAAGGTGGACATGCCAACAACACATGGACACCACGTTGTTGCAACGGGGCTATCCAATCCTCTTTCATTCGCAAAATAGGCTCAAAAGAATACATTCGGACGGGATCTTTGCGGAAGTTTACAGCAGGAAGCTGATAGTGACCAACGTAATCGCCGAAAGAATTGTAACGCTGACGAATCTCATGGGAAAGGGGAATACTCTCAACATCATGTGTCTTCATTCGCTTGAATCGGCGTGTTGTCAGACGATACAATGAAACATAGTCAGAAATCTTATAAATGTGACGAAACGCCCTCAGCCACTCTCCTTTCATAAGCAGCATATCAGCCAAACCAGAATCGCCATAATAAGTATCTGGCGAAACATAATGCTGATATTCTGCTTGGACAACCAAGACGTCGCCAGCATGCAAGTGAGGGAATACCTCTTCAAACATATAGTTCAAGCCCAACCCGATATGCAATCCCATATTGATGACTGGCATCTGCAGACTATCCTGCAATGTCTGGCTATGAAGCGCAAAACGAGTATTGGACCCCCCAATGACAACCATTCGGTTTTGTTCCTTGAACTGCTCCAGTCGCGCCTGTTTATCGAACGAAGAGGCATAACTGGCCATCGACAGGTTATCGTTGGACGCAGCCCAACAAATGATAGAAATAGCCAGCAGATGAAGAACAATAAAAGGGCACAAGGCCAGAAACAAATTTTTGAACAGTTTCTTCATATGCTTCTATTAGAATTGGAAATAGATAAACTCAGAACTTCTTCCCATCGAAAACTCGATAACCAATATCAAAATGGTATAAACCAAAATACGCAACCACTTGCGATGTGTGACACACTGCAACTGCAACGCATAATCATAACGACGCATCAGCCATTCGACAACCCAAAGGATCAAGATATAGACAATGACCTTCTCGGAATTGCGAGGTACCGGCCACACAGAATCATGCGTGACAAACATATGCCAAAGATAATCACACGCATGTTTTATGCTATTGGCGCGAAAGAAAACCCAACCGAGCATCACCAATACCATAGTCACCAACATGTGAAACCATGTGGAGGGTTGGAGCCATAACCGTGCCGGTTCCTCATCGCTTTTCTTAAACCGTTTATTGGAAAAAATATGAGGAATGAAAAGCAATGCATGATACAATCCCCATACGATGAAAGTCCAATTAGCGCCATGCCAGACTCCACTGACCAGAAAAATCACAAAAGTATTCCGAACCGTCTTCAGTTTTCCACAACGGCTACCACCCAAAGGAATATAAAGATAATCGACAAACCAAGTATTGAGCGAAATATGCCATCGTTTCCAGAATTCCGCAATACTCAAAGAGAGATAAGGCACGATGAAATTTCTCTTCAAATGGATACCGAACAAGCGGGCAGAACCAATGGCAATATCCGAATAACCAGAGAAATCTCCATAGATCTGAAACGTAAAGAACAAGGCACCCAACCAAAGTGTACCCGGTCCATAATGTCCATAACCAGCAAAAATTTCATCGGCCAAAACACTACAGTTGTCGGCTACCACCAATTTTTTGAAGAGACCCCAAAGTATCTGCTGAAGACCATCAACACACTCTTGATACGAAAAGCTCCGCCGCCGTTGGAACTGCGGCAACAAGTTCGTAGCGCGTTCTATAGGTCCAGCCACCAATTGAGGGAAGAAGCTCACAAAAGCAAAGAAAGCCACCACATCAGCAGTTGCCTCTATCTTCCGTTTGTAAACATCTACCGTGTAACTCAATGCCTGAAATGTATAGAAGCTAATACCTACCGGCAAAATCAAGCCTAATGTCGAAAAACTGCATGGCAAGCCCAATGAATTGAGCAAATCAGCCATACTGGATATAAAAAAGTCGTAGTATTTATAAAGGCCCAGCACCAATAGGTTGACAACGACATTAGCGGCAACATAAAGACGCGCCTCGACATGATGATTGCGTTCTTCAGCTCGATGAATACCCAAACCACTCAAGAAACTACAGATACTTGTAAAGGATATCAACAAAAGGAACCGCCAATTCCACCATCCATAGAACAGATAGCTGACACCAACAATAAACAGATTCTGCCACGTCAGCCGGGTTCCTTGTAGTTTCCAATAGATCAAGAAGACCAATGGTAAGAACAAAGAGTATTCAATCGAGTTGAAAAGCATACAGATTGTTTAGTTGAAAAGCCACTCCATCGTATCAGCATTGCCTGCCAGACCGACATTGCGTGGAGCAATACTATCGGTCGTAAAGCCCAACACGAGCGACAAGCCCTTAGGGAGAATAAAACTATGATGACCAGCCGGGAAGTGATAGCTGTGCACATTTATCAATGGCATACCTTTCAGGTGGACAGCACCTTCAAGTACCGGTTCTGCCTGACCATATTCATTGGCAGTTGCATCGGTCTCAAGTTTTGGAGCCTGAGCGAACTTCTGCTGATCATCTCGATAATAGCCGATAAGCATTTGGACAGCAGTATCTGCTTCAAATTCGATAACACAGGTTTCCTTGCGAGTCTTAGCATTATCATACAGAATTGGTGTCAAAGCAGTCAACTCCTCAGCAATGGCTTCAAGCGCATTCCCTGGTTTATCGGTAATGAGCACAGAACCTGGTTTCAGTGTACCACGAGTGTACTTGCCAACCAATTGAACCGGATAAGGGCGTAATGGCTGGATACTATCGGATTCAGAAACGAGTTTACCAGCAGCCTTATCCTTAAGGGTCTGAAGATTGTATTTGAAACTTGTGACCTCTTTTTCGTAAATAGGAAGCATCTCCGACCAATGCAGGAATTTAGCATTGTCGCCACCCACAGGAATACGGCGTTGAGCCGTCTGCATCGAATTGGCATAAAGATAGGTATCCTGAGTCAGTTTGACCAATTCACGCCACCACTCGACCGACTTTTCGAGCAAAGGAGCCACTTCATCAAGATACTTCAAATCTTTGCTCCACTGGTAGTCCAGTACCTTGCGACAAGCCAGAACCTTATACTGAAAAGCATAAGCAAAGGCTCGATAACAGTACATATCGTTACGCAAGCGAAGGAACTCAACGCGTGCCTTCTTGTCCAGCTGTTTGACGTTGACTGCATCAATAGCCTTAACTGCTTTTTCGCCATGCTCTACACATTGGTTGACGATATCCAAAGGAAGTTCGCCAATGTGAGGCTCACCTTTCCATTCCTTCTCAGCCCACTCAATGAGTTTTTCGCCTTCAGGACCACAGCTCTCGTAAAAACCGGGATAGACGGTATATTTGTAGGGATTAACCAACTGAGAACAGAGCATACCCAACAACAGAGACTGACGATTACCCTCGGTGATGCCAAAACGGCGCAGAAGTTTCGGCGCAATTTCTCCACTTTCATCCAATGCCTGACGCATATAGTCTGCATTATCGACAGTGGTGCCATAGTGCTCGGCCAACTGACGGTTCCAATACAGATCTTCGGCCACACTATCTCGGTTTTGCTTCCATGCATAACGGGCCCAAGCCTGGAACCACATCCAGTCTCGATCAATCTGCCGTTCACGCGAACCATCGGCAAACTTATCGGCAGTATAGGGGTAATCCCAATAAGAAGCTTGTGGATATAGATGAAGAGCATTGGCACCATGCACCGAGTGCATTGCCCCCACAGTGCGACGAATGAACAATGGAGAAGACCAACGCCAAGGTTCGAGATTGGCAAGGATGTGCACATTCTCGATATGAGTACTACCAAGGCTCGACAATCCACGATGGATTTCGGCCCAAGGCCCACGAGGCTGATAGGTCGTCAAACTTTCTCCATTATACTTATGCATAGTGTAGAGATTGCGATAGAGCAAAATTGCAGAGTCCATCACCATCTTGCAATCGGTATCGTGAGCACGAAGCAGGAGTGGCGGTTCATAGCCGACATATTTTAAATCTTTTACAGCCAATGACTTCAAGCCATCTTTCAGACCAGGAATGATGGTATGACACATCCAGTTCACATCATCCTCGTAGGTATCCATAGCCTCACCCAAACAGCAGAGCAGACCTACATTAGGATACTTCTCCACAAAAGCAGCAATAGATTTGCGGGTATAATCGCTCAGCAGATCATCAATCGGACGATGTCTATCCTGTGTCTTGATACCATAATGCTCTGCAAAGGGCTTCGAGACAATGATATTATAGAACATCTGAATAACGAAAATACCTCGCTTGTCAGCCTCTTCTGTAAGAAATCCGTAAATCTCCTCATTCTTCTGGAAAGTAGCAGAATCCACCTCAACAGCAAAAGGATAATCCGCCAAACGGACGAGCGATGCAAATGGATGACCATTCCACAGATAGACAGAGTTCATGCGGTTCTTGACCAACATATCAAGATACTCAATCCACTGCTCTTTGTCGTAGAACCAAGGGAAAAGCTCTGGTGTAAGCGGATATTCATAGACCTGACGGCCTTCAAGCAAGTAAGGTTTCTGCTGTCCGATACATGTACCTCGCAACACCATTTCCGGCGCATCGGCAAACGGCTCGTTCATAGTCCAACAACCCTCTACTGAGCCAAGCGACTGTTCAATGAATTCTTCAACACCATAGATAACACCTGTGCCATCATTACCAGTAATCGTAATGGTCTTGTCATTACGCGAAATACGGAACCCCTCTTTAGGAGTCTTATTCTCTTCTGCCAATACAATCTTCCATTCTCCATCAGGTATTTCTGCACCCTTGAGAGCCTGCTGAAGTTTTTCAGCAGCAAAAGACATACGCTTACTTGGTTGCTGTGGCATAACCACTTCAACCGAACCAGAGCAACTGGACAACACCAGCAGCACGAACGATAACACGACAAATGAGAGACGTTTCATAATTCCACCTATTCTATTAATTGATTTTGCAACCTTTGCACTGGGTAAGTTCTCCTCGGAAGCGCTTCTCGACCAGATGCTTCAAACGATCACGAAGAGGTTCGATACGAATACCGTCGATGACATCGGCCATAAATGCAAACATAAGCAACATACGAGCCTCTGCCTCAGGAATGCCACGAGTACGCATATAGAACATGGCCTGTTGATCCAGCTGACCGACAGTTGAACCATGCGAGCACTTGACATCATCGGCATAAATCTCCAGTTCCGGACGAGCCACCATACGAGCCTCAGGTGTGAGACACAGATTGCGGTCAGTCTGATGAGCATCGGTCTTGATGCTGTCCTTGCGAACCAGGATACGGCCCAAGAATGAACCTCGAGACTTGTCATCCAAGACATACTTAAAGAGCTCATTGCTGCTACAACCTGGTGCCAGATGATCGATAAAGGTGACATTATCCAGATGCTGTTCAGCATCAAGAGTTGCCATGCCATAGAGCTGTGTCTGGGCATCTGGTTCGGTGAGTTCAATATGAATGCGATTACGCGTCTGACCGACAGTCAAAGCATATTGACCAAGGGCGACGTTGGAGCCACCCATCTGACGCACATAAATCTGCCCAAGTCGAATAGACAGATCATGATGCTCCTCCAGACAATAGAAATCCAAAGTAGCATTGCGGCCAACAAATACCTCGGTAGTTTGAAGACTAAGCAGATGTGCCTCTTCATTAAGACGTGAAGCATGTTCGCACGAAAGCAGGCTTGCCTTGGCTCCATCCTCAACGATGATAAGGAGACGCTGCACCGCCATAAAGTCTTCGACCGAGCGAAGCAAGCTGATAAGTTGGATTGTCTTTTCTATTTGAACTCCAACAGGGACATAAAGCACGAAACCATCCTGGCAAAGCATGGTATTAAGCGCACTCTCTCCCAAAGAACATGATTCATACGACTTGGAACGATCGTCACCCGTATTCGTTCTATGCCCAGCCAACTGATTGTAGTATTTCTGAATCAGTTCTGGATGAACCTGAGCAAACTGTCGCAATGATCCCACAAAGACACCTTTCTCTGCCTCGACAGCAGCCTGTGGTTTACCATTGGCCACATACTGTTCATTGACCATGAAGTGAACTGAAGTACTCAGCTCCGGCACAGCGCAAGTAAAGAGATCTTCACGTGCAGTCGGTACTTCATGACGAGCCAGGTTGAGCGAATAGTCAGCCGAAAGTATCTCTTCTGGATCTACATGAGTGAAATCTTTGGACTTCTCCAGACCCACTTCTGCCAACACCTGTGCTGCCTTCTCTCGGAAAGCATTGAGTGCCGGAGCCGAATTGGCATCAATCAAAGCCTTTTGACTATTATATAATTCTATGTATTGCTTTTCTGCGTACATAATCTTCGTTAAACGTTAAAACTTAAACGTTAAACCTTTACTCCCCCAGTTCCTGCTTTATCCAGTCAAAGCCCTCAGCAAAGATACGGTCGCCCAATTCTGGACCGCCCTCCTTGACGATGCGTCCCTTATAGACGATGTGTACAAACTGAGGCTGGACATACTCAAGCAATTTCTGATAATGAGTGATAACAATAGAACTGCGCTCAGCCGACTTCAGGCGGTTTACACCATCGCTCACAATACGCAAAGCATCAACATCAAGGCCAGAATCGGTCTCATCAAGAATTGACAAGGTTGGTTCCAACATAGCCATCTGGAAGATCTCGTTACGTTTCTTTTCACCGCCCGAGAAGCCTTCATTAACCGAACGGTTGGCCAATTTATTGTCCAATTGTACCACAGCACGTTTCTCGCGCATCAATTTTAGAAATTCGGTAGCAGTCAAAGGCTTTTCACCACGATACTCACGCTGCGAGTTCACTGCCGTACGCATGAAGTTCACCATCGAAACACCAGGAATCTCGACAGGATACTGGAAAGAAAGGAAAATGCCCTCCCAAGCACGCTGTTCTGGCTTCATGGCCAGAAGGTCCTTGCCCTTGTACCAGATTTCGCCCTCGGTTACTTCGTAAGCGGGATTACCGGTCAAGATAGCCGACAGAGTGGATTTGCCAGCACCATTAGGGCCCATAACAGCATGTACCTCACCTTCGTTGATGGTCAGGTTGATGCCTCTTAATATCTCTTTGCCTGCCACAGATGCGTGCAGGTTCTTTATCTCTAATAATTTACTCATATCTTAAAATTGTTCCAAATAAGCGATTCTCTTCGCCGTATCAGGATGGGTACTGAACAGGCTGCTAAAAGCAGATTCAAAAAAGTTCTCCTTCATCTCGTCTGGACGACAAATGAAAAGCTGTGCCACATCCGATCGACCGACATTATCAAGACCGGGATCCCCTGATATCTTACGCAAAGCGGAAGCAAGGGCCAACGGATTGCCGCAAAGTTCAGCACCACCCGCATCGGCCATGTACTCACGTTTGCGACTGATGGCAAAACGGGTAAGCAAGGCAAACACGTATGAAATGGCTGCCAATACGGCAGCTATCAACAGACCTACGGCAGCACTTTTGCCATTGCTGTTGTTACGGCGGCCACGTCCCGAATTGACAAACAGACGGAAAGCAATCTGGGCAATCAACGAGAAGATACCCACAAAGACAATGCTGACAATCAGCACACGGGTATCACGATTTTTGATGTGCGTCAGTTCATGGCCAATCACTCCCGCCAGTTCTTCGTCGTTCAGACGGTTGAGAATGCCACGGGTTACGGTAACGGCATAAGTCGATTCGTTGATACCCGAAGCGTAGGCATTGAGTTGATCGTCCTCAACCACATAAACCTTAGGCATATTCATACCACCAGCGATGCAGAGGTTCTCAACTATATTATATACGCGCATATTTTCACGACGCTCCAATGGTTTGGCCTGTGTCGCATTACGTATGGTAGAATCGTTGATAAAATAGGCGATGATGAACCAAACACCCACAGCACCAAGCACGAAAGGCAAACATTCCATCGTCATCTCGTTTACCTGTTCAATGTTTGGATACTCCGACTCTGCCTGTACCATAATGAACCAGAACAGCCACACCATGCCCACTACAAGCAACGGGAAACAGCAAAGCAACAATATGGATTTCATATTGTTATTGACCTGCTGTGTATGGATGCCTACGTACTTCATCAGAACTTCACTTCTGGAGCCTTTTCGACTGCAGCACGTTCCGAAGCCGAAACCTCGAACATTGGTTCCTTATGAAAGCCGAACATACCTGCCAGAATATTACCAGGGAAGGTCTGAACTGCATTATTCAGTTCCTTGGTAGCCGAATTGAAGAAACGACGGGTAGCAGCCAGTTTATTCTCTACATCAGCCAATTCCGACATCAGCTGCTGGAAGTTGCTGTTTGCCTTCAAGTCTGGATAGGCCTCGACCGAAACACGAAGACCAGCCAAAGCACTCGAGAGCTGATTATCGGCCTCGATTTTCTGGTTGATATCGGTAGCAGACATAGCTGCAGTACGTGCACGAGTCACGTTTTCGAGCACTTCCTTCTCGTGAGCAGCATAGCCCTTGACTGTATTAACAAGGTTTGGAATCAGGTCGTAACGCTGCTTCAGCTGCACATCAATGTTCGAGAAAGCGTTTTCTCTGTTATTACGAAGTTTGACAAGATTGTTGTAAAGGCCGATGCACACAAATGCCAGAACAACGATAATTACAATTGTGATAATCATATATACGGTTTTATTTGTTAAACTAATATACTCTTTGAGTTGATCCACCCATTCATCTTCCTCCCTCAAGGAGGGCAGAGGAGTGGGTCTGTTACCCGACACTATTCTCAATGGAAAGCGAGAGCAGTTTCTGAGCCTCGACAGCAAACTCCATCGGCAACTTGGATACTACCTCTTTGGCATATCCACCCACAATGAGTCCAACAGCATCCTCCTCCTTGATGCCACGCTGCTGGCAATAGAAAAGCTGTTCCTCGTTGATTTTCGAGGTCGTTGCCTCATGCTCGACTATCGCGGTCGGATTTTGGATATCCATGATCGGGAAGGTATGTGCGCCACATGTATTGCTCAGCAACAACGAATCACATTGCGTAAAGTTACGTACACCATCGGCACCTGGCATCACCTTGACCAGACCACGATAGGAGTTCTGACTGTGTCCGGCCGAAATTCCCTTCGAGATGATACGAGAGTGACTGTTTTTGCCAATATGAATCATCTTGGTACCAGTATCTGCCTCCTGATAGTTGTTGGTAACAGCCACCGAATAGAATTCCCCCGAACTGTTGTCACCCTTCAGTACACAACTTGGATACTTCCAGGTGATGGCAGAACCAGTCTCTACCTGTGTCCAGGAGATCTTCGAAAAATCACCGGCACAAAGAGCACGTTTGGTCACGAGGTTATAGACACCACCTTTGCCATTCTTATCACCAGGATACCAGTTCTGCACAGTCGAATACTTGACCTCTGCACGGTCATGAACATAGATTTCGACAACAGCCGCATGCAACTGATTCTCATCGCGCATTGGTGCAGTACAGCCTTCGAGGTATGATACATAAGCCTCCTCGTCAGCAATAATCAGCGTACGTTCAAACTGACCAGTACCACTCGAGTTGATACGGAAATAGGAAGCCAGCTCCATCGGGCAACGAACGCCCTTTGGAATATAAACGAACGAACCATCAGAGAAAACCGCTGAATTAAGGGCAGAATAATAGTTGTCGCGTGTTGGAACTACTTTGCCCAGATACTTGCGTACCAAGTCAGGATATTCGCGTACAGCTTCGCCAAAAGAACAGAAGATGATGCCCAATTCAGCCAACTTATCACGATAAGTCGTCTTCTGGCTCTCACTATCCACAATCGCATCGACAGCCATAAGACCCTCTCCGGCGCTGTGCGCCACCTCCCCATTAAGGGGGAGTCCTTGGTCACCCTCTTCTTTCAAACCATTCCTCCCCATTAAGGGGGAGGTGTCCGAAGGACGGAGAGGGTCTCCATTCAACAACATCTCACGCTCGTGCAACGGAATACCGAGTTTATCGAAAGTTTTGAGAATCTCAGGATCCACCTCCTTGTTCTCAGTCTTTTTTTTGGGTGCGGCATAGAAGGAGATCTTGTCGTAGTCAACCTCTTCCACTTTCACGTGTCCCCACTTCGGACGAGGTTGCTCTTTCCACCAACGATAGGCCTCCAGACGGAACTGAAGCATCCAGTCCGGTTCGCCCTTCTTGCTGGAAATCAGTCGGACCACATCCTCATTGAGTCCGGTAGGGATAACCTCCGTCTCAATATCTGTTGTAAATCCGTATTTATATTCGGCCGAGGTGATATCCTTAAGAACCTCCTCTGAGCTGCTTGAATTATTCATTATTTACTATTAATTATTCATTTTCCGAAGTCCAAAGTCAACTGCGGATTCTCCTCTTTCAAGAGGCGGAAACTCATACGGTGATAAGGACTAGTTCCCACTTGGGCAATGGCAGCACGATGATCTTTGGTCGGATACCCCTTATTAATGCGCCACCGATAGGCTGGGTATTCCTGATCAATCTGGTTCATGAAGTCATCACGATAAGTCTTGGCCAAAACCGAAGCAGCAGCAATCGACATCATCTTGCCATCACCCTTCACAATCGTAGTGTGTGGCAGATCCTCGAACTTATAGAAACGATTACCATCTATCAGAAGTGCCTCCGGACGAACCTTAAGTGCACGTATAGCACGGTGCATCGCCTCAATGCTGCATCGCAGGATGTTGTATCGGTCAATCTCATGATTATCGCACACACCCACGGCCCAGGCTATTGCTTCGCGCTCAATGATTGGCCGCAGTTCGTAACGCTGCTTCTCGGTCAATTGCTTCGAGTCGTTCAAGAGGTCATTCTTGAAGTCAGGAGGCAATATGACCGCAGCTGCATAAACTGGACCAGCCAAACAGCCACGTCCGGCTTCATCGCAACCGGCTTCTATTATTCCTTTATTTAAATAAGGCAACAACATTACTTAAACATTTCCAAAGCAGGGCTCAATATGTGGGCCGATGCCCAAGGCATCACAACCTCGACGATTCTGTGAAGTATCGGAATGATACGACTACCGTTCATAGCCTCGGCAAACTTGAGACCCTCAACATGTGCTGCTGCAAATTCAAGGGCCGAAATGACCAAAGCTGCAATCAAAGCAAATTTGATGAAAGCGAAAATACCTCCACACATGCGATTCACCCAGCCGATATTCAATGATTTGAACACTTTGCCCAACAACCATGCAACCCTGTTCATCACAAATAGCATCAACAGGAAGATGACTACCCACAGAATAACAGATGCAACAAGTTCATCGGTCACCAGATCCCCCAACCAGGGCTTGGCATAGGGAGAAACCAGATTTGCCACAATGGCAGCAAGGAACAATCCGACTGTACCGACAAGTTCCTTGAAGAATCCGCGATACAGTCCAATGGATATTCCTATTGCTAAAAACGCTAATATGAGGATATCAAAGATATTCACTTTACAATAGAATGAGGAATCAGGAGTCAGGAACAAGGAGTTATCTGCTACAAATACAAGCATCAACACCTCATTCCCAAATCCTCATTCCTGATGGTTCAAAGTTTTGCCTTAACCTGAATCTCGGTGAATGCCTCGATGAGGTCGCCCTCCTGCAGATTATCGTAATTAACCAACGAAAGACCACACTCGAAGTTAGTACCAACCTCCTTGACATCGTCCTTGAAGCGCTTCAAACCAGCCAACTCGCCAGTGTGAATTACGATACCATCGCGGATAATGCGAACCTTGTCGGTACGATGGATCTTGCCATCCTTGACCAAACAGCCGGCAACTGCACCAACCTTGGTGATCTTGAAGACAGACTTGACCTCGGCATTACCACAGATCTCCTCCTTGACAACCGGCTTGAGCATACCCTCCATAGCCTCCTTAACCTCCTCGATTGCATCGTAGATGATGGAGTAGTTACGGATGTCAACACCATCCTGATCAGCTGCCTTGCGAGCGCCCGACGAAGGACGGACATTGAAGCCGATGATGATAGCCTTGGATGCTGCTGCGAGCACTACATCGCTCTCCGAAATCTGGCCGACAGCCTTGTGGATAACATTGATCTGGATATTCTCGGTACTGAGTTTGATGAGTGAATCGGTCAAAGCCTCGACCGAACCATCCACGTCGCCCTTGACGATAAGGTTCAATTCCTGGAAGTCACCAAGCTTCAAGCGACGGCCAATCTCGTCAAGTGTAAGCGTCTTCTGCGTACGGAGAGCCTGCTCACGCTGCAGACGATCACGCTTCTGGGCAATTTCGCGAGCCTCCTGTTCAGTAGCAAGCACACGAAGCTGATCACCTGCCGATGGAGAACCGTTGAGGCCCAAAACCTGAACTGGGGTTGCAGGACCTGCCTCATCGACCTTCTGGCCACGCTCGTTGAAGATAGCCTTGCATCGGCCATAATACTTGCCACAAAGCATCACATCGCCCACATGGAGAGTACCATTCTGAACGAGTACAGTAGCTGTAAAGCCACGGCCCTTGTCAAGTGTTGATTCGATAACCGAACCACTTGCCTCACGGTTTGGATTGGCCTTGAGTTCGAGCAAATCTGCCTCAAGGAGCACCTTCTCGAGCAGTTCATCGACATGAAGACCGTCGCGAGCCGAAATATCCTGATCCTGATACTTACCACCCCAGCTCTCAACGAGATAGTTCATGGCCGACAACTGCTCACGAACCTTCATTGGGTTAGCAGTTGGCTTATCGATCTTGTTGACAGCAAAGACGATTGGTACACCAGCGGCAGCGGCATGGTTGATAGCCTCCTTGGTCTGAGGCATAACGCCGTCGTCGGCAGCCACGATAATGATGGCAATATCGGTCATCTTGGCACCACGGGCACGCATAGCAGTAAATGCTTCGTGACCAGGAGTATCAAGGAAGGTCACCTTACGACCATCCGACAACTCAACCGAATAGGCACCAATGTGCTGAGTAATACCACCAGCCTCACCAGCAATTACATTGGCATTACGAATGTAATCCAACAGCTTGGTCTTACCATGGTCAACGTGACCCATGACAGTAATTACCGGTGGACGAGTCTCGAGCTGATCTTCTGAATCCTCCGAAACTTCGAGCTCCTGCTCAACCTCTTCCGAAACATACTGGGTTTCGAAACCGAACTCCTCTGCAACAAGGTTGATGGTCTCTGCATCCAGACGCTGGTTGATAGATACCATCAGGCCCAAAGTCATACAAGTACCGATAACCTTGACTACTGGCACATTCATCATAGTTGCCAAGTCATTGGCGGTCACAAACTCGGTGAGCTTGAGGATCTTGCTCTCTGCTGCTTCTGCCTCCTCTGCCTCGGCGGCACGCTCAGCTGCAGCATTACGCTTATCCTTACGATACTTGACACCCTTCTTGTCGAGTTTATTGGTCAGACGAGCCAAGGTATCCTTAACGGACTTCTGTACATCCTCTTCGGTCACCTCGATCTTCTGGCTCTTCTTACCTTGCTTGCCATGACGATGCAATTCGTCACGATCCTGACGACGGGCATCACCGTGGCTCTTCTTGTCGCGACCAGGTCCATTGCTGTTGCCCTTCTTGATCTCCTCGTTGATGTCAACCTTCTGTGCGCCATGATGACGATTGCCACGAGACTCCTCACGACTGGCATTCTTCTGCTCTCGCTCCTTCTTGCGCTCCTCCTTCGACTTCTTCTTCGGACGGGTTGACTGGTTCAATGACTCGAGGTCGATGGTACCTACCACATTAATCTGTGGACCCTGAGGAGCAGAAACGCGGAACACTTCGGCATTCTTAGCCTCTTGTGGCAACGGATCATTGTTGATACGATCGCGACTACGCTCGCCCATAGCCGTCTGATTAGGCTGCTTGCGTGGCTCTTGCTGAGGCTTCTGAGCCTGACGCTCCGGCTGTGGATGTGGCTTTGGCTGCTGAACAGGTTTCTCTGCAACCACTGGCTTAGCCTCCACCTTTGGCTCTGGCTTAGGCTCTGGTTTTGGTTCTACCTTTGGTTCAGGCTTTGGTTCTGGTTTTGGCTCCACAACCTTAGGCTCCTCCTTCTTTGGATTCAAGTCGATCGAGCCTACAATCTTCGGACGGGCGTTGAGAGCATCTTCACTTGGAGTATGAGCTTTTTCGGGGGCAGAATTTGCCACAGCTCTGGTTTCCTCCTTAATCTTATCACGAGTCTGCTGACGTTCCTGGCGTTCACGTTCCGACTCCTCCTTGACAGATTTGTCCTTGTTGAACTCCTTTCGCAACATCTCGTATTGCTCGTCGGTCACACTGGCCATTGGGCCATCCACAGTCACTCCGGCCTTCTTTTCTAAGAATTCCATCAGCGTCTGTACTCCGACGTTAAAGTCTTTTGCTATTTTATTTAATCTCATTCTGCTTAATTGTTATTTTGTCATTTTGTTGCTTTGTTGTTTTGTCAGTCTTCATAAACAAAAGAACAAAAGAAACAAAACAACTAATTAACGGCTGACCAGCAGCCCTCTATTACTCGAATTCCTTAGCGAGGATGCTACGAACCTCCTCAACGGTCTCGTCCTCAAGGTCAGCCTTCTCGGCCACGAGAACAGGATCGGCATCAAGCACTGCCTTGGCAGTTGCCAAACCGATACCCTTCAAAGCCTGGATAACCCATGGTTCGATAGCGTCGCTGAAGTCGTCGAGGAAGATATCGTCGCCATCGCCCTCACGATAGACGTCGATCTGATAACCGGTCAGGAGCGAAGCCAACTTGATGTTAGCACCATTCTTACCGATGGCCAGGCTAACCTCCTCCGGACGCATGAAGACTTCGGCAGTTTTTGCATCCTCATTAACATGAATCTGTGAAATAGAAGCAGGAGCCAAAGCACGCTGGATGAAGAGGCTTGCATTGCTGGTGTAAGGAATAACATCGAGGTTCTCGCCACGAAGTTCGCGAACGATGCTGTGGATACGGCCACCCTTCACACCTACACAAGCACCTACTGGATCAATGCGATCGTCGCTGGTTTCGACAGCAATCTTGGCACGCTCACCTGGCAAGCGGACAATCTTGACGATACGAATGGTTCCATCGGCTACCTCCGGAATCTCACGCTCCATCAGTCGCTGGAGGAAGATTGGTGCAGTACGGCTCAAAACGATCTTTGGATTATTGTTGGTATTATCAACGCGAAGCACAACGGCACGAACCTGATCGTTCTTGCGGAAAGCGTCCGATGGAATCTGCTCCTGACGTGGGAGGCTCAACTCGTTGCCCTCCTCATCGACCATCAGCATCTCACGCTTCCAGATCTGGTAAACTTCGGCGGTAGTGATACGGCCAATCAGGTCCTTGTACTTGTTGTAGAGCACATCCTTCTGGAGTTCCAGAATCTTTGCTGCCAAAGTCTGACGCAAGTTCAGGATGGCACGACGGCCGAAGTTCTCGAAGTGAACCTGCTCGGTGAAGTCCTCACCAACCTCGATATCGTCAACGGTCTTGCGAGCCTCCGAGAGTGTAATCTCGGTATTCTCGTTCTCGAATTCGTCGTCAGCCACAACGGTACGCTCCTTCCAGATCTCGAAGTCACCCTTGTCTGGGTTGATGATGATGTTGTAATTCTCGTCGGTCTCGAACATCTTTGCCAGT
The DNA here is from genome assembly GCA_045600485.1 of Bacteroidales bacterium. Taxonomy (GTDB): domain Bacteria; phylum Bacteroidota; class Bacteroidia; order Bacteroidales; family UBA3663; genus Liminaster. Next base: position 162,341 of record JAZRXX010000043.1, read on the forward strand.
ACTGAACGGAAAGAATCCTCGAGTACGCTGATCATAGTGGAGCGATCGATGTTCTTGAGCTCCTTAAATTCCTGGAAGGTGTCGATCATAGAGATCACCTCCTCTTTCTGTCGTGTTGCCATTTCTTTTGATAATCTATTTTAAAAATTAATAATATATTTCACCTGATTGACTTCGGAGTGCTTGAGCATCTGCTCGTGTTGCACCTCCTGCTTCTTTTTGCTTTGTTTGCCTGTGGCTGGATCAACAACCTTCTCCATGGTGGTCCAGGTGAGGTTGAATCCCTCTTCGTTAGCCTCTCCCAGAATGCCGGTCAACTTATGTCCGTCGCGAAGCAGCACCTCGACCTCTTCGCCCTCGAACTTGGCATATTGGCGAAGCACCTTAAGTGGAGCGGTCAAACCGCAACTGCCCACTTCCAGTTCAAAGTCCTCTTTATCGCGATCCATATGTTCATCGATGTAGCGGCTGATGGCCACACATTCGTCAATATCCACAGCCTCATCATTGTCGATTTCGACCACAATCTGGTTGTCGCGGCTCACAGTCACTTCGACCAAGAAGCTCTCACTTTCAGACTCCAGCAGATACTGGTCCACAAGGTCTATAATTTCCTGTTTGTTGATCATTCGTTAGACGTTAAACTTAAACCATTAAACTTCTATAAGCAATGAAGAGAAACGCTTGATTGCGCCTCTCTTCATCTCATTTCCGTTGCAAAGATATGTATTTTAAACATATTAGGCAAGAAAATCTTCATTTTTTTCATTTCTCACCCTCATTTTTTGATGATTTCGCACTCTTTTTTACAAATTATTCTATCCAATATGCCAATTTGCTCGCACAAAGTTTCACACTTTTCGTGAAAGTCATGCAGGTAACTGTCACACTGTAACTGTCATACTTCAAGTCAAATGCCAATTTTGATTATTGAAGACTATCAGCGAGCTATCAGTTCATCATTCCAAAGCATCCTGAGGAAATCATTGATATAGATAAGCTCAATGTCACCTTGACGACGTGTGAGTTTATCTTTGGAGACAAGGACACAGCGACTTTCTGGAAACTCTTCCTTATAATCTTTGAAATTCAAAAGGTGTCTGTTCTGAATCTCCTCTGCCGATTTGATTTCAATGCCAATTTCTGCCTCTCCAATGACCAGATCAATCTCCTTATGGTTGTAAGTGTGCCAATAACTGAGAGCCTTATCATCGTGACATAACATGGCATAGCTCGTCCACCTAACGTATTATATCCTTTGCGCTTGAGCTTTCGGGCACTACTTCCACACAAGACAAAACGCAAATTCTTTTTTTGAATCAGTCGATGCACTTCATTCAGTAGCTCTGGTACCTCTGGAATCTCATCGATTACCACAATCGACCCCTCTGGCTTGTCTTGCAACAAGTCGAAAAGCAAAGCTGGACGCTCACGGAATCTACGCTTCAAATCACCATCAAGCAGGTCAAAAGTTGTAGCACTTTGGAATTGCTGATCCAACAATGTACTCTTTCCTGTTTGTCTGGCACCGAACAAGAAGATACTTCCATCTTCTATTTCTTTGGTTAACTGATATTTGCGTTCTATCATAGCAATAAATCTATTGGTTTGAACTCCCGATTTTTCAAGAAAATCCGAAGTACCACTCCCGATTTTTCAAGAAAATCCGAAGCATAAGTACAGATTTTGGCGTAAAACAACACGTTTTCTTTTATTATTTGGCTATTCTGGAGCACTATTTCAAATCTACACTTTCAATCTGCTAAACAAACATACCAAAAAGCTGTATGCAATAAGACGAAAATGATTTGCGATTGGTTTTCAATGTATGATTCATAAAAAATAAAACCAAAATTTGGATAAATGAACAAAAAGCGTTACCTTTGCGCCTGTACTTCGTACAAAGACTATAATTCGTCAAACAATAATAAAAACCTTATATGGCAAATCATTTAGTAATCATGGCCGGTGGCATCGGAAGCCGATTCTGGCCTATGTCAACTCCAGAGTGTCCAAAGCAGTTCCTCGACATCATGGGAACAGGTCGAACCATGATCCAGCAGACTTTTGACCGCTTCGGCAGTATCATCGACATCGAACATGTCTGGGTCGTTACCTCCAAGAACTTCCAGGGTCTTGTGAGCGAACAGCTCAAGGGCATCAACCCTCAGCATATCCTATTGGAACCTTGCATGCGCAATACGGCTCCTTGTGTGGCTTACGTCAGCTGGAAGATTCAGGCCGAAGATCCAGAGGCATCGATCTTCGTAGCTGCATCCGACCATCTGGTGACCAATACCGCCGAGTTCCAGCGTTGTGTGGCTCAGGGCATCGACTTCATCAAGCAGGGCAGCCGAATCCTGACCTTAGGTATGCAGCCAACCCGTCCAGAGACTGGCTATGGCTACATCGAACAGGGTGAGGCCACCACCGATGGCATCTATAAGCTCGCTTCGTTCCGCGAGAAACCGAATCTCGAGACAGCACAGCAGTATCTGTCCACAGGTCGCTATACATGGAATAGCGGCATGTTCATCTGGAGCGTAAGCACCATTGTCAGCGAACTCCGACAGCACGCTCCTGAGATTGCTGCCATCATGGATCAGATTGCGCCATCGCTCTTCACTGCCAACGAACAGGCCAAGGTCGATGAACTCTATCCTACTTTCCCAAAGATCTCGATCGACTATGCTGTGATGGAGAAGACCCAGCTGGCATACGTTATGCCATCGGAATTCGGTTGGAGTGACCTCGGCACCTGGGGTTCAATGCACACTCTGCTACCACAGGACGAAAATGGTAACGCTGTGGTCGGTGATCAGGTCAAGATGATTGAGAGTGAGGGCTGTATGGTCCGTATGCCTAAGGGCAAGCAGGTGGTCATTCAGGGTCTCAAGGATGTCATCGTCTCAGAACATAATGGAACATTATTAATCTGTCGCTTAAGCGACGAACAAAGAATCAAAGAATGGCACGATTAACTTTAGTCAAAGTCGGCGGTGGTATTGTAGAGGATGCCGCTTCACTGAGTAACTTGCTCGACAAGTTTGCAAAAATCGAAGGTTTGAAGGTGCTTGTGCATGGTGGTGGCCGTAGCGCTACCAAGATTGCAGAGCAGTTGGGCATACAGCAGACCATGATTGGTGGTCGACGCATCACCGATGCAGAGACGCTGAAGGTTGTCACCATGGTCTATGCCGGTTTGGTCAACAAGAACATCGTAGCACAGTTGCAGGCTCGTGGAGTGAATGCCTTGGGTCTGACTGGTGCAGACATGAACGTGATTGTATCACACAAGCGTCCAATCAAAAAGGTCAAGATGGAGGACGGAACTACTCAGGATGTAGATTATGGCTATGTGGGCGATATCGACAAGTTCAACTCGGAACTTCTGGCTGACCTGATTGCCAAAGGCGTTGTGCCTGTCCTCTCACCTATCGGTCATGACACTCAGGGCAACCTCCTCAACACCAATGCCGATACAATTGCCTCCGAAGCTGCCATTGCCCTGGCCAAGCACTTCGATGTTACCCTGATGTTCTGCTTCGAGAAACGAGGTGTGCTCAGCAATCCTGATGACGATGATTCGGTCATTCCATCCATCACAGCTACCGACTTCCCTCGCTTGGTCGAGGAGGGGGTTGTGAGTGGTGGCATGCTCCCAAAACTCGAAAACAGTTTCTCAGCTATCGCCTCTGGCGTGAGCGAAGTGGTCATCACCCAAGCCGATGCCATCGATCAGTTCAACGAAGGAACTCACCTGAAAGGATAAAAGCCTCACCCCGACCCTCTCCACTGGAGAGGGAGGAAAGAAAGGGTAGAAAGTAACAAAAAATCCAGCGCTTTCGCGTTGGATTTTTTGTTTTATTTTACAATCATCTTCTTACCCCGAACAATATAGATACCCTTCGGGAGATTTTCCAATGAATCGGCAACACGTTGTCCGTGGAGGTTATAGATTGTCATATCCTCCACCGATTCAATCATAGATTCGTTCAAACCTGTACTGTTTCCATCTTCAGCAAAGACGAATCGATAGCCTGATACATTCGAGTTCGGATTAGGATCGAGGAAGAAACACTTGAACGGAGAGGTAATCTCCTTGTGCCAAGGATAGAAACCTGCCGTTTCGCGATCGGCAGCTGGCTGAAGAGCATAGACAGTACCTGAACCCTGGAGTTTGGCCGTCAGCTCAGCCTCGAAATGACCCACCATGTTCGAAAGGTCAGATGGACGCTCCTCCAGGTTGGCATACTTGAGCGGGAAGTCGTAGGTTGTGCCTGGAATACCGACCAGAATGGTTGGCGTAGCTGCAGGAATGAGCGAAACCAACTGACGCAGCACCAACTGATACTCGACATTGCTGTTGCCAGATGCCTGAGTAGTTCGGCGATCCGACACGTAGTAGGCAGAAACACCGCCTGGCACATCGAGAGCTACAGGAGAATAGAGGGTTGCATAGCCATAGCCAGCAGAGATAACCTCGACTGGAAGGCGCTCCAAGGTCTCGACATACCAATAGGCATAATCGTTCTTCTCGTCGCTACCACCCACTGTAGTACCGTCCGACGATCCACAAAGGTAGTCGCTGCTAGAGGTCTTGATGCGATAACATTCCGAATACTCAGAAGCTGGATTGCCATGCACAAAGGTGAACGAAGAGGCCTGACCAGCATCGCCGACAGAAGCCATCAGATTGGTAGCCTTGACAAACTGACCATTCTTGTAGAACAGGAAGCGACCCTGCTGATCATAATAGATGATATTATCGACACCTGCCTTGCCCATAGTCAGAGCCTCGCCATCGGCAGATAGGGTTGCGTAGAGATTGCCACTATAGCTCTTCAGTCGCATGAAGGTTCCCACCTCCGGCATACGCAGATAATAGGTGACTGTGATGACACTCTCATCGACACGCACAGCCGATGTATAGCTGGCCAAAGCACGAACATTCACGTCGCTTGCCTTGATTGGATGGTGCGAGCTATTGAAGGTAGTGCTGCCAGTATAGGTAGTTCCAAAGATATCGATAGCAACACCCCTGGATGGAGCATCAACCACATTGAGGGTGTAACGATAGACACTCAACACGGTAACAGGGACTTCGATCGTCATCTCATTGTACTCGTCGGTATCAAGCAAATGGAGCTTGATGGTGGTCTGGCCCACAGCCTCGGCGGTAATTGGATAGGTCAGCACGTTGCCCTCCCTGGTTGGAGTACCGAGACTGATGACTTCGCCATTCGTGCCAGGCAAACTGGCCTCACACTCGCCATCGTAATCTCCCAGATTCACCACAAGGTTCTTGACCTCCCACACAGCCAGCGAGAGTGATTGCGGTGCGACTGTGACCTGAGGATTCAGCTTGGCCTTGCTGGCCACTGTAACCGAGACACTTGCTACGGCAGTAGGCAGATAGGTATCGTTGCCCTCAACCCAATAGCGGATGGTAGCCTGTCCGTCGCTCACGCCCTTGATCACACCGTAGTTATCGACAGTAGCGACCGCTGGGTTCAACGACTCAAAGCGTTTGGTGCCGGTGCTGTTGGTGGTCAGTTCCAGAGTTACCTGATCGCCCTTGGCAATGGTGCGACTGCTGAAGGAGGCAGCCAAAGTCGGAGTGATCTTGTTGACAGTTACTGTCAGCGTCTTGGTGGCTGACTTATATCCATTGGAGAGATCTTCGGCCACAAGAGCTGTAATGGTGGCTGTGCCAGCACTCACACCACTGATTTCACCCTTGTCATTGACCGTCGCAATAGCAGGATTGCTGGAACTGTAGGTCACAGCGCCCTGGCCCAATCGGGTGACTTTGGTCGATAGTGTACCACCTATCTGCACTTCGCTCACTCCATTGGCAAAGGCAAAGGTCAGGTTTGGATCGGCAGCCTCGACCACCTCGCGATAGAGCGAGAGTTGCGCATCAGGATAATATGTCTTCAGCGTGAAATTGCCATCGGCATAATTGAGGCAGTTGCGATGAATTTCGACCGACGACAATATCATATAATGACCCCACCAGTTCTCGATATTGATATTCTTGGGAGCATTGGAGAACAGCTGGCCGCCGAGGAAGCTGAGGTAACGGCCACCGCCCACCTGTTTGATGTTGAAATAGTCGCCGGACTTGTCGATAGCAAAGGCAATCTTGTCGGACGCTTCAATCTCGTTGTTGGTAATTGTAACGGCCCGACGAGCATAAGCTGTAGTGCTTGTGGAACTACCATCCAAAGCATAGCCATTTGTCCCATTTTCGAGAACAATCAAATACTTTCGTCCACCAACAATCTGGCTGACATCTGTTACCAAACGGAAGGTAGTTGTGGTAGTCGCCTTGACATTGAGCACATACGAAGCTGTAAGCATACCCTTAGTAGCCTGATAGGTGGCTGTAACCACCGTCTGGCCCTCTTTGTGCAATGTGACTGCACCAGTGCTGCTATTGACCGAAGCTACACTCGGATTTGAAGAGCTATAGGTTACTCCCACCGAAGCAAGAGACATAGTCAGAGCCGGAGCTGTAAATCCTTCACCTAAATTGGCCGTATAGGTAGATTGCGGGAAGGAGAGGGAAACCTGCTTGTAGAGATAAAGGGTGGTAGCAGCACCTCGTACAAAATTATTACCAGAATAAGATACAAAATACTGAGAATTATTGTTCTTATCACCTCGAAGAATGGTAAAACCATACGTATTAGAAACAGCAATAGTCAAATTTCTGGCAGTAGATGACATATTATCATTATCAGACAACCAAATATACCTATTATTAGAACTACCACATTGTTGGAATCTGTAAAAATCACCTTCTTTACTTAAGCTATATGCATATTTCTCATCTTTTGAAATACGATAATCGGCTATAGAAACCTCTACTGAACCAAACTGTTTGCTATTCACACTACCATCCAAAGCATAGCCAATAGCAGCATTTTCGGCCGATTGATGAACAATCAGATACTTGGCATCAACCGTAAGCTCATCCATACCAGTCACACGTACAAAAGCAGAAGAGGCAATGGGCGACAGAGTGACATTCTTCATAGCCACCCAGTTACAAGCCTTGTCGGCCGAACGCAGACCGAGAGTCAGACGGCCAGAGGCATCGGCAGTAGCCAAGACTGTCAGCATGCCGTAAAAGCCGGTATTGCCACCAACGTAAATCTGAGTACCCACACTGGACAGAAGTGAGGACTGTGCACTACCAGCATAGATGCGGACATTGCCAGGCACTTGAGTACTGTTCTCGTTGTATGCACGTACCAATGCTGACATCACATAGGTAGCATTGGGGGTCAGACCCTGGACGGTATAAGACCAGGTAGCCTCTGCCAATCGGTTCACACCACCGCCATTGCCCACCCAGTTTTCGAGGAACGGAGTGGTCATATCTGAGCCATCGGTATCACCCTCCGATGACCAAGTGTTCACATGGAACGTAGAATTGTTACTGATTGACCAACCATCCAATGGGATGTCGATTGTCTGTGACCAACCCGTTGTTGCCACCATCGAGAGGATGGCAGCAGCAACCAGCGATATAGCTTTCTTGAACATATATTTCATCATAGTCAAATTCTTTTACCTTTTACCCTAAAATCACATCCAAACTCGTTTGCCGTTCACAATGTAGATGCCATGCTGGGTAGGATTCTGAACCTTATGGCCTTGCAGATCGTAGATGGTGTTCTGCAGAGCATCGCTCTTGTCCATCTCCTCCTCGATCGGTTCGCCGGCATAGATACGGGTCAAGTTTCGGGCAGGAGCAGCATGAGCATCGCCCTTGTAGATTGGGAGATAGAAGAACAACTCCTCGTCGGTATAGGCTGCGGTCTGTGCAAACATACCTTCGCCCACCCAAAGTGCAGGAGTGCCATTCTTCAAGTGCCAATCGGCAGCAGAGCCCTTCCAAGACTCGACAGCATAGAAGCCAGCATAGTTCTTGGCATTCTGGGCTGTCCAGTTGTTCGACGCAAGATCGTTGACAACTGCGGCATCGTAGTAGAGCCAGAGGTTCTTTGGCAACTGGAGCATATACTCCTGGTCGCTGGCAGTACGGTTGTAAGTGACATCGTAAGCCTTGTCGAATGGTTTGTACTCACTCACCAGATATGGAATACCGAAGCAGTTCCAACCCATATCCTCGGCAGCAGTCAGATTGCCATTGCCATCGGTAGGCTGAAGGTTGTTCTGTCGCAAGGTCACAGCCTTGGCCGTAGAGATCAAGACACCCTCAGCAGTCGTCTGTGGCTGCTCGTTGTAGAGATAGTTCTTGATCGTCACACCCTGAGCGGTGAATCGATAGGTTGTATCCTTCGAACAGGTGAAGAACACACCCTTCGATGCCTCGACTGTCTGGTCGGCCGCATTGCGCAGATCGTCCCAGCAACCGGAGTTGACGTTCTTGATCTGGTAACGGGCCGAAGCACGGCGAGAACCGTTGTAGCTATAGGCCAGAGTAGCCATATCGGCAGTCAAGGTCAGCACTTGGGTGTCCTTGTTGTAGGCATAGGTTGCAGGACCAATCAAACTGTTCTCGCCAGCATTACGTACCGAAGAATAATTCATGCGGTATGGCAGAGCAATGACTGTACCATTGTGATCAACGTCACGCTCAACTGCCAGGAACGAAGCCTTGATGGTCTGACCATGGCCATAGAGTGAAGCACCCTTCTTGACCAACAGGTAACCAGGATAGAGACTATGCTTCTCGGCAATCAGGTTACTGCCCTCCAACAGATAGACTACGCTGCCCTCGTGTGGATAGTAGTTGCCACCATAGTTGGTCGATACAGTATCGCTGAAGACGGTCTGTGCAGTAACATCATTACCGATACACCAGGTTTCGAAAGCACCACGATCCAGAACTGTGTTGCCAGACTTGGCCGAAGCAGTATTCAGAACACGTGGATTGCCCAACAGGTCAAGATCCTTGTCGTAGTTGATGAACTGAACCAGATTGGTCGTCTTAGCGTCCAGAGTCATAGGATTGACTGTGGCACAAGCATCCAGATTCAACGAATGTTCGGTGAGCTGGTAGTTCAGGTTAGGATCCTGCATCTTGTAGTTATGCTTTGACAAGGTCTGCTCGTCGCGGTCGAAACCTGCATAATTATAGATAGAATACCAGATGTGACCGCCATTCAGGTTGTCAGTCAGACAAGCGGCAGCCTTAGGCTCCTTGCCTGCAGCATCGTTGGTCTTGCCCTCAACCGTCAGGTTCACGCCATAACCGTTGGCACCAAGGTTAAGCACATACCCCTGTGCGCTTGTGATATTATCGCGGAACAAGACTTCATAGATCAAGGCATTGTTGATGTTGGCGATGTTTACCTCGTCGGTAGCAGCCGAAGCATTGTTGTCTGCCACCAATACATTCGATACAGCCACGGCAGGAATTGAACCACTCTGTTCGACTGTGGCCTTTGGATCAATGTCAAGCACAGGCTTGAGAATAGCGCCCTCGACATTGTCGGTTGAAACAGCCGATATCATCACACCATCGATGCGCGTAGGCTTGTTGGCCGAATAGGTATCATTTTCGCCCGTCGAAACAGCAGGAATGATGGTGCGTTCGGTGCTTGGCGAAACAAGACCCGGACGGTGCTTGGCAATTCGATCAACATCCTCCTGCAAGTGCTCGTAGATATAGTCACCTGTCAACTCGTTGATCTTGTAACGGACAGAGTCAACTACATTGTTAGGATCGACACTGCCATAGATATTGACACCATTGCGCAAGGTTACACTTGGGAAGACAGTCTCGTTATCACCCTTGACGAAGACGTATGACTCGTTCTTGTCGATCACATTGCCTGAGGCATCGAGCAATGGCTCATTGTTGGCCGAATAGATGGCAGCAAGGTCGATTGCATTCTGCAGATTCTCGCTGTTCATTGAACTTGCCCAACTCATACCATTGCTGTTGGTTGCCTGGGTTGGGTCAACATAGATCACACGGAGCAATGGCTGCTGATACTCGATAGCACCGACTTCGATGTTGGTTGACATGACACGCTTCTGATCCAGATAATCCAACTCGGTAGTAGGTATCCAGGCAAAGTCATAGACCTGATTTGCATAGATCATCGAATCACCCTTATTGACCAATCGGATGCTTGGCTGGAGGCTGAAGTCTCGATTCTCGATCTCCTTGTCGGTGGCATTCAGAATCGGATTCTTGAAGTTTGGACCATGCGAAATGTCATTGTTGGTGTTCGAAATGTGGGTGTTGCGATGGTTGGCAACAAACGATGGCTGATCATAGTCCGTACCTTCGGTCACATCCTGCACACCATTATTATAATAGGTATAGGCATTGCGCTTGAAGATAGAATCGGAAGCTGCATGATCGTCGGCATAGTAACCGGCCAACGAGAACTGACTGCCATAGGTGGTAGTGCCACCTGATGTAACAGGATTGTTGCGCCACAGGACAGTGTTCATGATGTTGGAGTGACGTGGGGTGGTGGTCATCTCGTGAACAACACCACCGGCACGCCTTGGTGCCAGCATCGGACCATCGGGCTTACCCTCGGTACTGCCAGATTCGAACAGATCATCGATACTGCCAGAATTCATCAAGATCCATCGGCCATGGTTCAAGGCGATGGTATTGTTGATGGTTCGGGTATTGTAAGCCTCCAATGGATTGCCCCAGTTGGAATGGAATACAGAGTTGTAGATCAAAGCATCGCCACCATACTGGCCAATATAGACAGCCGATGAAGAATAATCCTCCTTGGTCGATGCATCGTAGTGTGAACCACTGTTCATCACACAGCTCTTGCTGATGGTCAACTTGGGCGGATTCTGTACGGTCTGATAGTAAAGTACAAAGTCCGAAGTCTGACCAGCTGGCAACTGGGTGGTGTAAGTCTCGTCGGTCCAATAAGTGCATTTGGCCGAAAGGACAGCCTTCTCGTCGCCCGAATTCTTCAGTTCATAATACTTCTGCTTCGAAATAGAGATATTGGCATGAGCAGGCGCATTGGCATAGTCGGTATGGAGTGTACCATCGACGTCGTATGTATTCACCTGATCATTGTATCGGATAGCGGCACCATGAGTACCAGGCAATGCCTGATTATTGACGAAGGTTATACCATCGAACTCAACGGGAATGGTACGTGTCACAGGATCATCAGGATTGGCCGTTGCACCATAACCGCTCGAAGCAATATCACCCTTGCCATAACGCTGTGTGGCATCTTCTATCAGGAAGAGATAATCCCAGGTGTGGCTTGTACCATCCAAACGCTCAGAACTGCGGATCACAGCCGGATAAAGCTCAGTATCGTACTGGTCACGCAAATCCTTGCTGTAACCGCCCTTCAGAGTCAATGAACGAACGTAGTAGTTGTGAATATCTGACTCGTAATACTTCAGCATACCCTCATCGTACGCCCAATCCGGGAAGACAACGGAATTGTTCAGTTCTTCGGTATTCAAATAGAATGCCTTATAGTCATTGTGCGTATAGATTGGAGCATACTCACCATCCATCAAGCGAATCTCCTTGCGATGGCTGTTGCGGCTTGACATCAAAGTCTCGATAGCTCGCTGAAGGTCGGATGTCGGACGCTCCCAGACAGAACCGTCAGGTGTACCATTCTCGGACTTCTCGATCGTAGAAACCCAAAGGATATCTACATCGTCGCCAATGGATGCAGGCTGCAACTTGGTATGTGGATATTCGTAAACACCAAGATCAATATATGCCTTGGTACGTGTAGGACTTGGATCGATGGCTACACGAGGCATGTTGACCTCTGTGTCGGAGGTAATCAGCGACATGTAGTGATCGTCGCCCAGATCCATGCTCAACTCATTCTCCTTGTTCATGTAGTGAGAAGTGTAGTAGATACCTGTACCGTCCAAACCATCGTTGGTAGTATTCCAGCTGTAGGAATAGCCATCAGCACCATTGTTGACTACATTCTGACGCAACATACAAGAGCCATTGTCGGTAAGATTGTTCAAACGCGCACGACTCCAGTCTGCAGCCTCGCTATAGCCATCATAACCTGCCTCGATTGATGGATTGCAGAAGTTTGGACCCTCGATCGAGCCATTGACTGACGAAAGTGTGATGTTAGCATTCAGAACAGGATAAGCAACGCCTGCCTCCGAATAATTGGTCTCCCAATAGTTACGCAAAGTAGTCGTGATATGCTCCGAAGGATCGTAGTGGAACTCACGCATATCGTAACTGTTGTTGGTAGTCTTGCCTAGGCCCAGTTCGTAACCGCTGAACCATACTGCCTCGACAAAGTTGTTGTCCAGATCGTCTTGGTCAACAGGTGCATTGGCCAGGCTGATATCGTAAGTTCCAGAAACCGAGTTCTTGCGATAGTTGACACAGAGGTTACGAGCAAAAGCATAATCATTCGGATTAACCTTTTTATTGACTGCATTACCCCAGAAGACATTGTTGGCTATCATATTATAGGTTGACTCGCCGGTAGCAGATGCGCCACCAGGGTTCATCGTGAAGATAGCCGGATAGATATTGGCCTTATTGTTGACAATATCGCAGTTCAGTATCTTCATATAGCTATAATAGCCACCACAAATAGCACCACCTGCACCACCAAACTCGTTGACTGCGTCGCTTGGAGTAATCAAATCGTTGTAGGCGGCATAGTTCAAAGCATTCTTCTGTTCTGCCGATGCATCCTGTGCCTCGTTGTTCGAGAAGATGGTGTTGTAGGCCTCCAGATGCTTCGTGAAGTAGATCGCACCACCATTGCCGGCATACTTCAAGGTAGTCTTGTGCTCAACACTCTTGTGTGGTTCCTTCCAATTGACATTCTCGGTCTTGCTCATTGCCTTGTTCTCGGCAAAGAGACAATTATATATATAGGTAGAAACATTAGCGTCGATGGCAGCACCATAACCGGCCTGGTTGTTGATGAACTGACTGTTGCGGATATAAAGAGGAATATCGCGATAGGCAACACTGCTCTTTTTGTCCTGATGCTTCACAACATCCGAATTGGCATCAGCTTCGATAGATTCACAAATCCAGTTACCATTGGCGCGAATACCTGCGCCACGATAATAGTCATAAACACCATTATCCTGAAGTGACTCATCGACATAATCGCGGGCATAGCCATCGGAAATGTGTACACCATCGATGACTACAGGCTGACCGATATACTTGGACATCTGGCCGTTGTCAACATAATCAGCATTGGTCTGTGCAGGCAATGGCAACTGGCCAACACCTGGTGCATATGGAATGACCGAAACAACATGATAGACACCCGAATTCTGAAGGTTGACTGTATTGCCCGAAAGATTGGTCTGGTTGCGGAACTCCCAAGGTTCAAGAATATCGTTCAAGTTCAGATCCTCCAATACACGACGCTCTGCCAATGTATCCAATGGCAACTGGAGAATTGCTACCTTGGCATCGTCCGACAAGCCTACATAATTGGTCTGATCGTTGCTGAAACGAACGACGTTGTCTGCCAGAACCGAAGTGTAGGCCTGTGCCTCTTTGAGACTGTCGGGGCGCAAGTATTGTCCGTACATATCGTTGCAATCAAAACCACCCATCAGGGTTACGCCCTCAGGAATCAGGTAGGTATTGGCCAACGAATAACCATAATTACCTTCCATATCGCGTTGTGGATAGTATTCACCACGAGCAATACAAATCTCGAATGGCATGTTGTTGGCTTTATCTCTCCACTTGTCCGATTTGCGCAATTCGCCAATGTAGGCAAGTGCATCGTCAAGATTCTGGAATGGGAAGGCGAAGGATGAACCCAACAGACCATAAATATAGTTAGGATCGGTTGGCTCTGCCTGCATGGCAAAATTCTGCATGGTCTCGTAAGCATCCATATTCACATCCTGAGTCTCGGCAACAAACAGACGGAGGAATGGGTGCTCCAGATCAAGCGCTGGAGAAGATGGATAGGCACGTGCACCGATATCAACATACGAACGTGATTTTGATCCTGCAGGAATGGTATCGCGCGACCACATATTATAATCGGACGTAGCCAAACCAAGCGTACGAACAAGTTCTTCGTAATTTGACCAAGGCATACCTGTTCGACACAAAGCCGAGAAGACGGTCAAACCGTAATAATTGATCTCGGTTGTATCGACAGCAATCACCTTGCCTGTATAGATATCTGGATTGGTGTCTGAGTCCTTGCCAAATCGATTACCATTCTTGTTCTGGATATCGACACTGATATTGCTGGTACCAGACACGCGGAGGTTCTGTACGGCAGAATAGGCCAGAGGATACCATTCGAAAGTAGAATACTGACTACCATCTGGCATGTCTGGTGAGGTCTGACCTGCGACATTGGCCTGGTCTGGTGACTCATTCTGCCAAAGCACAGTCGAGTTGACACGCACATTCGGAAGGTCGGCATCGTTCGAGAACCACAAACCACCACCCTGCTGGTTGCCGGTGTTCTTCACTACGGTTGTGGTATAGATGTGCGACATATTTGCATCCAATGCGCCACTGCCTGGAGTTGTGCTGTTGACCGAACCATCGGACAACTGTACAGCATCTTCGAGAATGTAGATACCACCACCAAACTCAGCGGTATTGTCGATAATCAAACTACCAGAGACCAAACCATTACCCATCAAAGCCAAGGCACCACCATAGGTCGCAGTGTTGTTCTTGACAATACAGTTGCGGACATGGGCAAAATCGGTCACAATGGCAGCACCACCAAACTGGTTGATATTCTGTACTGCTGCAGTCGAACCATTGCTTTCGCCATCAGCCTGACCACCCACCAGGAAGAGACCATCGAGCACGGCACGATCGACTGTATAGTCTGACAAGTGGCGGAAATCCTCTTCTGTATAGTTGGCCTCTGCATTGAAGCTACTCAAGTTGTCATCGCCAATCTCATCTCCCTTCAGGTAAGGTACACCATTCTTATCGAAGATACGATCGGTGAAGGTAACAACGTGGTAACCCTTGATCTTTTCGTTCAAATCAGAGTTGTTATACTCTGTCTGGAGGAATGTCGGATGATACATAACCGAACGTTCATCGTCGGTGAAACATGGAGCAATAGCATCGTTGGTAGTCTCGTTGAGAACCTCCTCGACAGAATAGCCACCCCATACCTCAACTCCATGAGGCACCATGATTGACCATACACGGACATTGTCGTCCTGTTCGTCGGTTGTTCGGCATGGGTAATACTTGAAACAGTTCGATTCGTTATAACCATCGGCTGTAGCATCGACACCTGCCAACTTAACGATAACGCGTGAATCTGGATTGGCAGACTTGTAACGACCGGCAGCATCCAATACCTTCTGCAGCTTCTGTGCACAAGCAGCATTGGCTGGATCGTTGGCCTGGGTTGTACCAAAGCCAAGCTCTGTTACATAATAAATCTTGACATCTTCACTTCCGGTACGTTCAGTTTCGTCATCTGGCATAATACGACCTGCACCATTGAATTCGTAGGCACCAATATCCACACGGCAGTCCTGAATACGATCGGTCCAGTCCATATCGTTGGCAGGAAGAACGGCTGGTCTCTGCAAGTAATCGAGGCCGATATTCTCTGTGCCTGCATTGACACAATTATTATTCTTGGTCGGATCGTCGGAAGCTTGACCTTTGTTTACTGTAGTAATTCGGTAGTCATAATCTGCATCTGCCTGACTGTATGTCTTGACAAACGGACCAAACTGATCCCACTTGTTCTGATCTGCATAGCCAAAGATACAATCGGTAATACCGACATTATTATTCATACCATTCTGAATCTCTCCAACAGTATGCTGCAGATAGCAATGATCAAATGTCGTAGGAGTATTTTCACTGGCTCGCCAAAGAATATCCTGACCAGGAGCAGCAATGACAATCGTGTTATAAACCGTCAAACGGGCCTCTTCGGTCGTTGACGATGTATAAACGCCAATGGCAGAACCACCAGTATTATCTACAATGGTGTTATTGTAGAAACTTGCACTCTCCATAAAGATACCTGCACCGTGGCAAGAACCTGTAGCTGGTTTGATATCGTTGTGCGCAATTACGGTATTATAAAGTGTACCCGTAATCATGTAAATACCACCACCAAAGTTCTCACTTGTATTATGTTTGCAATTAGCAACATTGTCCATTACATAGCAGTTAATAATAGAACCACCATCGCAATAGACACCTGCACCTCGACCAATGGCCGAATTACCAGCGATATTATTCTGACGGACGACACAGTTTGTAATCTTGGCATTTTCGAACATTGAAACACCTGCACCACTATTTCGACGTCCACCATTGCTTCCTCGGCCAACAACGCCCAACTTAAAGCCATTTCGAATAGTAAAACCATCCCATTCGGTACCTTCATAAATAGTACGGCTCTCATAGATATTGACATCAGGATTGTTTGTCGGACGACATTCGCCCGGATGACAAAGTACGCTTACACCCTGTGCAAAAAGACGAACATAAACTCGATTACTTTGTGGAGAGGCATACAATGGACTGACATAACTACTCTTGCCATTCCTTGCTCGCTCTACATTCTGGATATAGAATCCTTTGCCATCATGACCAATACGCCAAAGAGCCAAGTTTACACCATCTTGTCCATATTGTTTCATTAATCCGATAGCAAACAACTTTTCGCCATCTACCTGAGCATTGAAAAAACCTTCCCTATCACTATCAGTACCGATATTGCTGGCCACAAAACGATTACCATTGACATTGAACAATTGGATAGAATAAACGTCACCTTCGTATTGATAATTCGTATAATCTGTCACTCGGGTGAAGCGCATAAAGTAATAATTGTCCGCACTATTCTTCAAATCGCTGAATCGGCCCAACTTCACATCCTGGTTGGAATTAGAATTATGGAAATAGAAGATGCTTTCTCCATCCATCGCAGTAACGATGAAGGTCTTGTCATCTAAATCCATCGAAAAGTCAGTCAACTCGTTCGTAACAACATTGGAAGACTCGCCAACACTCTTAGGTACCAAAAAGATGCCATCAATCTTACATGAAGAATTACCATAAGGAACCTTAATCGCATTCAAATGGACATAGCTATCCAATCCTACATTCGCATTATCTGCTATAGGATCACCAACTGAAACAAGATTGGTAAGATCAAGCTCCGCATGTCCATTCAGGTCAAGAACTACCTCCTTGAAAAGTGGAGATTCATCGCCTTGTCTATTAAAGAGTAAACGGCATTGGCCACTTCCCTCGATAATCATGGTTTTATAGGCTGAAAGATCTGCATATTGCAAATAATTCACCCAACCATTACCATACATCGTTTCGCCTTGATTCTGCGTTGTCCCATTTCCTATGTTATTGGTAACTGCAGGCGAACCAGTTACAGTAGCTTCGGCATTGACATTATTCCAAGAGTGGAACATATCGTTCGACAAAGGCACATAAGAATTACTTCTTAACTCATTGATAAGTTTTTCCTGAGGCGAGAAATTGGTTTGGAGAATCGTCTCATAGTCACGATAGTCGAGGTTAAGATGTATATTCTCGTCCGACATCGTAATACCAGACGAAAGCTGAGGATGACGCTCCTGAAGACCAGGATTACCAACTTTTGGGAAACCACCTAAAACTTTGACATGATTACGCATTACAAAACCTTCTGGCTTGGTATAGACACCTACACCAACCCAGACCTCACCATCGGTTCGCCCAGCAGGGAGATCATAATATGACAAAGTATTGTTCTGTCCATTTTCATTCTTTTGTACCTTTCTTGGCGTTGCTGGCAAACCCAAGTTATCATGCATGGTGTTGACGGCATACTGCAAACCATTGATTGGCTTGGTAACGTTATTGTAGGTATAGTCATACATTGCGTTACCATTGATGGCATTGTTCCATGAGTAACCATCACGACGACTACCATCTGCATGTGTTGTACTAAAATCGACAGCAGTGCAATTGCCCTCACTATCGTAGGTATGATAGTCACGAACATAAAACTTGGTACCATAAGCCGGCTGGGTAGCTGAATTGGAAGAGTAGGCGCCATTTTCGAGAGCACCAACGTCAGGCAGACCACCAAAATCGCGATTGGCAAGTGTAGTCATATCTTTGCCCCAACAGTCGCTCGACAAACCAGATGTATGAACAACATTATTGGTGCTTGCAGCATTTACTGCCGGATTCATGTCCGAAGGTGTATAATCGACAGCACGTCCGTAATAAGTCACATCACCAAATTCACTGATACCTGCATTCTTTGTACTATTAACAAATCGAGGATAAGTAGTGGAAGAGGTTGTGAAGGTCCAGTCCATAGTTGCCAGACCCATGGCTGGAATATGATTGAAATCGGCAAGTGAGGCTTGGTCAAAAAGATTATGATCGCCAACAAACTGACCTTGTCCGAAGAACGCAGGGAAAGCCTTGTCACCCTTGCCGTTGGTATCTTCGACAGGATTATTCATGTTCGAATAATAGAGCGTATTGTAGGTATTGAAGTTGCCATTATTAGACACAGCATAACCTACATTACGAACCACATCACAATGGTCAAGGGTTACATTTGCATTGGGAGCAACCATCAGGATACCACCATCACGCAAAATACTTTCATTATTACGGAAAATACAGTTCTCAGCAACAACAGAACCACTTTCGACATACAAAGCAGAGCCCATTGAGGCCGTACAGTCTGACACTGTCAGATTCTTCAAAGTGGCAACAGCACTGTTCTTCACCCAAATACCAGACCCATTCTGTCCAAAATCCTGAATGGCAGTTGAAGCCGCGTTACCCCAACGCAGTTCAAAACCATCAAGAGTACTATTGGTAACACCATCGAATGTAACCAGATGAGCTACATTGCTGGCATAATCGTTGTGAGAAATCTTACCTGATATGATGGTTGGATAGGCTACTGGATTGCGTTTATAGGTAACAGCATCAATAGTCTGCTCCTGATTGGTTGCTGTCAGCACGGATGGATAACCACCCTTGACAACTACATTGCTTACCATTGGAACAGACGTTCCGCGCAAACGGCCCTGAGAAAAACGACTTGCAGGATAAAGAGTTCCCTCCTTGACAAGAACCTGGCCACTGCGGTTCTGCTTCTTCATATAAAGAAGGGCATCGGTCAAGTTGTCGAGTGGAGAATCCCAACTCTTTCCAGCCTCTGAATAATCCTTACCACTGGCACGATTAGGATCGACAAAGAGGGTGAAGATGCCATCAACAGTAGTTCCTGCTATTGCCTCTGCATTGGTGGCATAAGCACCTAAAGCACATTTCGGACTAAATTCAATATTCTCCAGATCTTTGTAGATAAAGCCAGCCGAAAGATTAGAACTGGCATCTGCATGAATATCCAGCAACTGAAGACCAGCATAGCAAAGACCGGATGAAGGGGTTGGCTGCCAATGGTACTTTTGAACATTCACATACGAATTGGCTGAGGTCATCTTGATATCAGCCTGATCGTCGATATGGCCCACTACAGTACATGGCTTATCGAACATCGGATACTTGATGACGCTTGATGTGGATGATGAGTTTTCATTGTCGTCGGCCAATTTGCTCAAACCGACTTTCTTGGTTCCTGACCAGTCTGTATAGTCTGCACGCGACAGCGCTACATAGGTCAACAATGGCTTCAGGCTATTGTCTGCACTCGAACGGGTAGCGGCATACTGCAAACTGATTTTCTTGTTGGTTTCAGTTTCGTTGCCCCACAGCACACTATTATAAATACGGGCATGATTACGGACGTATACACCACCAGAACGGCCCGTGACAATACCATTCAATGTTACACCTGTGCCGAAAGTCTTATTATTGACAATGGTGACACCATTCAACAGACCACCTTGATTCAAATAGACACCACCAGCCTCGACGGTAGAAGTGTTCTGTGCAATCAAACAGGCAGCTGAAGCCAGACCATACTGGTTATAACCCGGCACATTGAGATCATAGTTCAAACTCAAGCCACCACCAGAACGGCCAACATTGTTTATGATGGCACAATGTGAAACAAGACCTTTCTGATCAACGGCCACACCACCACCAAATCCAGTAACAGAGTTTACGCCGAGACTCTGGCAATCGTGCACATAGCAATTCTCGACCAAACCACCACGATCCAGATATAGACCACCACCAGAACGGGAAGCTTCGCAGTGGAAGATCTCGCAATTACGCACAATAGCACCATCCACCATGTAGGCACCACCACCAAAGGCATTGTGCTCAGCCAGATTGATGTCACTGTTGTAGGCATAGCCGTCGCGAATAACGACACCATCCAATACGGCAGAATCGGCCAACGCATTGTAATGCTTCACGCCATTTTCGTCGGTTGTTGAACCATTGGTTGCAAACCAGACTACATGGTAACAGTTGCCAAAATAAGAGGTGTTATATCGGCTCTTCTTTTCATTCCACTCGTAAGTGGCATAGGTCGAAGAAAGTGAACCACAAAAGATGGTCTGATTCTTCATATAGGAACCAATGGCTGTCTGCACAGTTTCACGCTGGGCAATGATCTCGCGGGCAGTTCCCTCCTCATCTCCCTTGAAACCACCATAGACAGAGATACCGCTTGGAATCTGGATGGACATGTAGAGCGTCGAACCAGTCGATCCACCTACTGCCTGAGTAGGTCGATAAAGTCCCTCTTGAACAAAAATATATCCACGATCTCCGGGTTCAAGTTTATCCTTGATGTCGTTGATCGCATCCTGCACATTGATCTTGGACTTCGACCACGACGTACCGTCGTTATTATAGGCACCCTGGTCTTTGGACACATAACGAATATAGTCTGTAGCTTCAGCCACATGGAGAGTGGTCAAAGCCAAGATAAAACTCAAAAGATAACGGGTTGCTTTCATATTCTTATTTAGTTCGACGCTTTAATACTAAAGTTCAATTTGTACCATGCAGCAAAAATCTCGTTGGTGAAACCATTGCTTACCGGGACCTTCTCTCCTGTGTGGGTTCTTCCCATACTGGTTGTCACATTATAATTGATAACGCCTGGCTGCAACAGATAGGTATAGGCTCGACCGCTCCACTGATTGCCCGGATCTACAACGTCTGCATCTGAATATCGTGAGCTGTTGCCACGGTTAGGGTCAGCTGCCGATGGACTTGCGGTTGCATTGTCCAACAAAATCTTGCTATAGACGCCGTCACCTGTCGTAGCAGTCGGACGGAACAAGTAACCTTTGCGTGGACAGTTATTAACCACGGCACTCTGCATCACGTTGCTCTGGTTATGCTGAACGGCATCCCACTGGAAATCGACCTTCGAGGCAAGATGATAGAGCGTATCCTTGAGAGCTATGATACCAGTACTGCCTTCACCAACGATATTGGTCACTGTGCCATAATAATTGGTTCGGTCAGACATGGCGTTGCCCAGAAGTGTCCAACCCATGCCCAAGTTATACGGAGTAGAATAGATATCACGCAAACTCATGTTCTTGTATCCACCATTACCTTCGGCAAAGAACTTCAGATTGAGCAGTTGGCTTTCGGTTGTGATTGGAGAAGTCACTTTATTGTATTCATCGGTCATGATACCGTTCGGATCAGTTGTAATCGCATCGAACGAAGCCACAATATAGGCTCGAAGATTACCATCCTTCAGATCCTCTAACTTCAGGTTCTTGTCCCAGTTGACTATCTGCGAGAACGAACCCTGGAAAACAAGACTATCGGAACTTCTGGTCCATTCATTCTGCGAGGTAGGGATATTATAGAAGTAGATTGGATTAGTTGTGGGGGTTGTTGGCTTGCCAGGAGCCAAAAACAGATACATGAATCGTGGACGTTCAAAAAACTCTGCCAATCCAGGATCGCCAGCAACACGAGTTCGTGCTGCCTCCATGGTCAAAGTATCCTTTCCCATCGATGTAGGGAGGACAACTTCGAAGTTCAAAGTCATCTGAGCAGAAGCTACATCATCGTCATTGCATCCTACAAACGATGCTGCAGACAAAGCCAATAGAACTGTATATAAAAACTTCTTCATAACTTTCTGGAATTAATAGATGGCGTCAATATCGAACACGAACGAAGAATGATAGTAAAGATAGATCTGCGCACTCTCCTGAAGTTTCACTTTACTGTCAACCACTTTGATTGGAGCTGTCATGTAATAATCACCCTCTTTCAGTACCTTGTGCGACAAACTTCCATAGTATGTGGTACCCGCTTTTCCACTTCTTGCGTCAATGGTATGGATGGTCAAGATGGGAGTAAATGGCAAAACACCCTGCATCGTACAAGGGATTGACAGATAGAAGGAGGTTCCCCAGGCAACTTTCTTAGCATTGGGAGCATAAGATTCTGGTGTTGCCTCTTCCTTTGGAATCTCAACGAATGGATAGGAAGGATTCTTGGTAACTGTCAAAGATCTGGAAGCTGTCGGTGATGGTGTAACTTTGCCATCATGCAGGTTGACGGTTGCCTTGCTGAAAGGAATACTCAGCGAATCGCCGGAAATAATGACCTTATCAATCAACAAGCCTTTGTCGGCAAGAAACTCTGTCAAACATTTCCATGTCGTATCACCCTCAAATGATACATCTCCACCAATCATCGAGAATCGGACAATCGCCATTTTATTGTCCAGAATAATCTCTTCTGATCCTGACTCGTGTGCATGCCACTCTTGGTCACTGCTACAACCTGCCTGATTCTCATACAATGTGACTACAGCGTCCTCACATTTACCAAAGGCCATGCCCCAAGCATACAAAAACTCTTTTCGAAGCAGATCCAAAGAACCATCCTGGCCCACAAAATCCAACTCTACGGTACTTGACGTTGCAGGGCAGTTTCCAAACTTTCCATAAGGGTACATCAAGGCAAAGTCTTTACCATCGAAGACATTCTCGCCCATTTTGGCCTTGGCTTGCCCCTTGAAGGAGGCAAAGTCAACGCCATGGATGTCATCTTCATCCTTATCATAGCCGAGACTGATTGCAGTGGTTGGTTCGACAAAAACAAGTCCAAAATCGAACAAGGCTATAGCATCAATATCTTCCCAACGCGTAGCGACTCCTCCCAATCCGTTATCTACCATGGTCACACGGGTAGATCCACCTGGAGTAGGAGCAACAAATGTAAATTCGAGATCACGCTCGACGTCTTTATACTTGTTCATAATCTCTTCGGCTGAGTGACCGAAGTGACAAGAACTGAAGCAGAGCGTAGTCAATGCTATGAGCAGAAGAGCTGGTTTGCACATAAACTTTCAAATATTATTTTCCGCAATTCGGAATGATTTGGAGTATCTAGAACGAGATAGGGTTTATTAAATAAACCCGTGCGCAAAGTTAAATACATTTAATTGGGAGCATCTCGTACAAAAACAAAATTGTATTTTCTGAAAAAAAATTGATTGTTTGCTACCAAAATGCAAACTCCAACTTGCTATTTAGCGACAAGTTGGAGTCATATACAATTGAGCAGGAGAATCTATCTTCTCCATTTGCCTGTACAATTTTATAGGCGATGAAAGATAATAACCGCCCTCTTTCAACGTAATAGGTTCAAGTTTACCATAGAACCGCGTAGTGGTAGCAGGATTGCCTTGCTTAAGACTGACTGTTATCAAAGGGTCTATGTCAAGTGTACCTTCTTCGGTACAAGGAACAGCAACAAAAAGAGTTGTTCCCCAAGTGGATGTTTCTCCACCTATTGCAACTAACGATTGTCCGTTTTCTCGTTTGATATCTTGACAGTTCCAGAAATGATTGGCATCATTCAACGTAACAAAAGTATTGGCTGCAGGCGTAGGTTCCATCCAACCTGTTCTTAAATTCAATTGCGCACGACTGAATCCACTTGCCTCCTCTTTCTGGTTACTGATCTGAATCTGGTCAATGTAATAATCGTATCCACTTATATTGAGACCTCGCAAATAGTCTATTAACGAAAAGTCTTCTTGAGCCGGAACAATGAACGAGAGTCTAAGTACCGATATTTTTGTATCCAGTAAAATCCTGTCTTCCGAATTAGAAAAATGATCATGGTTCATTTGACAATAAGCAGAATCGACCATGACTACATCTTTATTACTACATATTGCACGGGCATGTCCCATAGCTATATAGTATTTCTTCTGGATTGTTGATAATTTGCCATCCTGCAAGTGGAAATCCATAGGAATTGAATCTGCACAGGATTTCAAAGTGTCACCTTTCGACGTAATCAAACGTTCATAAGGATAGATAAAATTAACAGATGTTGCGTAAGCGTCACCGTTGCTATGTTTGGCATAAGAAGAAAAATCATAAGTCAACACCGAAAAGCCATCCACTAACTCACAATTTCGGCTTAGATAACGATTATAAGAGAGAACTTGAGGTACAGGAAGCGCGGCTAATCCTGTCGTATCCTTTTTGATCTGAAACTCGTTACCCATAACTGCAATAGCAGAAAAGGTCTCCCAATTAACATTCAAACCTTCGGCCCCTAAATCTACCAAAGCTGTGTCACAGGAGGCCAAAGAGGGCAACGTAATGGAACAATGATAATTCAGCAAACGCTTTTTCTTTGCAAGAGCTTCCAAACCATTTTCTCCATCTCCGAACTTACATCCGGTCAAGAAACTGGAAAAAGAAACAAAAACAGTCGCTAAAATCAATCTATTGATAAGTTTCATAGCCATTGAGAACTATCTATTAATGGAATTATGGAATGCAAAGATAAGCAATAAATCTAATATACGAAAGCAAAACAGACAAAAAGTGAGAAATCAAGTAAAATTTTCAGGTGTTGGAAGCTTCACCATACAAAAAAAAGAAGGACCTTGATTTAGTCAAGATCCTTCCTGTAAGGTGGCCGCTTCCTACTCTCCCGCGTTGGCAGTACCATCGGCGTTGCAAGGTTTAACTTCTCTGTTCGGAATGGTAAGAGGTGGAGCCCTTGCGCTATAACGGCCTTTGTGGCGTTAAAAGTTATTAGATAAA
>JAZRXX010000044.1:0-4484 GCA_045600485.1 Bacteroidales bacterium
GAATAAATACAAAAGTATAATAATAGCAACTCTCTTCCTCATTATGCCTGCCATTAGTTTTGCAGGCATAGTGAAAGGCAGAATCACAGGACAAGGCACAGATGAACCACTTATAGGGGCAACCATTGTAACTAATGACGGACAAGGAGTGTCCACTGATATCGAAGGTTGTTATTCGCTAGAATTGAAGAGTGGCACTTATACGCTGACTGTGCGATATATTGGATACAGAACTGTTGTACAAGAGAATGTTAAAGTCGTAAAGGATGAGATTGTTTTAGATTTTGTACTCACCCCCGATAATACAACGCTCGGAGAAGTAACTGTAAGTACAACTGCTCGTCACAACACCGATGCCTCCACAACTCGTAAACAGCAGGAGGCACATGTAACGATGACAGGAGTGAGCGAACAGCACATCAAGCGTACACAGGACAAGGACGCGGGCGAGGTGATACGTCGCATACCTGGTGTGAGCATCATTGACGAGAAGTTTGTCATGGTGCGAGGTCTCTCGCAACGCTACAACAATGTGTGGCTGAATGGTGCCGCCGTACCTTCGAGCGAAGCCGACCAACGTGCCTTCTCGTTCGATATCATCCCCTCGTCACAACTTGACAATATGATGGTAGTCAAGTCATCCGCACCCGAATATCCCGCTGATTTTTCTGGTGGTTTTATTCTGGTCAACACAAAGGATGTGCCGAGCGAGAACGAAACGGATGTCTCTCTGGGGACGTCATGGAACGAGTCATCACATTTCCGCGCATTCCTTACAAAAAAAGAGAATCGTTGGCAGACACATTCCTTTTCCCCTGTCGGTGACATCAGCGCATCGGCAAGTACGGCACAACGATGGCGTACGGACAAAGGTCAGACGTTGGCACTCGTTGCCAGTGCCAATTTCACCCAGCAATACCGCACTCTGCGCGATATGGAGAACAACCTCTATGGTGCCTACGATGTGACGCACAATCGATCTAACTACCTTCGACAGATGATCGACCAGCAATACAACTTCAACCGCCGTTTGGGTGCATTGTTCAACCTTACATATCTGTCTGCTTCCGGGCGCAATCGATTCGAATTGAAGCAGATTCTCAATCACTTGGGCAAGGATCGCTATACGGATCGTGATGGTTTTGATGCGCAAAGTGACCATGTGCATCAGGCAGAGTATTACCGCCAGCGCAGACTTACCTATAATGTTCAGTTGGATGGCAAACATACACCTTCAGAATCCGACAAATTTGATTGGAGCCTCGGCTATGCATACGCCAATCGCCATCTGCCCAATCGTCGCAGATACACAGTTTACGAAAACGAGAACCGCTGGGTAGTAGAGAACTTGAATGATTTCAACCGTGAGACATCCCGACTTGATGAGCACATTCTTTCTGCTGCCGCCAACTGGAAACATGACTTTGCTTTCGGTTCGTTCACTCCCTCTCTCTTTGCAGGAGCGTATGCAGAGCATCGTCGCAGGGCATATCAGACACGTCAATGGACGTTGCAGTACAAGGGAGGTCAGTTGCCTCAGTCGCTTGAAGGCTGGGAAGGCAATAGCAACTTGCCTCTAATCCTGACCAAGGATGAAAACACGATAGACATCAGCCAGCATGAACTCATCGACTGGAGTAACAACTATTCTGCTCGAAGCACGCAGGGCAGCGGTTATGTGAGTGCGAAACTTCCTGTCCGAAGGTTTGATGTGTATGGTGGTGTCCGCTTTGAGCATGTACGCACGGAACTGATTTCCAATACTCGTCGTCAGGAATCATCACCTCTATCTACATTCTATGAATACAACGACCTCTTCGCATCCCTTAATCTTGCCTACCACCTCACCGACAAGCAACAATTGCGTATGGCATACGGTCGCACGACCAACCGTCCTGAGTTCCGCGAACTCTCGTCCAGTGTCTATTACGACTTCGATCTTGCCAGCAACGTCCAGGGTAATCACAATCTGCTACCCGCCTATATTGACAATCTCGACCTCGGCTGGGAATGGTATCCTCATGCGGGTGAGGTGGTGAGCCTATCTCTTTTTTACAAGCACTTTCGCAATCCCATCGAGTGGACATACACAGTGGCTGGCGGTACCGACCTTGTATATTCCTATCTCAACGCAGAGGGTGCTGACAACTACGGTATCGAACTTGACATTCGCAAACAGCTCGACTTCCTGCACCTTCCTTCTCTCTCCCTCTCCCTCAATGCCTCTTGGATCAAGAGCAACGTGACTTTTCCAGAAGGTAGCAAGGAAGAATCGCGACCGATGCAAGGACAGTCGCCATATCTGGTCAACGTTGGACTTTTTTACAATAGCAACCAATGCAACGTCTCTCACACATGCTGGAACGGATTGACGGCATCGCTACTCTACAACGTGATTGGTAAGCGCCTGATTGGTGTAGGACGCAGCGTAGGAACTGGAGCCACCGAGGTGCGCGTACCAGACAGCTATGAGATGCCTCGTCATCAGATAGACTTCAACGTCAGCAAGGAAATAGGTTCTTTTGCCATCCGCTTATCCGTGCGTGACCTCCTGGCACAAAAGGCTCTGTTCAAGCAATTTGAAAAGACATCACAAGGTGAAATTGAGCAGATTACACGCTCCTATCGCCCAGGACGCACCATACAACTCTCCGCAAGTTACAAATTCTAAAAATTCTTACATTATGACAATCTGGTTACGAAACAATTTCGTAGCATGAATGTAACAAGGTAGAAACAACAAACGAGTACCTTTGCAGCGCAACTCCACAAAGGGTGGGTTGCATGACGTAATAACAAAACAATAAAAAAAAATGAAGAAGAAAGTTTTTCTTTCAGTGGTTATGATGGCCACTGCGCTGACGATGACTATGGTATCGTGCAGCAAAGACGATGAAAACAATGGTAATGAGACACAAGCTGCCTATGTGTGGGGCAAGGATGGAAGCATCAAGACATGCGACCACCTAACCTTCTCTGCAGAAGGCAAGGATGATGCGAACGGAACCATCATCGGCAATGGCGACAAGGAATTTATTTTTACAGGCAAGCAGACGCTAAAGAAGGGCATCTATCTGATGAAAGGATGGATATACGTAGCTGATGGTGCGGAACTGACCATCGAACCCGGTACTATCATCAAAGGCGAAAAGGCTTCTGCCGCTTCGCTTATCGTGGAGCCCGGTGGCAAACTCTATGCAAAAGGTACGGAGTCGGCCCCTATCGTCTTCACCTCAGCAGAGGCTAAGGGCAACCGTAAGCCTGGTGACTGGGGAGGATTGGTCATCTGCGGACGCGGCACAAACAACAAGGGTGTGCTCGGTCAGCAGATTGAGGGCGGTCCTCGTACCAAGCACGGTGGCAAAGATGCCAACGACAACAGCGGTGTACTCTCTTACGTACGTGTAGAGTTTGCTGGCTATCCTTTCCAAAAAGACAAGGAAATCAACGGCTTGACTTTGGGAAGTGTAGGTGCAGGCACACAGATTGACCACATTCAGGTGAGCTATACCAACGATGATTCCTTCGAGTGGTTTGGTGGCAATGTCAACTGCCGTTACCTCGTCGCCTTCAATGGCTGGGATGATGAATTTGATACTGACAACGGTTACAACGGCAAGGTTCAGTATGCGCTATCCATCCGTGACCCACGCATTGCCGATACTTCACAGTCAAATGGTTT
Organism: Bacteroidales bacterium; assembly: GCA_045600485.1. Taxonomy (GTDB): domain Bacteria; phylum Bacteroidota; class Bacteroidia; order Bacteroidales; family UBA3663; genus Liminaster. The sequence goes on from JAZRXX010000044.1 coordinate 3,683, forward strand.
CGAAAGTGATAACGATGCCGATGGTTCCCTCACCGAGCCTTTTACCTCTGCCATATTCTCTAACGTAACCTTCATTGGCCCAATGGGACGCGGTGGCTTTGAAAATACACCCGATTATATCAATGGTGGCAACGTCTTTCCACAGAATGGTTCAGCCCTCGGTAAGTTCCAGAGTGCCATGCAGATACGTCGCAGCAGCCGTCTTGCGTGCTTCAACTCTGTTGCTGTCGGTTATCCTATCGGCTTGATTGTGGATGGAGAAAAGGGAAATACGCAGGATTTTGCAAAAGAGGGAGGATTGAAACTGCAGAACATTTTCTTTGCAGGCATGGACTTGACGGGTAGTGATGCCAACAAGCGCTATGAGGACAATCTCTACGATGCTGTAGGCAAGAGCGTGATTGATGCATCAAAGGAATCGTATAGCTCTACCTTCTTCAAGGCACAGCCAGGCAATAAAGTCTTCCCATCCATTACCGACCTGATGCTCACTTCTGGCATCTATACAGGTGCTCAATACCTTCCACAGAAAGGTTCTCCATTGCTTGGAGCAGCATCTTTCACCGATGATTTGCTTTCATCATGGTTCGAAAAAGTCAGTTACATCGGCGCCTTCTCTGATAATGACAACTGGCTTCGCGGATGGACATGCTTTGACCCACAGAATGAAGAATATTAAAACTTTTCAATAGTAGGTATTAGTGTTATGTTGTGTATGGCCTTTCCTCTATGGAACAGGTCATACACTTATATCCATTTTATTTACACTTATGCAAAACAATAAATCCCAAAAGGAAGTTGC
>JAZRXX010000045.1:0-41238 GCA_045600485.1 Bacteroidales bacterium
TACTGAAGGACAATGCTCTATTCTTGTGCGTACAAACGATATTCATGCTTTTGCCCTTTCAGGGCGTCGCTTCGGCATTCTTAATACCCAGGGTGTCGCTTCGCTTGCCCTGGGCTATGTGCTTTTGCCCTTTCAGGGCGTGTTCCTTTGTTTTCTTTGCTTTCTTGTTAATCTAAGACACATCCCGAGTGTTCGAATTGTTTGAAGGTTAATACAGGGAATTTAGAGGAATGAAAAGAATCCTACTAACAAGAAAGAAACGGTTCTATGTTTTCTTGTTAGTACATAGAATTAGTCTGCCTGTGCCAATGGAGAATGATTTAGAATGGTGGACTCTGATATTGGAGTAGCAGTAAAGGCATCGGATTGATTTCCGATGCTTTCATTTTTCTACAAGAGCTTTGGATTTTACGCCAAAGGGAGGTCTTTTCGGCAAAAAACTTTGCACAATTCATTATTTATGTTTATCTTTGCATAAAGATAACAAACAACAGAAATATGCATACAATCAGAAGATATTGCCTCATGTCACTCTGCTATACCCTCTGCCTTTGCGCAGGTTGGGCACAGAATGTGACAGTCATCACGGGCAATGTAGTCGATGAAGAGGGAGAACCTCTGGCCGGAGTGACCGTACAACACGTCGGTGGACGAGTAGCCACCATCACCGATGCCGAAGGAAACTACAGCCTGAAGATACCGAATGCAGAGGCCGACTGCGCTGTCATGTTCCGTTACGTAGGAATGAAGAGCATCCAATTGAAAGCCGATGGCAAACAGCCGCTCAACGTCACCCTGAAGAACGATGCCAACATCATTCAAGACATTGTGGTGGAAGGTGCATACGGAACCGCCCAGAAACGCTCAGATCAGGTAGGAAGCGCCTATCAAGTCACCAAAGAGCAGTTCGAAACCCTGCCACAAGACCGATTGGACAAGATGCTGACCGGCTTGATTCCGGGTGTGCAGGTGGACTTCAACAGCGACTCGCCGGGCAATGTCCGACAACGTTACAACATCCGTGTGCGTGGCGAAGCCTCCCTCTCCTCCTCCAACGAACCACTATGGATCATCGACGGAACGCCTATCTACATGGGCGGTCACACCAACCTTATGCCCGGCATGAGCTACACCATCAGCCCACTCTCGTTTATTGATCCTGCCGACATCGCCTCGATCACCGTACTGAAGGATGCTTCAGCCACCTCCATCTATGGTGCCGATGGATCGAACGGAGTCATACTGGTCACCACCCGACAGGGTAAAGAGGGAGCTACCCGTGTAGATGTAAATCTGCGCTACGGCATTGCCAACATCGATGCAAGCACAGCGCCTAAAGTTCTGAACGGTCAACAATACATGATGCTGGCCAAAGAGTCCTACAGGAATGCAGGACTGGACATGCAGTACTTCCCCTATACCGACAATGCGATGAACCGTTACAGTTCGACCGACACCGACTGGAAAGATGTGTTCTACCAGCGTGGACAAACCGAGCAAATCAACGTGACCGCCAATGGCGGCAACAAAGGGGGCAAGTACTATGTGAGCGTAGCCTATTACGAAAACGAATCGACCGTCAGGGGCAACGAAACCCAGCGCTTCTCGCTCCGTTCGAACACGGAACTGAACTTCGCCAAACGATTTAAGGCCTCGATGGGTCTGCAGGCTTCGTACAACACCAACGACCTCTTTGTACTGGGACGCGACTACTACGAGTATCTGCCCATCCTGAAGCCCTACAATGCCGACGGAACGCCTGCCCAGTACTACACCATCATAGACGGAGCCTTGGACGACGGCACACCCAACTGGAAACAGCAGAAGTTCCTGAACAGCGTGGCCGAACGCGACGAAAACATCTTCACGCAGAAGACCTTCTACCTGAACGCCAACTTCAAGCTCCAGTACGATATACAGAAAGGGCTCAAATACACCGGACAATTCGGTCTTGACCTACAGGCAGCACGCGAAGAGCAGTATCAGGCCATGAGCAACTGGTCTGGAAAATCGAATGGCGAAGGAATCGGTTACTCACAGCGATCGACCAACACCAGTACCTACTGGACCACCATCCACCGACTGAACTACGACCACGACTTCGACCGCTGGCATGTGAACGCATTGGGAGGATTCGAGGCATCGTCGCGCGACTACACCATCGTCGGCTCTACCGGTTCAGGCTTCATCAACGACAAGATACAGGATGTATCGTACGCCGAAGAACGCAAAGGCACCAACAGTTCATCGACCACGCGCAAAGCATCGTTTCTGGCACAAGGCACAGTTTCATACGACAAACGCTACTATCTGGTGCTGAACGGCCGACGCGACGGCAACTCTCAGTTCGGTTCGGATGTGCGTTGGGGCAACTTCGGATCGATGGGTCTGTCGTGGAACATCCACAACGAAGAGTGGTTCAAGAATGAGCTGGTTGACATCTGCAAATTGAAGTATTCCTATGGTCTGAACGGCAATTCCCGTCTCGGTTCGAACGAAGCCCTCGGCCTGTACAGCTATGGAGAAAGCTACATGTACGCCGGCCAGATGGGTGGTGTGCAATCCGGCACCCCGAACAGCAAACTCTCGTGGGAGACAACCTACATGACCAACTTCGGTGCCCGTGTCGAACTATTGAAGCGATTCGACATCGACGTAGAGGCCTACATCAACACTACCCGCAACCTCTTGTCGAACCTCGACATCTCACGCACCACAGGCGATACCAAAGCCTATCGCAACGTGGGCGAAATCCGCAACTCAGGTTTCGAGGTGACATTGACTACCCACAACTTCGTGAGCGACGAGGACAATGGCTTCCGTTGGACTACCCTGCTCACCATGGCGCACAACCGGAACAAACTGCTCAAACTCTACAATGGCATACAAAAGAACTTCAACAACACCTCATGGATTGAAGGCGAAGACACCAATACCTATTTCCTGGTACGTTGGGCAGGAGTCGATCCACGCGATGGCAGTCCGATGTGGCTCGACAAAGCTGGCAACATTACCCACACCTATTCGGCCGATGACCGTGTAGCCTGTGGCTCCTCTACGCCAGCATTGGCAGGAGCCTTGACCAACGATCTGAGCTGGCATGGGTTCGATCTGCACATCATGCTCAACTATACGTTAGGTGGCAAAGCCTTCAGCAGTTATGCACGTACAGCCAACAGCGACGGCCTCAACATCATGTCCGAAAACCAGAGCATTGACCAGCTGGACCGTTGGCAGAAGCCGGGCGACATCGCCCTGAATCCGAAACCCATCTGGGGAACATCGACCAAGTCGGTCATGAACTCAACAAGATACCTCTACAGCAAAACGAATGTGCGCGTACAGAACGTAAGTCTGACTTACCACCTGCCATCGGCCTGGAGCAAGAAGATTGCCATGCGCAACAGTTCGGTGAGTCTGATGGCCGACAACCTCGCCATGTGGGTACCATACAAGACCGACATGAACAGCTACAAGACAGCCATCTCCGGTTATCCATTGGAACGACAGTTCACCCTGTCATTTAACGCCAGTTTCTAAGTTATGAAGAATTCTATATCGTTTGTATTATTGGGACTCTGCCTGTGCAGTTGTCAGGATTTTCTGACCGTCGAGCACAAAGGCAGAACCACCATACCGGTATTCCTAAGCTATCCAAACGGACTGCAAGCCGGACTGACCGGAGCCTACAACAAGACCTACACGTTCGAGGACAGCCACATGATCAAATACGGCGATGTGGCTGGCAACATGCTCTACATGAGCACCACCTCATCGGCTACCGAAATGGTATCGCAGTATAACTACACCAGCAATGCCGAAGAGGAGACCGGAGCTGTAGGCTACATCTGGCGCAATGGCTACGAGGCTTTGTCGAACGTGAACAATGTCATCCAATACCAGCCAGCTGTCCTGCAAGAGTATCCTCAGGATGCCGTTCTACTGAACCACATACTGGGTCAAGCCTATGCCCTGCGTGCCCTTTGTCACTTCGATCTGTGCAGAACCTACGGACAGGCATATTGCTATTCGGATGACGCATCGCACCCTGGAATCCCTGTCTTGACCAAGACACCAGGACCCAACGATAATCCGTCGCGCAATACCGTAGCCGATGCCTACAAGCAGATTCTTTCCGACTTAACTAAAGCCGAGGAGCTGCTCTCTAATTTCTCGTTGAATGACACGGGCACCGACATCTACCATTTTAACCTCGAAGCCGTACAAGCCTTCCTGTCGAGAGTTTATCTCTACAAACAGGATTGGCAGAAAGCTTTTGACTATGCCAGCCAGGTGGCGCAACAACGACCGCTGGCCTATGGTGCCGATTATCTGGCCATGTTCAATACCTTCAACACACCGGGCGAAGCACTACTGCGACTGAGTGGAGAAGACCAGAACGGTAAGTTAAAGAGTTTCTATGACCAGACTGCTTTGCCTGCCGATACTCTGATTTCGCTTTACGATGCAACTGACATCCGATTGAAGCTTCTCTACAAAGATGGCCAGAAATATGTGACTAAGTATTATGTGCCCAATGCGACCGAATCGAAACGTAACGATCCGTTCCTGTTCCGTGCCTCCGAAGCCTATCTGACTGCAGCCGAAGCAGCCTGCCAGTTGCATAACTACGATACAGCCAGATTCTTTCTGAAGCAAATACTGACTCGTGCCGTAGATGCCAGTTATGCACAAAAACAATTGGAGGGTACAGCCAATGCAGATCTGCTGGATCTCACCCTCAGTGAAAGAGCTAAGGAACTTTGTTTCGAAGGGCATTGTATGTTCGACCTGACACGCCGTGGAGCCTCATTGGTCCGCGAAGTCAAGACCAGCAGCACGATGCCTCGCGTTGAGTGGCCCTCGGACCAATTCATCCTCCCGATTCCACTCACCGAGCTCAACGCAAACCACAACATCAAACAGTGATAACAATGAAGAAATTGTCCTGTCTATTCAGCCTGTTGCTGATTGTCTGTCTCACAGGCTGCGAAGAAGACCGCCAGACGGTGGTCAATACCCCTTTTGTATATTTCATGCTGGACGATGGTACCAGCCAGACCATCGTGAAAAGCGATGTCAATGCAATCAATACCTACTATGTCTATCTCTCGGCTCAGGCACAAACCAAGCCACTGGAAGTAACCTACGACGTAATAGTGGGAAACGGACTAACCGAAGGAATGGACTACGAGATATTGACTCCTAGCAACAAACTCACCTTCCTGCCTGGTGTATATGATATGCCGATCCGAATCAAGTGGCTACCCAATCCTGTATCGGCCGAAAAGGACAACACCCTGACCATACGTCTGACAGAAAGCAACAGGAACTACACCTTAGGGGTCCCAGGACCAGACAACAAAAATCGTGAACTCATCATCACAAAGCAATGAAACAATACATCAGACGTGTTTGGCACACGATGGCTTGCCTCGCCGGAGTTCTTGCCACAACCTCAGCCTTGACAGCAGCAGAATCACAACCGCTGCAACGCAATACGGACATCCGTTACGGTGTTCTGGACAACGGAATGACCTACTATATCTGGCCGAACCAGATGCCTAAGGGTGAGGCTGTCTATCGACTGTGGCTGAAGAGCGGATCGTTGAACGAAGACAATGATCAGCTTGGTCTGGCTCACTTTCTGGAACACATGGCCTTCAACGGCAGCCAGCACTTCCCTGCCGACCGTATGGTACGTTTCCTTGAGTCGAAAGGTGCCAAGTTCGGCAAGGATCTGAATGCACATACTTCGTTCGATGAGACGGTTTACAAACTGCAACTACCAAGCAGCGATCCGGCTACGGTGGACAGTACCTTGCTCATCATGGCAGACTGGGCCTACGGTCTTTCGTTCGATCCGGTAGAAGTGGAAAAGGAAAAAGGTGTAATCCTCTCCGAATGGATTGCCCGCAACAACAAAGGTAGCAATACCAACGATGTGTTGCTCGATGTGATGTTCGAGAACTCACGCTATGCCATCCGACACACCATCGGCGACACAGGCATCGTACGCAACGCCACCAGTGAACTGCTCCGTCGTTATTATGAAAACTGGTATCGTCCGGAACTGACGGCCATTGCCGTGGTGGGAGACATTGATCCGGATCAGGTCGAGAAGAGCATACATCGACTGTTCGATGACTGGAAGCCAGCCACAACCAAGAGGTCGAAGTCACAATACCTGCTCCAGCCTTTTCGCGGACGGGCTGCCAGAATCGCCACATCTACCGGCGAGAAGAAGATAACGTTGGACATCATCGGACGCTTCCCTGCTTCGGATGCCATACAGACAGAGGCAGACATGGAGCGCTATGTGGTCAACAAGATGGTGCACGCCCTGATCAAACAGCGATTAGCAAAAGCTACCTTCAGATTCGAAGGATTTTCGAGTGCCAGCATGGGACGTACATCGGTCGTGCGTGGTGGCGACTTCTGGCTTTCGTCGGCCACGCTGAACAAAGAGGCAATCAAAAAAGGTATCGCTGAATTGATGATGTGCAGGCACAGCATCTTCCGCTATGGATTTTCTGAGATTGAGATTCAGCGTGTCGGAAAGGAACTCCTGAACAAAGCGCGACAGAATGCACAGACAGGCACCCCACGAAGCTCGTCGAAACTGATGGAAGAACTCTACAACGACTATATGCGCCAGATGTGCTGCATCGATGCGAAGATGGAACTGCAATACCTTGAACGATTGATTCCTCAGGTCGATTCGCTGAAGATAATCAACTATCTGGCTGCGATGGACCATCCCAAGAGGGAGCATTGGTTCCTGCATGGAGACACTACGTTGCTGAGCCAGATAGACAGCGAGAAGAAACTGCGCAAAATGAACAGGGCTATGTCGTCAAAAAAACTGGGCCGTCATTTCTTATCTTTTCGTTGGACACCCAGTATGAGCTCCCAGACACCGGAACTCTTGACTCCACCGCCATCGGCGATCAGTCACATACAGAGCCGCGACACTATCGAGGAAATTGGAGCCATACACTGGCAGTTAGACAACGGCTGTGATGTCTATTACCGGCAGAGCGACAATAGCTCTGGGAAACTACTGCTGACAGGATTCCGCGAGGGAGGTCTCTATCATCTGGATTCGACGCAACACATGGCTGGCGTCATGGCAAGTGCCATCATCCCGATGAGTGGTGCCGGCAACATGGACAACGAGACTTTGAAAGAGTATCTGTCTGAGTCAAGTGCATCGATCAGAATGCTGATTGACAAGAACCGTACCGGTGTGGCTGGAAATGCGCACAATGAAGATGCCGAACAGTTATTCCAATTGCTCTATACCAAGTGGAACGGAGCTCGTGTCGATTCGGTTATCCTGCAACGCATACAGACAGAACTCCAGAAATCGGATTCGCTCAAAAAGGCTGTCACCCAACAGGAGATGCTCGATGCTTTCGACCGATTGTATGGTTCGGCACAAGGCTATCACTTCATCCTGATTGGCGACCTGCCAGCAGATACTGTCCGAACACTCTGCGACCATTGGCTTGGTGCATTGCCTTCGGGCCCGAAAGAGTATCGGTTGGAACAGAAAGTCACTTTGCCAATCCAGAAAGACTCCACGACCATCGAACATACGGACAAGGAGAAAGCCACCGTGGCCATGTACTGGGAGAAAGGGATCGATCTGCAGGACTCAACCTTCTCGCTGTTTCGTCACCAGCTGATGGGCGACATGCTGAAGGGAGTGATCACTTCCCGTCTGCGCCAGATTCTGCGCGAAGAGATGGGCATAACCTACAGCGTAGGTGTAGTGGCAGGATCGAGCCTTCACCCTGTCCCAATGTGGCGCAATGGCGTGGTATGCTCCTGTCTGCCGGAGAACACAGATACCATCCAGGCTGTCGTACGTCGTGAGTTGCAACAGATGATCGATGCCCCAGAGACGTTTGCCACAACACTTGAAGATGTGAAACAGAACCTGCTCAAGCAGCATGCACTTCACATTCAGCAAAACACCTGGTGGACAGGCTACATCCGCAATCTCATCTACAACAAAGAGCAAGACTGGACGTTGGCAAACCAATACCCACAGTTAGTCAAAGAGATTACCCCTGCACAAGTGGCAGAATCCATCCAGTTTATGTTAAACAGCCCTTGCATGGTCAAAATATCGAAGAAAGAATAAGTTATGAAACAATATATCTATTCCTCTCTGTTATCCCTTTTGTGTCTGATTCTGTCGTGCTGCAGCGATGACTTCTCGGGCTCCGGTCCAGCCCAACAGACACCAGCCATCCTGTCCTTCGGATTCTACATCGAAGACAATCCAGGTCTCTCAAAAGACTATATTGCCACCATCTCCGACAAGTCACCTTCTCTCATCTCACTGGCATTGCCGGCTCTGATGGGGAAAGACAATCTTGTTGCCCGTTTTTCGACAGAAGAGGGTAATAAGGTAATGTTCGGAGACAAAGAACTGACCAGCGGCGTTACGCTGTTGGATTATTCACTACCAATCGACCTCTATGTAACCGATGGCAAACAATATGCCCGCTACGAAGTCAACATCACGAAAGAGAGCGATATCCGATGGAAAGAGCTTCCTGCCTGCACCGACCATACGCTCTACTCGCAGGCCAAATTGGGCATTGATCCAATCTCGCAGACTCCGTATATTGCCTTCAAGAGCCGAAAGAATGCCGAAGGAATAGAGGACACCTACGTCTATGTGGCACACTATTCGCCAACCGAAGAACAATGGACAGACCTCGGACATTCGGCTCACAATGCTTATTCCAGTTATTTGGGATTCGCCATCACTCCTACTGGCACGCCATACGTTTCCTACGGTAACTACGATGTCAAGCCATACGCCACCTGCGTGGAACGAGTTTCATCCGATGGCAACTGGACCATGGTCGGCGAAAATCTGGAAAATGCCCAATGTACCTATCTGGGCTTTGCTGCTTTGGCAGACAACAGCCTGATTACTTCGATGGTGGGAAATACGTCCGCTACGTTCTATAGGACCAATGTAACCTCCGTTTTCAATGGTTCGACTTGGAACATCTTCAACGGTCCAAGTAGTTTCAGCGAAACGCACAAGGTGACTATGGCTCAATCCGGCGACAAAGCTTACGTCGCCGCTATGGATAGAAGTACATACAATATCAAGATCTATGAATACAGCGAAGGTGGATGGAACGAGATCGAAGGATTCCAGGAGAAGTGCACCAACAGTCCAACCGTGGTCGGAGTATTCAAACTGACCTGCGATGCAGAGGGCAATGTCTATATGCTTAGTGTCGATAATCAAACCGGCAACTACATGGTCAAGCTGCGTAAATTCGATATCAAGGAACGCGAATGGAGTACCGTATCTGGCAATCCGACACCGATTCTCGCTTCTGACCGACACCTGTATGCCTGCGCCGCCATTGCCCCTGATGGAACGCCATTCATAGCCTATAGCGACATGCAGAGTCCCGGCACCTACCTGAAGGTGATCTATCTGGATGCAGAGACCAGACAGTGGACAGATCCGATATTGGTCAGCGACAAGAAAGTCGGTGACGATATCAGTTTTGTCTTTACTGCCAGCGGAACAGGATACCTGTCGTTTGGTGATGGAAGCAGCAAGATTCACGTTTATTGTACCGAATGATTATGTTCAAGTCTCTATTTTTAGCTGTAACCTTCACCCTGCGTGCCATAGGGGATGTCCAGGTTTCGAACACACAGGAGGTGGAATATGCCTCACGCAGCCTCTTTCCGGAACTGATGCAAAGCAACGACGGAAAGCCAATCGTTAACCTCTTCTTGGGCGACCAAACCAACACAGACCTGACGATGATGCCTATCATCAAAAACATGATGGACAAACTCCCAGATCCTTATCACACTGTGGTGGGAAATCATGATCGAGATCTGACGGGACCAGCTACCCCTTTCGACAGTACCTATCGAGCCAATTTCGGAGCACCTTACTATAGTTTCGACCAAGGGAATGTACATTTCATGGTACTCAACAATGTCTTTGCCACGGGCAAGAAAAGTTATGTGGGCCGAATCCCTACCGAGCAATTGGATTGGTTACGAAGTGACTTGGCTACGGTTGGCAAGAAAAGACAGCTGGTCGTTGCCATGCATATCCCTGCGGCTATTACCCAGAATGCAGATTCATTGTATCAAATTTTCGAAGAACGTGGCTGCCGGGATTTGCTTATCCTTACTGGACACATGCACCGAGTTGGTCGTAATATCACGACAAGACCATCGGGGTTGACCATCCACGAACTGTGTGTCGGTGCTGCCTGTGGATTCTGGTGGGTCGGAGAAAAAGACAGCGAAGGCATTCCTGCAGCTACGATGCAATGTGGTACACCAAGGGGATACTTTGTTTTCGATTTCGACAAGAAGGGCTATAAATTCCACTTCAAAGGCGTGAACCGCGACGAGGCACAACAGATGTCCATCTATCTGCCGGGCATCGACTCGCTCGATCAACATGTGGATTCTCTCCGACTCCGCCCCATCGGATCTGTATATGCCACCGTCTATGGCGCATGTGACAGCACAGAGGTTCTCTGTCAGTTGGACAACGGATCCAGGATCAAAGGGAAACAAGTCGCGGTAATGGATGCCAATGTGGCTCGGATCCGACAATTCAACTCCGACAAGATCTACCCCACCCGACACAACCGTATCAACCCTATCCGCCAAAAGACTTCTCCACAAGTCTGGCAATTCTCCTTCTCGCCCGAACAACTGCAAGGCGTACATACTTTAAAAATAAAAGCCTCCGACCGTTGGGGATTCCAAGCCGAAGGCACGAAAGTGTTTTATATAAATCAATGATAGAAATAAGCTGCTTTACCAAACATTTTGAGATAATAACAACAAAATATAACCAATATTGGAAGAAATCGACCAAAATGTTTGGAACTTTTAAAATAAAACGACTATTTTTGCATTCAAATATTAACCCAATTAAATAATTTGCTTATGAAGAAAATTTTTACATTCATTGCCGTTGTCTCATTAGCAACATGTTCATTTGCGGAAGTTAAGAATGATACCTTAACCGTTCAAAGTCTCGGCATTTCATTAACCTCTGGCTCCTATGCTGCTTATAACAGTACTCAGTCTTCTGGCGCTGAATTCTATGCCTATTCTCTACGCAATTATACAGTAGTTACTGTTCAGGACTCAGTAAAAGCTAAAGATACGGTCCGTTATGATCTCCAACTTCGTGGTAATAACAAGGTTCCTTTTTCAGGAATAGTTGCTACAAAAAGCGATTTAAATGTTGCCAAAGTTATCCTTAATTGGGGAGCAAACACCACCAGTAGCCGTGACGTCGCTGTTTATGGAAGCACTGTAGCCTACACCAACGCAGATTCTTTGAATGCAAAAATAGAAGAGAATCGTGGCACACTATTAGGCAAGATGACCTTTGTACCTAAAACAGATACCACCGAACTGGTTAATCACACAGAATTAGACATCACTGGAGATTATCCATATATTGGTATCCGCATGGCTGGTACCACAGCTGCCTATTTCGAAAACATCATTATTGGTTATAAGAAAGAATCGTCAATCATCTACGATACTTTGACTGTTAAATCATTCAACGTAGATCTAGCAATAGGTTCTTATGCAGCTTATACAGACACCACACAGAAGTCTGGAGTCGAGTATTATGGTTATATTCTTCGCAACATCGTTACCAAAGATACAATCATATATTCAAACCGCAAGGATACCACTGGTATCACCATTCAATTGCGTGGTAATGCGAAAACTCCGTTCTCTGGTATTGTTATGACCAAGTCGAATCAGCATGACGTTAAGAAGGTCATTCTCAATTGGGCTAGTTCCAATAGTGCCAACTCTCGTTCCGTTGAAGTATATGGTAGCAAAAATGCCTATACAGACGCAGATTCTCTCAATGCAAAAATTGCTGCCAATCGTACAGACTTATTAGGCACTATGACTTATGTACCACAGACGGATTCAACCACCTTGATCAACCATACAGAACTTGAGATTCCTGCAGGTTATCCATTTATCGGCATCCGTATGGCAAGTTCTGCAGCTTACTTCGATAATATCATTATTGTTTATTACGAAGAGACCACTGCAATCGAATCCTTGACCGCAGCACAAAAGAGCAAGACCATCTATAACCTCAATGGACAGAAGGTAAATAAAAATTGCCGTCCTGGACTTTATATCCAAAACGGCAAGAAGGTATTTATCAAGTAAGATTATACAACGATCAACGATGTCGCAAGGCGCATCGAGTATCGCCACAACAACTGCAGGAGCCACAACCAGGGTTCCTGCGTTTTTTTTTGACAATGTAGCGGACCGTAACCACAAAAGCGGTCAAAACCAAGAGCAAAAGAATCACACTCTGCGTATTCATAAGAACATACTGAATAAGAAGGCCACCAACCATGCGACACCACACTGAAGGAGGACGGTAAAACAAGCAAACAGGTTACCCAATTCACGACGAATAGCAGCAACGGCAGCAACACAAGGAGTGTACAACAAACAGAACACCATCAAACAGACAGCACCAGCTTGCGAAAGCATTTCGGTAATAGGCTGTCCGGCAGAGAGGGTCTCCATCGTACTAACCACACTCTCTTTGGCCATAAATCCAGAAACAAGAGCTACCGAGATCCGCCAATCGCCAAAACCTAATGGTTGGAAAACTGGAGAAATAAGATTGGCAACAACTGCCAGGACTGATTCCGAACCAGTAGGATCCACCATCTGCAACTGGAAATTGAAATTCTGCAGAATCCAGATCACGATCGATGCTACAAAGATGACAGTAAATGCACGTTGCACAAAATCACGGGTCTTCTCCCACAGCAAAAGAGCCACATTCCGAAGGCCCGGCATACGATAGTTAGGCAATTCCATCACGAACGGCATCGCCTCGCCACGCAGGACAAACGTCTTGGCAACCACAGCGACAATGATACCAGTAAGAATGCCCAGCAGATAAAGTCCGACCATCACAGCCCAAGCCATATCGCTGAAAAATGGTTCAGCAATGAAGGCATAGATGGCAACCTTGGCGGTACAAGACATGAATGGCGTGAGCAGAATGGTCAGACGACGGTCACGTTCCGATGGCAAAGTGCGGGAGGCCATAACCGAAGGCACAGAGCAACCAAAACCAATCAGCATAGGCACAATACTACGGCCAGACAAACCAATACGACGCAACAGTTTGTCGGTCACAAAAGCAATACGTGCCATGTAGCCACTGTCTTCGAGCATACTCAGGAAGAAGAACAAAAGGACGATGAGAGGCACAAAACTGAGCACAGAACCAACGCCAGCAAAAGCACCATCGATAATCAAACTGTGCACGGCATCGTTGATATTCCATTGCGTGAGCCACGCATCGGTCGAAGAAATCACCCAATCGATTCCCTCTTCAAGCAATTCCTGCAACCAGGCACCAAGACTCTGGAACGTCAACCAGAAGACCAGACCGATAATCACGAAGAAAGCAGGCAGCGCCGTCCATCGTCCCGTCAGGATCTTGTCAATATGAATGCTTCGCAGATGTTCACGGCTCTTCTGTGGCTTGACAACCGTATGGTGACAAAGACTGCGTATGAAGGTATAGCGCATATCTGCCATCGCAGCCGAAGCATCAAGACCACGTTCCTGCTCCAACTGCTCCAGAATATGCTGGACTGTCTCCAATTCATTCTGACTGAGCTGGAGGGCATTGATAATCTTCTGGTCACCCTCAACGACCTTGCATGCAGCAAATCGCAAAGGGAGGTGCGCTGCTTCAGCGTGATCTTCGATCAAATGCATAACGGCATGCAAGCAACGATGCACAGCACCACCATGATCGTCCGGACTACAGAAATCCTGACGTCGAGGAGCCTCCTGAAAGTGAGCAACGTGCATGGCATGATCAATCAACTCCGAGATACCTTCGTTCTTGGCTGCAGAAATTGCAACAACCGGAATACCCAGCATTGCCTCCATCTTGTTCAGTCGCACCGTTCCACCATTTCCCTCCATTTCGTCCATCATATTGAGCGCAAGCACCATCGGAATACCCAATTCCATCAGTTGCATCGTCAGATACAGATTGCGTTCGATGTTGGTGGCATCGACGATATTGATGATGCCCTGAGGATGTTCGTCGAGGATAAAGTCTCGAGATACAATCTCCTCGCTCGTGTATGGAGACAGACTGTAGATGCCGGGGAGATCGACCACATCAGTATCGGCATATCCACGGATCTGACCACTCTTTCGATCGACAGTCACACCGGGGAAGTTACCGACATGCTGGTTCGATCCTGTCAACTGATTGAACAGAGTCGTCTTGCCACAGTTCTGATTACCCACCAAAGCAAAGGTAAGCAACATGTCTTTCGGCAAAGGATTCTCTTGAGCACGCTCCTCGGCAGTACGGTGCGCTTCGCCCAAACCGGGATGCGGCAGGTTCTCTGGCTCGATATAGACGGATTGAGGAGTTGCCAGATCACGGGTAACCTCAATCTGCGAAGCATCGGCAATACGCAAAGTCAATTCATATCCATGCACACGAACCTGAACAGGATCACCCATCGGTGCATATTTCACAACAGTAACCTCGGCTTCAGGGATAACACCCATGTCAAGGAAATGCTGACGGAGCGCACCATCACCTCCTACGGCAATGATGCGCCCCGTCTGTCCTATCTTTAAGTCACGTATAGTCACTTCGAAATTAAAAATTATAAATTACAAATTACGAATTACAAATTTCTACGTGCAAAGATAGGGTTTATTCCAATAAGTTGGTATCATTCTAATCAAAAATACCTACTATTGGCGATGCGTAGAGACTCATTTTGAAGACTTACCTCGCAGAATGAGCTGTCCGGCCTGTGGTCGAACGACTCGTTTACCCGACAAATCGTAGAACACAACACCTTGTTCCAACAGTTCTGTCCACGAGACAACCACCTTCTCCTGTTCAACCTCCTCGATAGCCGAAGACCCGGTATCGATTCGGATTCCCTGATCATACCACAAGAAATCATCGGCAGGAAGATGGCGGTTCTGGTTGCCGATGCTTGGTCGTTTCATTCTGAAGATAGCGTTGCTGCCATCTGGATAACGGCCCACACTCTGGTTATATTCCTGAATATCGTAGGTCAGGATATCTGCAAATCCCTTCATTCCCGGATGAGCCTCGAAATAACGGGCATTGTTAGTTTCGAACAGTTCAGAAGAGCAGACAAGCACGTAAGCCCCCGATTCATTGTTCAACTTGAAGCCAGTATGAATCTGCTGGTCTGATTCAAGTTTGTCGGCCCACAATACACGTTTTCCGCCGGCAGGAATGATGGTTGCATCAGCAAAGTTATTGGCAGCAATCTGGTACTTGGTGGGCTTTTCTGTATTATCGCTCACATAGAGACCAGCCACATCCAAATCCATTTCACTGGCATTGTAAAGCTCAATCCAATCGTTCTTCTTCCAATACTCGTTGACATAGACATCATTGGCAGCGCCAACTTCGTTCACACGAATCGGTGCAGTCGCAATCGGCTCATAGCATGCGACAATCGTGGCCGAAGATGTGCCAAAGGTATAGACACTGTCCTTGCTCACAAAGTCCATTGGCTGAGCCGACTTCGTACAAAGCAGTTCTGCATCCCAATAGATGTCGGACGAAGTGGTGCTATGGTTATGAACTTCGACACAGAGAGTATTGGTTCCCGTCTTGAACAAACTCTTGCTCAACACCATTGTGGTGTTATCCGGATTATCGTTGGCATAGGTCGAAGCTGTGGTATTGGAATTGACGGTACCCGAAGGCATCAGATAACGACCAGCTTCCACTCCATTCACATAGACTACACAACCATCATCCACCGTCATATTCAAAGTCAGGTCGCCGACCAACATATCGGAAGTCAAGTTGAATGTCTTGCCGAAATAGTAGGTCAGGTTGCCACTGTTCAAGGTAGTATTGACCGTCTTGCCGAAGCCCAATGGCGCATTTCCCTTGCTGCTGGAATTCAAACCATTCTTCCAACTTGGATCATTGTCCAAAGATTTACCTTGCACATAATACCACTCAGAACCACGACTAAACACGTTAGCTTCGGCATAATTGCCAGGACCATTGCTCCAGCCCACAAAGCGGTAGCCGGCAGGAGCCAAAGCACGAACCTTGGCATCACCATACCAAGTACCAGAGAATCGGCCCGTAGGAACCTCCATGTCATTCATCAGCAATTGTGCGCCATCAACGTTCGACGAAACAGAAAGCTTACGTCCACCCGTCATTCCAAACTGCGAAACGGTACGCAAGAGTGTCGTCATTGTAGTCTGACGCGAACTGCTCAAGTTTTCAATCAGATAATCTGCACGACCATTGCAATTACCACCTTCGGCTGCCATGGCTGTATTCTGGTAAGCCTGCAGTTCGCGGATTACAGAACGGCAACGCTCTGGGTCAAAGACCGAGCCAGCCACCAGACAGAAGGTATCGGCAAACTTCTTCTTGAACTTTTCATTCTTCAGCAGGTTCTTGAACAAAGAGACAAACTCAATCTTGCGGGTATAGTGCTGTCCGGTCACGTCATTTCCATCTTCATCAATGCCATACAATGCATCGAACGTATAGGTCTCCTTATCATTGAAGTTAGAGAACACGTTGGTCGAGAGGTCGAATGCGTGATCCAAGTCAAAGATCACAAAATGGTATTTCCCGACAGGATGTCCATTCTCATCATCCTGCACAGCACGGAAACCTTTCACATTGTTCTGAGGCCAGTCACTGCCGCCCAAATAGAACAACACGGACATATAATTAACATAGGCATCCATATCGAGCAGACTGTCGCAAATGAACTGATAAGTTGCATCATCGGCACACTTCTTGCTCTTTTCGATGAGCAGATCGAACGACTCACGAGAACCAGACATCTGGATGTAGCCCGAATCTGGACTCATCTCAAACTGATCGATAAAATCGGTATCGATGCCATAGTTCGAAAAGGCATTGTGACGGTTGTTTGGCTCACGCATACCCAGCATCTTCTTGTAAACACCATTGATGAATACATGAACAGGTTGCCAAGCCTGTCCATCGACATAAAGGCCAGAGCGACGAATCACCTCCTGCAAAGCTGCATCCTTGAAACGATGTCCCGTGTAGGAGTCATTGCCACCATTGCGCAACTGCAAAGACTTGTGACGATTGAATGGCTTGGAATCGAAGAATGGATAATCCAGATTATTCTCGCCATAAATCTTATTGGCTTTCAGTTTGAATGAATGCGGCTCCCAAGCACGGCTCCAACCGCCACACATCTCCATATCAACCAACTGATTGAAAACGACGCTTGAGTACGTGCCCGAAGCATCAGGAACCATATATTCGAAATTCACGGCACGTTCCCAGTCCATATTCCAGTTACAAGGATCGGCCTGGCCACGGCCCGGACGACCATTACCAGAGCCCTTAACATACAGTCCATATTCTGGACCATAGATATCGCGATCGTTGGCGACAACGCTAACTACAGGAACCTTATATGCGCCGGTATTCTTCAGATACGATCGTGTTACAACCTCACTCGGCAGTTTACCGTCCTGAAGCAAGCAGAAACGATAAACCGTTGTATTGTTGATTGTAAATGACTTAGTCAATGCAGATGTCGAACCATTCCTGTATGATGTACCATTGGAGGCCGTAGGAGTTGAACCATCGGTGGTATATTTCAGCAGGGTACCTGCAGGTACTGTCACTTTGATGGTAAGCGAACCGGTAAAGAAACGCCCGTCGGTGTCAACGACAGGAGCAGCCAACTGCTCCGTTCCCCAAATAGAGCCTGCATTCGAAGCATTCGGTGTAGGGGTTCCAGTATAAGCCCACTCGCTACCACCATCCTGCTTTCGGGCATAAGATGCACGATGGATTGTGGCTGGATAGTCCTGCTGAGCGACAAGCGAGCCTTGAGCATCACAAATCTGAATCGTACCACCCTTAACATCCAATTTGAAAGCGACCTGGCGATATTCATTGTATCGGTCACAATGATCGAACCAAAGAGTCATGAATCCTTTTGCCGGAATACTTCCGTAGTTGTAAGGCAAACGGAAAGAGTGACCTTTGCTGTCGCGCACAAAACCGTTGCCCAGATTGGCAGGTGTATCAGTTGGATTGTAGAGTTCTACCCATCCACCATAGTTGCCTGATGGATCAATAAACTGATCGATATTGGCAGATTCAATCTCATTGATCACAACATTCTGGCTCGACAAAGGAGTAGAAACAACGGTCAACTTGAACGAAGCGGACAATCCAGTTCGTGCATCACGGCAAGTGATGGTCGCTGTACCATTCTTCAAAGCTGTAACCTCACCATTCTGGTTCACCATGGCAACAGCACTGTTGTTGCTGCTCCACTTCAAATCATACACCAATGAAAGAGAGGGTTCTGGAGTCAGCACCGGTGTGATGGTACGTGTTTCATAGGGCCCCATCTTGATTTCAGACTCCTGGAACTTCAACGAAGAGAGAGTGATCACTTCGGTATAGTATTCGAGTGTCCAATCGGTCATGATGCACCAGTTACCGCCAACGTACGTTTCATTCTTCACACCCATGGTCAACGAACCATTGGTTACGTTCACCTCCAGAGTTTTCGGATAAAAACCATAGGCAAAATAATTGCTTGCATCCTGCATCGAATTTGGAACCAGCACAAATGGACTATACGACAGCACTGTTCCACCAAAGCCATAGTTCGAAGTCTGCTCATAGATGCTCGGCATCAGAGTTTCGGCAGAGTTGGCATACAAGTACGCGGTATTGGCATAATAACCGTTCACATAGCTCTCATAATAAGACATACTGGGGTAACCGTTTCGATAGAAACCATGAACGCCGACACGATACTTGCCATTTGGCAGATTCTTGATCGTCTGCGAGATATTGAACGTCGTAGAAAAGAACTCCAAACATTCAAATTGTGTATCGACCTTGCCTGGAGTAGTTATTGTCCAACCAGAATTGCTGTTGGCAGTGAACCCCGGATTGACAACATAATTTTTTGTCACATCAATCCATTCGGCACCCCACACTGCGGTCGAAAAACAAAGTCCAGTCAGGAATAATAAAGATTTTTTCATGTTAGGTTACTTGTATTCTATATTATAATAGGTATAGTCTCAATTCAAGAGGCTCGCTGGCACACATTCGGCCATAGCCTCATACGCTTTTTCGCTCGGATGCAGATGATCGCCGGAATCAAAGCCCTCAGCAAAAGCTTGTGGCCGTTCCGGACAGCAGACGGCCAGATCGAAATCAATACAGCCATCAAAAAGATCTGAAGAACGCAACCATTGATTGAAATCACGACGCATCCTATCTCGTTCTTCATTATAAGTTCGCCAACCTTCGATTGGCAAGAGTGTTCCACTCCAGACCTTCAGCCCCATCTGTCGGGCATGTGCCACATAGAGCGACGAAACACCCTGCTCCATCTCCTCGACAGTCGGCATATCACTCCACGGACGGAAAGGATTGACATCGGAACCAACCGGATGAATAATATCGTTGATGCCATGCTGGATGATAACATCCGTTGCACCGGCCACATTCATTTCAATCGGGAAACGTGTTGCCCCCTTCAGTCCATAAGCCTGATAGGTAATGCAATCGTACTGGCGCAGAATGCGGGTACCACTCACTGCACGGCGAATAATCGCCACATTGTTATAACCCTCACGCAGACAACGTAGCGTCAGATAATCGGGCCAGCTCTGGGCGGTGATCGAATCACCATAGCAGACCAAGGCGTGGTTCTTCTCCTCGGTCAGAATATCAATTGTATTGAGGAAATAAAACCAGTTCGTTGAACGGGTCAGATCTAAAGGCAGATTGCGCTCGGTCGCAAAATTGCCATAACTGTACTTTCCTTTCGACAATGGACCGGTAATCAACGTACCGGCATTCATCTGTGTGCAAGTAGGCAGATAGATACTTACCTCAAGCATATCGCCCGATAGAATCTCACAGGGCATCTCGTCGCTATTCACCTCCACTCCAGGGGCGATGGTAACCTGCGATGCGCCATCGAAAGTAATCGGCACAGCAGAATAACTCCCCTCTTCACCTCGGTTCAAGGCAAAGAAGGGAGATAAAGTGACAGGCTCCGTTCCCGTCAAATTCGAGAAACGGAACCTTAGTTTATTGCCACAGAAACACATCCGGATCGGATATCGCAAAGTGATATTCTTCGCATAGATGCATTCCTTGCGGTCTGTAATCGATGTGGCATTGCCCCAGCAAGCCACCCATTTGTTGTATTTCAAATTACAAAAAGATTTATCTGAAACGGTAAGAAACACCGAACTTGCCGGTAAGTACAGTTTCGTCGTAAGTTCTATCCTCAAAACCTTCAGACTCCTTGCCTGGCTTGGCATAGCCATAACCGAACGAGAGACGAAGATCCACCTTCTCGGTCACACGAAAAAGAAGACCTGGCTGAACCTCCAGATAAGAGTAGTTTGGATAGGTATATTTCTGGTAAGAACCATCGTTTGCTCTTGCCGACTTTATGTCTGGAGTCACGTTACAGAACACACCGGCACGACCTTCTGCAAATATAGAGAGCTTACGTCTCACATTCCAACGCAACTGGATATCAGCCAACCAAGGAATGATATCGCCCGCTGCAAAGCCAGAAGTACCACCCCAATCATGAATAAAACCAGTGGTAACACCGGCATAGAGCCAACTGGTCAAGTTGTAGCCTGCGCCAAGTTCCAAGCCGCCACTTTCATCGCTGGTAATGGACGAAGTTCCGGAAGTTGTATTGGCAGTCAGGAACACGCGATATTCCCAAGTCTTGGCAATGCTTGCACCATAGTTTTCTTTCTTCTTGGCAAAGAGGTCCTCCTCTTCTTCTGTCTCCACGGTCTTAGTTTCCATCATAACCGCAGGCGCATTCTCTGACGCAACAGAATCCTGGACCAAAGTCACCTGTTCTTGTGCATGAGCAGCTCCCCACGAGCCAAGCATCACAGCTGTTACCAATGTAAAAATCTTTTTCATAAAATTAGAATAATATTTGGGTTATTTGATATAATATAAAAATCACTTTTGGACAACCGAAAGCAAAGCCTCCTTGAATCGTTGTTCGAATACCGGCAAGGTAAAATTCGCCTCGAATCGGCGACGTCCCTCCTTGCCCATTTCCTTTCGCATTTCGGGATTACGAAGCAGCAATTCCAGTTTCGAAGCCAATTCCACTGGATCTGGCCTGAAAGTATTCTTCATAATCGGATCTTTTCCACCTAAAAGGAAACCATTGACGCCATCTTCCACCTGGCTGCTGATTCCGCCAACATTCGAAGCGACAACCGGCAGGGAATACTGCATAGCTTCAAGAATAGTCAAAGGGAAAGCCTCTGTATAACTCGGCAGAACAAAGATATCGGAGTTACGCAGATACTCGTCTTTCTTCTGACCATACTTGTTTCCGTGGTATTCTACAATATCCGACAGACCTCTCAATTCTATCTCATCCTCGAACTCTGCCTGAGTAATTTCACCAGTCACACCACCAATCAGATCGACTGCAAACGAAAGACCTTTCGACATGAGAATCTTCAATGCATCCAGGAACTCAATCACCCCTTTGGTCTTCATGATGTGCGACAGCCAAAGGATTCGAGGCACAGTATTGTTGGGCAACAACTCCGGATGGGTGTTCGTATCTGGGATACCATTCGGACAAATCAGTACATCTTCTCGTTTGACGAAAGATGCAACATCATGATACAGACTTTCGCCAAGCAGGATTACCTTCAGATTGGCAAAATAGTAGCGGTACATAGCCCTGTACTTCCAATCTGCCTGCATGGTTTCAACCCCCTTATTGTGCAGATGAATCACGAACTTGCTGCTACGGCTACGGAGCATCGCACCAATCTTGGCAATGTTCAGCATCAGATTATCCTTGAAGAAAGGACCTCCCGTAGTACAGGGAGTCATGTAGATAATCGATGGTTTCATGCTCGAGATGGCATGCAGCACCTGCATCACCTTCTGGCAGAACAATCCGTATTTACTGAAGTCTCCCTTACCGATATCCTCCAGATTCTTTGCAGTCGTGATATTGATGTAGTGGCAATCGAAAGCCTCATTCACAATAGCAGAATCCTTGATGTACTGTCCGACTGCACTTGCACCATGAATAGGAGGTGGCATATGCATGATGAACAGCACCGATGGCTTAGTTTGACTATCTATATTTGTTGTTTCAGACATTTGCTTTTCGTTATTTTCCCTCAAAGGGTTTATCTATGATAAACGTGTATTTTTTCGATTTATTGCACAACACGTCAAATTTATTTAATATAGCAACTTCTTTTCCGCTTCATCCAGGCATCCGACCAGGATTGTGGCATCGAGCGCTTGAACCAAGCAATCCAACCATAACGGACATAAGTCCAGCAGACAGCCAAAGGATAATACCATCTTTCTGTAATATGATGCACCCTCAGCCCCTCCAATCGCAGCAGTAGAGGATTCGAGGCAGATACCCCATATTGGCCATTATAACAAGACACGACTTCCTCAATATACTGCCACTTTACGCCATCTTGATGAAGTCGGAAAAAGAGGTCATGATCTGCAATTACCCTATACGATTCATCGAAGCGATATTTCTTCATTAACTCATTCTTAACGAAGCAGCTTTGATGACAAAACGGCATGATTGGATTATCTTTTTTGTAATCCTCGTATTTGGCGATTCCCGAGCCGAAATCATAAATCTGGAAAGTGTCGCCAAACAGGATTCCCTTATCCGATTCCAAGTCGTGGGCAAAGAACTTTTCCAAAGCCTCCTTCCCATAGAAACCATCGCCTGCATTCTGGAAATTGATATAATCGCCATGCGCCAACAAGACCCCCTTGTTCATCGCCTCATAGATGCCCCGATCCTGCTCCGAAATCCATCGAAAAGGAATCTTCCTTTCCGAAAAAGAGGCAGTCATTGATTGCAGATAATCCTGCGTTCCATCGGAACTCGCGCCATCCACCACAATGTACTCCCAATCCGTATAAGTCTGCTCCAACACCGACTCAACCGTCTTCTTCAAATCCAGAAGGGCATTATAGCAGACAGTAATAACACTTACTTTCATTTCTTCGATATTGCTACAAAAACTCGGCGGGCAGAATTCTCTGCATTAAAAGACCTTTCGAGTTGCACAGACGCTTCTCCCATCTGCTTCAGGTCTGCCTCATGGAACTTGTGCAACACCTCGACAATCGTCTCATGTCGGAATGTATCGAACGTATATCCATTCACCCCCTCATGGACCAATTCCGGATGGCATCCATTGTAAATCGAGGTAGCAACAGGCAATCCACACGACATAGCCTCAGGAATCACCAGACTCCAGTTATCTTCGATGGTCGGCAGGATATAGACATCTGCTTGAGAATAATACTCTCCCATCCTTTCATAAGGTATTTTTCCCTCAAAGTGAACCGAAGGCATATCATGAGCCATCGTCCGGCACAACTCCATCTGGTTTCCATCACCCACCAATGTCAGCACATCATCTGGATATGTTTTAATATGTTTCCGCCATGCATCCAGTAAATGAGTCACCCCTTTTCTCTCAGCAATAGCACCAGAAAACAGGAAATTCAAACCATTATGTTCTGCTTTATCTGCGGAATCTGCGTGACAAATAACACCCGCACACATTCCACCGACATGTATTTTCTCTGCAGGAACGCCCAAACTCACCAGATACTTGGTAGTTTCGCTTCCATTCACAATAAATCCGGCGAAGAACTTGTTAAACAACTTTCGTTGCCAGATTTTGAGACGACCTGCATTTCGTTCGGTCCAGCAGGTACGTTCATATTCCATATAGACAGGAATGCGATGCATCAACCCATACAGTAGCACCATCGGAGTCCATTGGAAATACCCCACTGTAATCAACGCATCTGGCTTCACCTGACGGATGGCGCGATGCAATCCCCAAGTCAATGGAATACGTTTTCCCTTTTCAATATCGGGCATCACATCCCATTGCTTAGAATTCGTGTCAAACAGGTGATCTGTTGTCAGTTCAATAGCTTTCTCGCCCAAAGTCTTTTTCACCTCTTTGCAGAAGTTCTCTTTTCCACACATCCGATAACGAACCGGAGAGTACATTACATAGAACTCCCCCTCGAACAATCGAACCAGCTCCTGATAGAATGGCAGTCGATATTCGAAGAACACCGGATTACAACAGAGGACGCGCATCTTATCTTCCACCAACACAAATAGAATATGATTTCGGAAATCTTTGTTTCCAGTACCTACCTAACACTATAGCAAAAGTAATGCACACAACTGGGACAAAGAAGAAGAAGGCGAACAATGCCACCCAAGCATTTTCTGGAAAAAAATGAGCCAGGCTCACTTTGATTGCTTTTTGTAAATAAAAATGGGTCACATAAATCAAGAAAGAATAGGGAGCAAATTTTAAGCACCATTCCCATGACTTGCCCGACACCAAATCCAAAGAAATCCATGCAGCTGGCAAAGCAATCAGCAGACTGATTCTGTGCACATCGCTATCCCATGATGTGAAAGTAAATGACGTCAGCAGCCACCCCCCAAGAGCCATCATCGAAAGCCATCGAGTGCATTGGAAAGACAATACCCTCTGATATTGCTGGAACAAGCCTCCCAACAGGAAAAAGATCACCCCTTCTCCTGTCAATAAATCACACCAGCCTGGGTTCCAACGAGTCCACATCCAATAAGCGATAAAAAGAACCAATAGAATCTGTCCCCATTTCCGATACAACCACCCATAAATTGGATAAAGCAGCATCAGCAGCATGATATCACGGACATACCACAACGGTCCATACCAGAAGCTCATCAAGAAGTTATGAATACATTCCCACAGCGAGCTACCAAGAACCCCTTGCTTATCATAAATGAGCAGAATCAAAGCACCAATCACATTCCAGACAGCAAAAGGAATAACCAATGTCCAAAATTTCTTTTGCAACATCTTGGCATAGGGAACAACCCCATAGAAGGAATCGCGCATAAAGAAGAACCCGGAAGCGAAGAAAAAAAACGGCACTGCCACATCCGTCACGAACACCATCCCAGCCTCAAACGAGGCCAATGCTGCAGGCACATCACAACCAGTAAAGAAAGCTTGAATATTCGCACCATGTCGAATCACAACCATAATAGTTGCGATAAACGATGCTATCCTAAATTTCTCACTCAATAACCGATCCATATTCATCTATTTCCGAGAAGAATAGGCAAATGCTTCTTCAATGCCACAATAACCGGGATATACGACAACAGCAACAAAAACGCTATTAGACAAGACAATAAATCATACAGCCAACAGTCACTTGTCACATACGACAGCAAAAGAGGTTTTATCCTATTCAAAATCCCCACATGAGTAGCAAGTACGGCTATTGTTCCAACACTAATTATATAGGCAAGATTATTGAATCGAGTCTTCGACAACAAAGACGCTATAATCCAAGAACAAAAAATGCCTACGAATCCAAGCAAAAGGAACAGCGCAAAACTGTTTCCATATTGTCCAAAAATCATCAGAACCAGTCCATTCTTCATCGCACCAAATGCCAGCACAAACAATCCAAGAGTCAATAGAGGAATCCATTTCCAATCGATATGATCAGAAATGTGGCTAATTTGAGCATTGTAAAAAGAAAGAACATATCCCAACAGAAAAAAAGGGAATGCCACAAAAACATTTAATAATCCGACTCCCGAAAATTGCCATTCCGTATCATCAATCCACGAACAATATAAGATTGACAAACATACAGAAATCAGCAAACAGGAACATATCATCCACCTATTGAATTTGATAAAATGTGTGATAAGCTTCAAACCAAACAAAGTCACAATAAACCATAATTCTCCACAGCCACGTATTCCTTCATAATTATTCATTCCAAACAGAAGGCCAAGAACTGATTTCCCAAACTCAGGCAGAATCCAAGTACGCAGAAACAGGAACAGAATCAACAAACCGCCCCAAATCAGATAAGGGACAAGCAACGTCCGTACATTTTTTACCAGCAATGATTTGAAGCTATCCTGTTGTTTATAGAGGAATCCAGATACAAAGAAGAACAGCTGGACACTAAAAGCGAATGATATAACAGCAATGGTCGATGGTGCGAAATGCCCAATAATAATGAAGAGCATTCCCAAAGCCTTCATCCAATCTATATACCATAGTCTCTCCTTCATGATCCCCAAACTCGTCTAAAATGGTACGACAACGATACCAGCATAAAATAGACCATAGTTATCGAGCAGGCTTTGCCAGAAAGGAATCCATAGGTGTACATATTCAAACAGGCACACGCAAAAGCAGACAGAAGACCAACATAACCTGGATATGCGATTCTTGTAATCATCTCCCATCCCGTTCTCAGCAAATGAATGCCCAACAACACACACCCAATATACCCCAAACTTCCATAAATGCCGACATACGAATTATGAGCATCCGAAAGAATCTGTCCACCGATAACGTGCGGAACCGTTCTCTCTGCACACGCGAATCCCCAACCATAAACAGGTCGTGATGCAACACTTTCACAAATGGCGGACCAGATGGCGTCACGACCATTGCCGATTCGGATAGTCTCCATATCCTTACCAGGCATCAAAGTAAGAATAATCGAATCAATTAAATCCTGATTAAAGATAAAGAATACGCCAATCAGGAAAAGCATAACAGCATATACGCGCTTACCACCGAAAAACATCGCCACAGCAATGCCACACACAGCAGCAGCATTAGCGCCGCCACTAGTATAAAGGATCAAACTGATAACAGAAATGACGGAAGCATAGAAGAGCATCTGGACACGAGCCTCATCCTTAAATTTCATATTCATATATTCACCAGCACAATAGCACAAGGTCATCGCCCCAACCGAGGCACCCGGCAAAAAGTGATGGAATAAACCGACAGAAGCAATCTGAAGACAAACGAACTGGAACAACTGTAAAACAACTGCCAAGAAGACAAATGCGCGTTCGATAGAAAGAAAATTGTCAAATATGGAAAAAAACCAGACAAACAGCAGAATTAAAACAACATTCTGCACCGAAAGGAAGAAAGCAAACGAAGGCATGAATGCCCAGACGGTACTCAAAATGGCGAACAAATAGAGATGGAGGCTGGACTGAATGGCTCCCCCCACATTAGATAGCGAAATCTGGAATATCTTTGGACAATACTGCAACAAATAATAGACAATACCTACCAAGCAAACCACTTGTAAGAGTTTTGCACCACCGAATCCAAGATCAGACATGAATTCAATGCGATAAAGCAGCACAAAAAAGAGGACAAACAGAATCCGATAATAGGATAGCAGAGCTCCCCTCAATGCATTGAATATATAAAGGAAAAAAGAACTCATTCGTCAAACATTAGAACCGATGGTACTCGCGATATTGTAAGAAGCGACACAAACACCACCAAGACCAAGGAGTAAGTTTACAGATATTCATCAACTTTCCTATCGTATCTGGTGTAAAATAAGGGCCATACAAGAAAGCCTCTTGCCTTGCTATCGCATAACGGCCACTCAACAATTGGCAATAGGTCAAATTACGGGAAATCACGCCTCTTGCCCGCTTATAATCCTCCAAGACTTCCAATCCGGGGGCTTTTGCCAATAATCGCTTTTGCCAATTCTCAATCGTCGGGGCATTCTTCCAACGGACTGACATCTTCTTGATCCAGCCCTCCCTCCCAGCAATTGTATCTGTGCCATCGCTGACAAAAAGAACCTCCGGGACAAAACCCCATTTTCCAGAAGTAGCCAACATTGCCCAGAACTCAAGATCTTCAGTAATTCTCAGATCGGTTCTTTGAGTGCCAATTCTCTTGACGATATCCGTGCGCGCCACCATGCTTCCGGTGCAGACATGGTCCCAACAATTCTGGAGTGCAAAAAAACTATCCGTCTCAATTGGTCCACCATACTCGTTCATATCGGAAGGAGCCACTATGCTACCACTTACCGTTAGGTGCTTTTGCCCACAAGAGACCACGCCACAATTCGGATGTTCGGCCAGAAAATCGACCATCTTTTCCAAAAACGTCGTTTCCCAATAATCGTCGGCATCGAGGAATGCCAGATATCGACCTTGCGCCATGGCGATTCCCCTATTACGGGCGCTGGCAGGTCCAGCATTCTCTTGGTGGAATAATTTGAAGCAAGGATTCCCATAACCTTCGATAATTACCGACGAGTCATCTTGGCTTCCATCATCTATCAAAAGGACTTCATACGAAAAGTTCCCACTTTGAGCCAAGATAGAATCCAAGCATCTCTTGATCAGCTGGCCAGGATTATACACAGGTATGATTACGGAAACATCCAACATGAGGCAATATATTACAAAAATCGTCCGAATATCTTCTCAAACAACCACATTCGTACCTTATCCACGAATACAGCCACAACAAAGAACAGCATCATGAATAGCAGGACAAACAAGAATGGAACTGGCAAATGGTCATGAATAAGTCGGCAAACATCAAAATAAGCACCAGCTCCGGCCCAAGAATGCATCAATAGAACGGCAAATGCAGAAGTAGAAAAGAACAAGATAGTTTTCTCCCATCTACCCACTGGAATCTTCTTGAAAAACAAGAAAAGATAAGCAGATTGAACAATAGCAAAAGGACTGATATAACTAAAGACATCCTTCGTTGCTCCAAAATACTTCGTTACTACCGACAATATAGACAAGAAAAACGCAATCCCTAAATAAATAGAAAGATCCACCCAAGCAGGAAATTTGGACCACTTCAAATCACATTTTTTCAAATATGCCCCTAAAAGATAAAAACCACAGAGATTCAAGATATTCAAACCTTGCAACAAATCCACTCTCGCCTTAAGAACATAACCAAATATAGTTTGATACACGAAAAACGCCAATAGGACATAGCCCATCTGCTTAGAGTCACATTTCTCTGCAAATGTATTCATCACCGGAGCCAACACATAGACACCAAGATAACACATAAAGAACCAATTGCCCAATAATGCAGTAATCGTAATTTGCGCGAATTCTGAAGCGGAAAACGCATGATATCCTAATAAACTGCAGGCAATATAGACAAACGCTGACCAAAAAGACAATTGAAAAAGATAGGATGCAATACTTTTCCATTTCCAATGAATCCCAAAATAGCCGGAAATGACCAAAAAACAATCGACACAGATAAAATCCAATCCACTCAGCAGAGAAATACCCCAAGCTCTCATTGGGTTCGTTACGATCATCTCTTGATTGGGCATTCCATTGGTGATTACATTATAATGAATCATCAAAACAAGAAACATCGAAAGTATTCTCAACAATTCGATATTTGTCTGTCTTGGCTTTGCACAAACGGAGTCTTTCATTTTTCAATTGCGATTTGGCAGGATTTCCTGCCTATACGACGATTCACAGCAAAAGCCCACCGGAAAACCTTATAGACAACCATGTCCCAACGCGAAGCCTTTGGCAATACTGCAGGATCCGGGTCCCCCTTCTCCATCTCCTTGTACCAACTGCAGATATGCTGTCGGTCAAATCCCCGGACATAACATCGGAATAACGGAGCCAACCAACGCAAGCCACAGTCCTCCAGAGTCTCCATCTTCAAAGTATCGCCCCAATGGACACAGAACAATGGAGTCTCCACCTTCTGACTCACGTTGTCCATAATACGCCATACACCCAAAGGATAATCATACATCTTAACGACGTCGGCAGCCTTCACCAATCGGTTAAAGAAGTCATAATCAACAGCCACACTGCTGCTTTTGTTTACGCCACCAATCTGATGTATTAGAGTTCGCTTCACACACATGCCCAAAGGAGCCCCCAAAATACATCCTTGCAAGAAATCCACCTCCTTGATTACTCTGGCATTCAAAACAGACGAAGATCTGGGCGGTAGAGTATCATCCTCAAACGTCTGACCTATAAAACATGGGAAAAAACCACCGATTGAAGAAGGAAACGATTCCATGCAATGCTGCAGATATGTCATATAGTCCGGATAGAGCATGTCATCATCATGAAGCATAATGACCCATTCCGTACGTACCAGTTCAAACAATTTGTTCCAATTTCCCTCCTGCCTTAAGTTTTGGGAATTCTTATAATAGGCGATTCCCGGACGATTATAGAGAGATGTCATCAATTGTTCTGTCTCATCATTTCTCACTGGATTATCGTCCACCACAAGAATCTCAAAGGTAACAGCTGTATCTTGCTGCAATATGCTATTGAGGGCATATTGCAACAAGTCAGCTCGCCTATAAGTCGGAACGACAAATCCGAACCTTGGACCCCCCGTAGCCAGATTATCAAAAATACAGATGGATGGAATCTGTGCAATTTCATCCATATCACCTCGCCTACTCAGATACTTCATAAAACCTTTCTCGAATGGCATTTCAATTTGACTGCCCAAAACAGAAGGCGGAACAAATGAGTATAGATATAAAACAGCAAAGGCCAACGAAGGAACTGGACCGTTTTCTGATTATACGCGCTCTTCTTTCCTCCTCTCTGCAACTCAATTCCATTTAATGCGAGTGGCTGGATTTTCTTGAAATGAGACCAAGAGAACCCTACTTCGGGGAAAAAGAAATATCTCAAATCCATCAAGGCCTTCGTTGTCTGATAATAGTCATCCTCTACAAGTCCTAATTCCTGATTCATTCGTTGTTTGCAACGCTCAACCTTGTCATAATACTCCCAGCCATACACACTATCGCCCATCATTGAGTTATGATTGACGAAATAGGCGAAAGTCGCTTGTTCTATAAACTTTACACGGTTGACCTTAGGTGCGACATAGTAATTGGCAAACCAATCCTCACCGACACTAATCCCATTCTCAATGATAGGTAGGAATACCTTCGCCGAAAAAAGATTGGCTCGATACATCCCGCTGTGCAGATAAGGGGAGATCGAATCACCTTGAACTGCCTTCAAATATCTGTTTTCGCCCTCCAAGGTTCCAGATTCCAACCCATAATGTTCCAACCAATCGCAGCCATCATCCGTCACTCGTTTAACAAGCGATTTCACAATGTCATAGCCACCATCACAGGTAATGGCATCATGCAAAGTCCTCAGTGCACCCGGCAACAGCCAATCATCGGCATCCAGAAAGACAAGAAATTCCCCTTTAGCCTCCCGAAATCCTGCCAATCGAGCAGATGGCAATCCCCCATTCTTCTTATGAATTGTCTTTATCTTTCCATCGTCACTAACAGAAACACTCCCCTCGCCACTTGGAGAGGGGTTGGGGGTGAGGCTATCACAAATATCCCCAGAGCAATCTGTGCTTCCGTCATCCACAAGAATCAGTTCCCAATCCGTGAAATCTTGCGAAAGGACAGAGTCTATGCAACGTGTCAGATACTGCTCAACATTATAGACTGGGACAAGAACCGAGATCATGCGTTGTCATTCAAAATATGATTAAGCAAAGTATTGCCAGACTCTAACGCTTTATCGTATTTATAAGTCAGTTTCTGGACAAAGCACTTCGATTGTAACTGCAGCCAGAGTCTATCTGTATATGGGTAATTCAACCCAAAATGAATATGAACAAGCATTGCATCATAATTGTAGAAATAAGGGATAGCATTCATCAACTCACGGGCCTTTTCATCCTTATTATACAAAGCGGTCTGTAAATGAAACCAGACGAAGTATTCCTGTTCTTTCTTGGGTTGGCTCCAATAATAAAGCAGATCTTGCAAAACTCTTTCAATTACATAATTTCCCTTATCTGCCTTGATAAACCAATTCTCAAATTTCGCAGGAGATGCATTCAATAGACCTTCGTAAGAAAACATAAATAAAGGTGCATCCAAAATAGAAAAAGGAATTGACTGCGTCAAACAACAAGTGGCATCGCACCAGATACCTCCATATTTGTATAATAATGCCAAACGAATCAGATCAGCATACAGGGCATACCACAGCTTGCCAGACGACTTCAGTTCCTCGATGAAAAGTGGTAACTGCACATAATCTTTAGCAGATTCTTCCGACAAGACAACCACATGCCAACCTTCTGGAACATGATGTTTTAATGATCGCAAACAAGCACTTACAATCTTTGGCGCATTCTCGATTTCTGTATTCCAATAGAACCAGATAGTCTTGTTTTCAACAATAGAATCATTGTATCCCTTAACATCAGCAAGATCAAATCCATGACCATAGAAATGAGATTCTATCTTACGATATGCATCCCACTTTTTTTTGAGGATCATCTCGCATGGCATCACTTTAAATAGATGCCAATATGTTTTGCTCATCAAGGTCAAGATATCCATAACTTAATCTTTTGCTGTAAAATTCTTCTGTGCTTATTTAATATTGGATGTTTAAAAAGCCAGCATTTTAATTTCCATTTAACACCACCCGAAGAAAAACATTTATCAATTTCTTGATAACGAAAGTCTTTTGTATCATCAAGAAACTTCTGGAATTCTGGAGTATGTCGCAAATGCCAAACGATAGAAACTGCTTCCTCAAATCGCTGAAGATTCCATTTCTTAAACCAAATTTGATCTTCTGGAAGGACATGTTTCTGTCTAAATTGATCTAACAATGAATGAATTTTCACAATATCGTATGCACTACGAATTGTAATATTGCTCATCACAGATCCCTCTTGTCGCTGACGATAACAATAGAGAGGCTTTGAATAAATATAAACCTTTGCTGATAAATACAGCACCTCAAATCCCCAGATTCCATCCTCGTGGAGAATGCCTTTATTATATGTTATTCCATTATCAACCAGAAGATCTCGCCGAACTACAAATTGCCAGGCCGCGGACTGGAATCCCTCTTTTAAATATTGCAATCCGGATAGTTCTCTGTCTCTTGCGACTTTGATATCTACCCAATTCTTTTTGCTATCAGCATATTTCCATATCGCAGGTATAACAAATGTATCGATATCCGGATGATGCACTATTAGTTCCAAAGCCCTTTCAACTGCACCAGATTCCAACCAATCATCAGAATCAATAGTCCAGATATATTTTCCTTGCGCATTTGCGATACCATTGTCTCTTGCAGGCCCTTGCCCTTGATTCTCTTGGCTGACAATCTTTATATTATCATATCTGTTAGCAAAATTCTCTACAATCGCCATCGATCGGTCCGGGGTGCCGTCATTCACACAGATTACCTCGAATGATAACCCCTCATTTTCGGACGAATAAATAGAATCCAGACACGCCTGAATATATCTCTCGACCTTATAGATTGGAATTATGATTGATATCTGATACATTAAATAAGAATTACAGCAACGAACTACGCAGGAAGTCTTTCGAAGGCTCTACTATCCGACTCAATTTGTCTTCTACTATCGAATAATCTATAGGTTCCCTCAGCTTTTTTGCTATCATTTGACGATCCGAACTCCATTCGAATATTCTATCATGCAGTCCCAATGCGTCAAGCAACGAATAATAACGCTCCGATCCTCCTGCCGCATTATTCAAGACCACAAACTGTTTGTTGAAGATAATGGAAAAAACCATTCCATGAAACGAGTCGGTCACAATATACTCTGAATTCAGAATCAACTCTAACCATTCCGAAACGCTAGGCACAAGGAGAAACCTGTTGATGTGGAATCGTGTCAGAATTCCATGATGATACAACCGGCCATAGACATGCCTGAACGGTCTATGCAATAATTTGTCCAAAGGAGAGAGACTTTTTAGGATTTTATTGCTTCCGCCCAGGATATATGTGCCAATCTGATGTCTGACAGGACCCTTTTTCAGGTTGAGTAAATTGATATAAGTAAGTGCATTATGCAACAGTGTTGGATCTAATACCCAGACTCCATTCACTCCATAATAATTGTTTAATATATCTATTCCAGATTTTTCTCGTACGGAAATTGCATGAAATTGTTTCAAGAACCTGGATATCTCCGCCTGCCTTTCTGCAGGATGAACACATGTCTTTTTACCAAATGATGCCGCATAGGAAATTTTTCGGATTGCAGGGTCTTCTATAAAGTATAGATAAGGACTGAACTCAAATGAGGAATAGAAATAGTCATCACGCCATATCTGATCACTGCCAACTATTACGCCATGATATTTCGTCGTATCAAGATCCTTGTATTCCCGATTGTTTATTATTGGAAAGGTCTGTGGCTGTAAAAAACGGTTCTCAAAGTCCACGAAGCCATGGTATTTTGTTTTCAAATCCAATGTCTTCAAGAATTTGTCCCATGAAGAACGGAATAAAGAGTATGTTGATGGACGCCGATTGATATATTCTATCTCAAATCCCAAATCCTTGACGGCCACACCTAAAGCAAAGGCTTGCAACTGGGCGCCATAATTGAATGCATAGTGCGGAGTCTGAATTCCAACTATTTTTTTATCCATGCCAGCCATGATTTTATGATTGTTTTGACTTTTTGGGAATAATCGATAGGGAATAATTCTTTTTGGATTTGTTTCAACGACTTCCCTTCTATCATCCATTTATAGAATAGTTCAATCTTCGGATGTTTGATAGGACATTCAAAGTATCCCTCATTTGCAAAAAAAGCATCTTCCATGGAAAGCGGGAAATAATCCAACTTATCAAACGGAATAAGTTCCTCGCCCTTTTTTGAATTGATGATAGCCAGTGTGATTCCCTTATTGTCATCTTTCTCTGGATAGGAATGCCATACCCCCCAAAAATCTGCCATAGTAATATCACTCTTCGACTTTCCTGATTTCGCTGCACACTGATAACAAGATGGACGAAGCGACACATTGTTCAAGAACAAGGCACCATAGGATGTTTCTGCAAATGGATGATTGTATATCGTAATTGGATGTTGCGATTCGGCGGAATCTGAAGTCACCGAAAAGTGAAAATTCCACCAACCATTAGTTTTATCTCTGAAACGAACTACGCAATTATTTTTTTCTTGTATATCTGGAATCTCCTCTTTGAGGAATTGATCGAACAGACGCTGACTGGGTACTCCATGACAGATGAAATCTATGGTTACTAAAGAATCGTACTCCCGCCCTAAATATGACTTCAAACCCGCTACCTGGCACGATGTACCGGAAAAGAGCACCTTCCTTCCCGCCTTTAGATATTTCTCGACCGATTCATAGATTCTGCCTACCGTAGCCTGGACATATTTTGAGCCCTGGAACTTCTGCAGTTGTTCGATTGTGTCTGCACTATCAAAACAAACATTTAGGTTGCCGTCAAATGTAACACCAAAAACGATTCCTTCCTGTTCAATGATTTGGGTAGCGATTGCGGTGAACAATCCTCCTGATGAACTATTTTGCCGGGTCTCTGCTCCTTTGTTTTTACAGGCATAAATCGTTAGCGGAGTTGCCTCTTGTACGTTGCTCTTTGTTGGGCAGATACGAACACAAGCACCACACTCAACACATTGTATTGTATCTATGCTAGGATAACGGAACCCAAGTTCATCTTCTTTCATCGTGATGCATTGTTTTGGGCATCGTTGCACACATGCCTCACATCCACTACAAGAAGATTTATCCAAAAGTTCAATCATGACATACAATTAAGTAATGGGAAAAATAAACTTGGATGATTTTGTTTAGATTGTTCGGTTAGTTTGAAGTTCTGAGAAAGGAACATAGTAACCTATGTGACTGCAGAAAAACGTCAAAATAGCCAACAAGATAAATAAAAGCAGACCGGTTAATAGCAATAGTTGATTTTACCATTACTAAAAGGCCCGGTAATTCCGATAATACTCCATTTTCTGAAGCATATTTTCTACTGGAGGTAAGATGCGTACTGCTGGCAGTTTCTCTTTGATGCATGCAGATATACGCTTCACCCATTTCATGCGATAATACATATTTTCACTGTCTGATGGAACTGACAATGGCTCATTATAATGTTCTATCAGATTCTCCCATTCACTCAATACCTTTTGTGCAGAGAATTGTTCTACGATTTTTCGATATGTCTTTTCATAATCCACGACCGGCATATCAGATCTCAATTGAGCAACAATTGCATCTTTGAGATGATTCCTGTCTTTCACAATCACACCATTAATAAATGTATCATAATATCCCGAACATTCACCAGCCACGACTGTAGCCCCACACAACTGCATTTCGACTGCAGAAATACAGAATGTTTCACTAAGCCCCCATGGATTAGGCACACCAACCTTTGTCTTAAGAAGAATCTCTTCTTTCTCTTTTCCCATTCTACCCATGAAATGAACGGATGGCATCAATACTCCATTTTCCTCAAGATAGGGCATAAACCAATTCTCATAGTCCTCTTGTGCAAGACCATATTTCCCCAATGACTTCGTATGATCATAAACTGCACCAGAACCAATCACGTATAATTCTGCATCAGGCACTTCGGCGACGATATCTTTCCACATAGCAGCCAAATGATGGAAACACTTCTCAGGAACCAAACTGCCGACATAAGTTACAATGTGCTTTCGTTCCTTGTAAGGATGCTGTAACACTCGCTCTTTATACGATGGATCAGTATTCAAAGTGTTATAAATATAGCACATTTTTCGAATACAGGGATGATCCAAGAAAAGATCCCTCTGTTCTTTGCCCACACATATCACGCGCTTGACATTCTCATTCTGATAATAGTAGTCAAGATCCTTTCTATTCTGGAAGATATGAACCCAAGGGAACAAAGACAGATGTGGAGAAGAACACCTCAATCGATCATTTAGGCAATACTCCGGCATATGCTTGAATATAAGAATCTCAATTCCCATACTTTCTGCATT
The DNA here is from genome assembly GCA_045600485.1 of Bacteroidales bacterium. Classification (GTDB taxonomy): domain Bacteria; phylum Bacteroidota; class Bacteroidia; order Bacteroidales; family UBA3663; genus Liminaster. Next base: position 36,922 of record JAZRXX010000045.1, read on the forward strand.
CTTAATGGCCTCCTCAATACTTGCAACAAGAATAACTTTAGAACAATTCAATCCAAGGATCGGTTCTGTCGCAAACATTGTAACCTCGTACTTATCCTTCAATTCCGACAGCATCGACCAGATCAACAGGACTATATGTTCTGTTCCTCCAATACCCGGATTGGATTCAAAAATAGAAGAACAATCAACTTGTCCTAAGCCTGGATTATATAGATAGAATCCGATTCTCTTCATTTTAATAGAGGTGATATCCAAGACCATGTCAAATATCTCAGTCTATCAATAGCGATTGAAATCATAAACACAAACAAAAATAGCACAGGGAAAGAATACAAATCAATATTTTTACAACATGAAATAAACTCAGGAAATACACAAGCATGACAATGAAACAAATAAACAGCAAAAGATGACGAACCTACATAATTTATGAAAGAGTTTTGAATCTTTAATTTCAAAAAGAACAAAAGCAAAGACACAGAAGCTAAGATTACAAATGGACTATTATATGCAAATAATATTTCACTAACATAGTCATGCTGATACAGTGCTGATGTAAGAGATACAACAGAAGTCAACAAAGAACTAAAAAGAAAGACATTCAAATATATCCACTTACTATTGCCAAGAACATTTGTATGTATTCTCAAAAATCGAGCCAAAAGATACAATCCGAAGAATGAAATCGAAGAATAACCATGCATAAACGCAAGGCTAAAACCTCTATACCATGATGTGGATAGCTGGAAAGAAAAAAAAGAGAGCAATACAAATGCAACCGTTCTCTTTGAGGCAGTATTAACGAAAGCATTCAATACTGGAGAAAAAATATACAATCCCAAATATGAATAAACGAACCAATAACTGTCTATATTTCTTAAGAATAATATATCTATCGAAAATTCTTGAGGTCCTTTAATAATACATGATGCAAATAAACAAATAAAGCCAATAAAGAAACAACGAAACAAAAAACTAAGTCCACCCTGCATGGTAGTATTAATGCCAAACCATCCAGAAATCAAAACAAATGTATCAACAGCAACGATGCACAATGATTCTGCCAAATACCGTAGCGAAGAAAAAAACAAATGATCTGAAATTTCGACTGCATTCGGTCTGCCAAATGCCTTAAAGTTTGCATGAAGAGCCAATACAAACAGCATGCATACAATACGCAGCAACTCAATATTTGATTGACGCTGTTTTTTCTCCATCATTGTTTCCTGCCATTATAGCAATTTATGAAATATCCTGGACGATTTTTACTTTCGTTAAAGACTTTGCCTAAGTATTCTCCGATAATTCCAAGAGATAGTAATTGTACGCCACCCAAGAAAAGCATTGTCACCATAATTGTTGGAAATCCACCGACAGGCTCACCATACAGTATTGTTTTGACAACAATAAAAACGAGGTATAAAAATGCAAAGAATGAAACAACTATTCCCATTATCATCGACAGACGAAGTGGGGCTATCGTATATGACATAACGCCATTGGCGGCTAGGTTCAACAACTGGAAGAAACTCCATTTTGTCTCTCCCAGAGCACGCACCTTCTGCTCGTACCAAATGCCTTTCTTATGGAATCCTATCCAAGAATACATTCCTTTAGTATTTCTTTCGGTCTCCCGTAACTGCTTTAATGCCTCAATACAAGATCTATCCAACAACCGAAAATCGCCAGTATCCTTCTGTATGGGAACTCTCGTTAGACTCTGTAAGAAACTATAATACCATTGCGACGTCTTTCTTTTTACCCAAGACTCCTTACTTGACTTTCTCTGCGCATACACATCATCATATCCTTCTTCCCAATATCTCAGCATCTCTGGGATAACCTCCACGGGATGTTGCATATCAGAATCCATAATAATCAATGCATCACCTTTAGCATAGTCGAATCCTGCCATCATAGCAACCTCTTTGCCATAATTACGGGATAAATCCACATAATTATATCGGGCGTCTCGATCGTGAAATTTAACCATCTGCTGCAGCGTATGGTCTGTACTACCATCATTGACAAACAGAAATTCCCAATCATAATCTGGATTATCTTTTACCACTTGGCACATACATTTTTCTATAATGGGAAAAGATGCTTCCTCGTTATATGCGGGGAGAAGGATTGTTACAAGTTTTTTCATCGCAACTCAGCATTAATAAAGAACGGTGTATCTCATATTATCAGCGACAAATGAATGAGGATCGGAGGATGTGCTATCTAAGGGCATTACTTTGATGTGTAGATTCCCCAATATATAGACAGAATCATTAATTGCATTCTCCACAACACATCCTCGCATAATAACCTCTTTTGTATCTGGTAACACCGCTGTCTTTTGAATGGCATGATCATTTCTAAATTCTGCTAAAGTTATTTGTTCCAAATATCTATTTCCCTTTAACTGCAAGGTACAGTAGCCGATATCTGTGTAACCCACATAAGAACTATTTACATCATTACAAAAGGTAAGAATCTCTTTGGCATTACAATAATCCAAAGTGACATTCTTCGATTGATCAAAGAAACAATCCCAGCGCTCTTTTAGAATTACTCTGTCTCGATAGACTTCGAAATAACCTGGAATAATAGACACCACTATAACAATTCCTACAATAATACTTAGGATGTGTTGACGAAAATCCAAAAGATTATAAACAAAACTGCAAACTAAAACAATTACAAAAAAGACTAACGGCATCAGTTGGTGAACATCTGCCCATGCTACAAACATGGCAAAAGCGATTACCACTGCAGGCACCATGATTTCGGCTATATGCTGCTTAATAAAACCCTTATATTTCGGAAATACACCAACAATACATAACGCAGTAAATATATCGACGGCTCTTGATCCCAATAATAGGTTCTTTGCCATACGTAATGCCTTGTATATAAGTGGCAAGTTTTCTTCTACACGTGTCGCAGATAATGCATGGAAACGAACGAAGTTGGCAGGAGCAAATGTTACGAAACATGTACCAATCCAGAATGCAACTGCTATCCACGCACCAAATCCTCGAAATCTCCTATAGTCAAGAGCATAGTATAAAAACAATCCGGCAGAAATCGGCAAAGAGAAACCCTCGTGCAACGAACCAACTATCAAAGAAGCTAAGACTATTATTGGACGAAGGAATCTATGCAATTCGTTTTTCTGACAATATTTCCAAAGGATAAAGAACCATAGAGAAGAACATCCTCCCCATACATAGTTGACACCAAAAGCGATGTGTCCTAACAATGTTAAGCCTTGATGAGGAGATAGCCATATTAGCAAAAACAAAACCACCCATATATCCGCAAATGTTTTCTCGCAATAATCTCTAATCAAAACAACGATGCCAAGGATAATACCTGCAAAGAACAAAGAGTCCAAGACAAAGAAGAATTCCTTCCCCCAACTCATGCCACATAGATATTGAACGACGACATGGTTTAGAAATCTGCCGTTAACATAGAAATAGTCATTACATTGAGAAAGGAATGCATCATGTAAAGAACTAATCGGATTATCAAACAGTGGTCCATCTGGCGAACTGACATATTGATAAATCATGTCTTCAACAGGACCTACATACAGTCGCACCTGAAGATAATGAGCAATAGCAATTATCCCAAGTAATATATAATCGAACCAGATAAAACGAGGAAATATTTTCACGTCTTAAATACCTCAAAAAAATGGATGCGTCGAATATGATTTGAAGAATAAGCGATAATTTTCGACAAAATCCATGCGTAAAAGAAAGACAAAATCCCCCCCATAATCAGCCAATACCACAATCTATCTCCATTTGTCAAATTCATTATCCAAGCAAAAATATATTCATGACAAAGATAGATTTCCAAAGTCAATGATCCAATCCAACAGAAGAAACTTATGCCACGAAAAGACAAATGATTTGCTAAGAACAAAACCATCGGGAAACATGGGAGGAATAACAATCCTTCCAAATAACAATGGCTGAAGTCTATAATCTTATACTTAAGCAATGCCACAAAGCCAACATACACGAAACACGCGATTACCGACCCAATTAAAAACTTTTTTGATACAACAGAGAAAAAATTCATTCCCAGAAGCATTCCAACAAGATAAATTGGAATTCTTGAAATACCCAACATCGAGAACCCCACGCCCACATATAGACAAACTATAGCGATAACAGGGCAACCGCATCTAATGAAACAAGTTTCATCGGATTCAATTCCAAACAGCATTATTGAGAATTTCCAATAGCAAGGAAGAATTCATGCAGGCACGTCTCATCAGGGACTTCATGCTCTTTTTGCAATTCGTGGCAT
>JAZRXX010000046.1:0-18946 GCA_045600485.1 Bacteroidales bacterium
GACACAGGTGATACCTTTCTTGTTCTGACCGATAGGAAGAACACAAAGATGTATATGAGGCGAAGACTCGTCACAGTGAACACTGAAGCCGATTATGTTGTCCTCTCCCCAGAGCTCACAGGCCTTCTTATACTGATCGACTGCCCACTTCTCGATGTCCTCCTTGCGCTCGATATGGCTGTTGTCAGCCCCTGGGCGCAAGTCCACCTTCTGGTCACCAAATGCGAGCTCACGCATACGGACGGCATTACCAGACAGGATGATCTCTGCCACGGTTCTAAAACGGGGTTGATGGCCTTCTCGAAGCAGAGGGGCATTCGGGTCTTCTACACCTGCCGCTGCCAGACGTTCCTTGTAACGTTCATTGATGGGCTTGTCAATACCCAGAGGCTGGATGACACCGCCCTTGCCAATCTCGAAGTTGAGATGCTGACGGGTCCAGTCGATACTATGCTTCTCGCGACGTTCGACGTTCTCCTTCTGCTCCTTCGTCCACTGTCGCTGATGCTCATTGCTCTCCGCACGGTCAAAGCCTTTGTGGCTCATCATGTGCAGAACCTGTTTAGTTTTCATTTTGAAGAGTTGATTTTATGGCCAGAAAGCTTGCTCGTCCATGCCTGTTGAGTCTTGTCTCGACGGGCATTTTTCGGGTTTGCTTCAGCATCCCGAGGATTATGTTCCTCACTCTTCAAAATTCGGTTGGGCAAGCCCGACCGAGCCCGAAAGATCAGAAACGTCCTGAAGGGCGGAAACGGCTCTCTAAGCCGAATTCGTACTAAAGATGATAACTACCAGTCTCGCCTGTTTTGGAGCTCCTACGCGAGAAATCTGACGAAACTGGCAGGTGTTAGAGAGTGCCATCCGTTCTGCCCGCGATCCCCTTCTTGGTTCCGGCTGACGTGTCAAGTCGGCTGACGGAAGCATGATGGGGTCACTGGCTGTATGGATGGGGTTGAACCGTGGGTGACAGATCCATGGTTCTGCTATTTGTCAAAGGGAGTGAGCAGAAGGGGAATGGCCAGCGCTTAAAGCCAGTCCTCCAGGATGCTCATCTTCCCCTTCTCGAAATCAGCCCTCTGTGTTGGAAACTGAAGGTTGATCTTCGGGAAGATACGATGTCTGCTCGGTGGCCGTGCCATCAGCAGATTCGGAAGACTTCGAGAAGTCCCGATCGGGTGCTGAAGGCTCTGGAATGTGAGCAGGAGCGTCCGTCTGTCTGCTGCCCACCAATGGTGTCTCAACTTTGGCAGACACGGAAGTATCTGGCTTGGAAGGACACGGGACTGACAGCTTCTCTGTTGGACGATGATACAACGGGTTACGGATCATGTTGCTTCCATGAAGCCATCCTGACAGGGTCAAAATGGAATGAATGGAAGACTTGTTATCTTTAATGGTTTTGATCAGACCAATCTCGTTGAAGGCCTTGATGTAGTCAGAGACCGTCTTGCGGTTCCATCCAAGATGGTCAGCAAGATTAACCTCCGAGATCTCAACCTTGCCGATTGAGACGGGAATGTTGATTCCTCGTTTCTTAGATAGTCTATCTGACTCACTGGTCATGCTTATCAATGCTGCAAAGATTTGCATACGTCTTCCGCAATACTTAGGGTCACTCAAGAACTCCAGTTGCGTTCTGGTCAACGCAAGGCAGAAGACATCATTGGATACAAAGTTGCTCATATATTATTATAGTAGGTTAGAAATTGTTGTCCATGGACAACGTAAAGTATCATTTACCTATGAATGCCCCGGTCATAGGTCGGGGCATCTGATTCAGCTATCCCGATCAGCTCGTCATGGAGTCGCTGCTCCTGCTGCTTATCAAGTTGAGCTATGGAACGAATATCTATTTCCATGACAGCTGCACGTCTTCCGTGGACGATTGCTTCGTGGTTGTGATCTACGGCATCGTCGCAGCCACAGGCAGCGAGATAGTCTTTGACGGACTGACGCATGGTGAAGTAACCGATACCGGACTTCGCCCAGTTCACAGCGAGATCGACAGCACGGTCTCGCATCATATCAAGTTGTTCATTGGACAGCATTTTCTATTCTTTGTTTGATTATCCAATCTGCAATATCAATCTTGTTTTTACGGTCTTCATCGGTTGCATATTTCAATAAAACATCAGAAACCGTAGCATGGCAAAAAGTCAATAATTTGGCTTTTTCGCACCAATCCTCATGGGCATCAATATCTGGAAATAGTATGACTGTTCTGTTTTTAAGAACGTATAATTTCTCTGGTTTCAATTGCCCCTTTGCGCCAACTGCGAGCCATAAATAATCCGGAAATTGAGCATTTCCAATAACCGCGCTCTTTTCTGATTCGACTAATGCAACGATGGCATTTCGGTTGATGTTTAGCAGATGCTCTCCAAATAAACATTGACCTAATGAAAAATCTTTAGAGAGCAATCCTTTTTTGATTAGCCTGCTATGCATCCAATCAATTTGTTTGGCTCGATGTCCATTCGCCTGATTATATTGGATGACTTTACCAGATCTGATATTCCCATCGATGTCAATTTGCCAGAAAACTGTTTCTCGCTTTGAGGTTCCTCCCAGGCAATAGGCCTTACAGACACGGACAACATCTTCCTTGCTAAAGATGCTAAATAAGAATTTCACCAAATGGCTATCCTGACTGTAGTAATCCACGACAAAGTGGCTTGGCATGAACTGAATTGAGGAACGTTTAGGCTTTGGCCTAGGCGTAAGACAAGATTGTCGAATTGGATAATTCCGAGAGAAATTGCTGTCCGGAGGATTATCATGGTAATAATCCTTGGGCGAATAATGATAACCACAACTACTTTCGTGATCACAACGTCCTACACGTGAATCAAGCACATTGCCGTTCTCATCAACGTAATATGTAAATGAGTGCGGATCATGACAAGATGGGCATTCATGTCGACTATTGCGCCCATGATACTTTTCTAAGCTATAGCTCATTGTTGGTTCAACTTGGTTTACTTTGGTTATTCTTGGTTATCCTGGTTAAACAGGTTATCTTCCTCATTTAAACCAGATTTTCTAATTTTGGTAAGCACAAGATGCACTGCCGACTTGTTGCTACCCAATGTATTTGCGATTTGGCGCTCAGTATAACCTTCATCCGACAGATTCTTGACTTTTTTCGCAAACTCATATTTCTCTTCAAATCGATCCCTGAGATGTTCTCTTTCCGAAGAGCTGCCATGTTCTACGAACTGGAGAAAATCTCCAACTTTTTCTACTGAACATATTATCACGTTGTCTTTGCCATTTGTCAAAGACCCATATCTGACTTTCAACTGAATTATATAGCGAAAGCTTTCTCCCATCGTACTCTTACCAAGAGCGAAACAACTGTCAAAAAAGTTATAGAGTTTCTTGCTGCCGGCAAGATCATTCTGTGTGATAGGATTTGACAGAAAGCGTTTCGGTGTATGTGCCAAAACCAAGATGGAGAATCCATACTTGTGTTTCAGACTGAATAACTTCGTCATGAATAATCCGGCAATCTCGCCTTTCTCTGAACAGCTACACAGATAGGTTAGATTATCAATGATGAGTATGCTGACATCTTTTTGAAGTGCAGCTTGCTCTATTCCATCAAGCAGAGCATCGTCATAGCGTGTTGGATCTATTGTTTCCTGATTAATCGAAACCCGATAAAGATGAGGAGGAAAAACGTGTGTATTACCAAACTCATCCGTATAGCGTTCCTGGAACTGTTTATCGGTTAATTCAAAATCAAAATATAATACTTTTCGGCTTTGTGCTACATGTTCTGCAATTTGGACAGCATAGACCGATTTGCCCAGATTAGAATCTGAGAACAAACAGCAGACTTCCCCTTCATACCAAAGACTTTTCCATAACGGTTTTGGCTTTGGTTGCTTGCTTGCGTCTTCTATAGTCTGATTAGCCGTTTTGATCTTGAATATTCCTACACAAGTTGACTCGGATTCAGACCGGGCTGATTCCGTGGCAGCTTTGAGCTGCTCTTGAATTGTAGAAATGTAATCAATTTCCATGTACTTTTTCTTTTTTTCGATCACTTGTACATAATTGGCAACTTGAATAATGCCAGCATTGTTTCAACTAGTGACTCGATGTATAACAAAATAGATGTGTAGTGAAAATGAGGGTTTCATCTCCTGATGATGCGCCTTGATTCAAGAAATGCTTGAATATCACTTTTCTTAAAATAGATCTTACGTCCATATTGTGAGAACGGGATAATCCCGTTATCACGATATTTCTGAAAAGTCTTAGAACAGACTCCAATTATATCTCTGGCTTCTTCAAGCGTAAGCCATTCTTGGGTGTCCATCTGTTTGTTCTCTATCAGCCGAACCAGGTTGTTTAGCTGATTGCGAATTGCTCTTTGCTCTTCTTTCATTGCTTTCCATTCGGCATCTGGAAGCACTGAAAATGTCATAGAATTCTGGTCCATGAATGTATTGTATTTGTGGGTTTGAGTTTCAAAAATCGGTACGCAAAGATAAAGTAATACATTCGAATTCTCCAAAATTCGCTTGAATTCTTAACATTTATAAACAGATGGAACATAAAATGGAACATGTGAATGGAACATACCAATCCATTCTATTGTATTATAGGGAATTAAGCGGTATTTTTAACTTATATTAGTTAAAAATCAGAATAGTTTTCGACAAATCAGGCCTCGAATCGTACAAGTTGAAGACAAAATGGAACATCTTGAAAAACGCAATAAAGTGTATTTTGCATCACTTTTTTCAGAATCATGGCACAATAACATCAAACCAGCCATAACAATCAATTTGATCATTATGGCTGGATAAATATTGAGAGGGATACTCTATGTTATAATGTTACGACCTTGTATCCAATCGATGATATTATATTGTTCAATTCGACCAAAGAATATCGTTTGATAGCGGTTATTAAGTTCTCCTCTTCGGAAGTTCTATGGAATATCGAATCAAGCGTAGCATCCTGCGAAGCCGTATCAAAGGAAGCCAGATACTTTTCGGTTATTTTCAGACTTGAGTGACCCAAAGCTTGTTTTACATCATAGACGCTGGCACCTTGGCGACGTGCGAGATCTGCAAATGAATGTCGAGATATATGCATTGAGATTCTCTTTTCCACTCCGGCCATCTTGGCTATTTTCAGGAGGAACTTATTCAAAAGTGAATTGTTACTCTCTTCTGCGGCAATCAGCATTCGTTTGACATGAGGTGGGAGATTGTCTATGTCTCTATTGGTCTTCGCAATAGCATAAGGAGCATCATTATCGAGGAGAGGGAAGATATAATCTGAACTGAGATGGTCGAAGTCAACATATCTTGTCAAAATAGCTAATGCTTCTAACTGGAGCTTTATATCCTTCTGCTTTCCCGTTTTGCCCATCTCATACTGAAGGCGCCATGAATCGCCCTCCTTGTAGATATTGGTACCTCGCATTCTCAGTACATCGCCACAACGGATGCCAGCACAATAGAAGGAGAACATGAAGCAGTCACGAGCGATCTGAGAAAGAGAGTTGGATTCAAGTTCCAGATCATTGAGCTGGTCTATCTCCTCCATTGTCAGTTTGGCTTTAACTACATTTGATTTCTCGAACTTCAATCCATAGAAAGGGTCTGTTGGGAATTGGAGATTCTGCTCATGCAAACCCTTACGATAGCAAGCTCGAAACATAGCGATATGTTTCTTGACAGTATCGATTGAGAGCACATGACCTTTCTTCGTCATATTCGGCATACCTTTTAAATATATAGAGAAGTTCTCGACGAAGGTAGGGGTAATAGAGGCAAAAGGGAGGTCTTTTGTCAAATGGGTCTTAGCGAACTCCGGGAATTCCTTACAATCCATTCTTGGAGCCTTGGCGTAATCCTCAAGTGTGAAGTCATTGACAAAGAACTTGAGTTTAACGATCAATGATTTGTGCTTCTTATACTCTCGAAGTTCTCCTGTATCAAAGAAACGTTGGAAGTACATTTCGGCAAACTGCATGAATGAATGTGGTTTTGATTCTCCTTTGAATACAGAAGCTACAGAGATAGCATCAGGAATCTCTCCGGCTTCGATCAACTTGTTCTTAGCGGCTTCTGCTTGGTCAAGGAAGTCTTGCAGTTTGCAGTTCTTTACTACGTATTCGCTATCCGATGGTTTTACCTTCTGCCTCTGCATACTCCAATTCTTCGGATTGACATCAATGCCGGTGCTAATACGTTTTTTCACGTGTTGGTCATCTTGAATGCGCAAAAGTACATGGGACATGCCTGTACTTTTGGCAACATTGCGGCTCAGTTCCAAGTTAAAAGTAAGTTTTGCCATACATTTAAATTAAAGATGTACAATTATTTGTTAGTCACTTAAAATATACTTATCTTTGCCCGCGTATGTCTGTTCGAAATACGCGATTTTCCCGGTTCAGTGTATTTGAGGTGTATTTCAGTGCAATTTTGCATATATACAATTTGCATCACCCGCCATCTCTGAATCGCTATGTAAATATAGTAAATTTTGGTGACATGGCAAAACCTTGGTGGACTATTTACGGATTATTTGCGGAATTTTTAGGTTATCGAAAGTTACTCTGCTAACTTGACTTGATAACAGAGTGCATTTACAGTAATTTGACATTCAAAAAGTTAGATTGTAATTTGGAGGAATTTAGGCGTAATTCGATGTATTTAAATCAATTCCCGCCTCGGGCACATCCCAAAGTCTGTAAATCATTGATTTACAGACTTTTCTTTTTTTTATCATCAGATTCTCTACAGATTTTTGGACATATTTGGACATATTCAGGGGTAACACATACAAAAAAGGGATGCAATCTGCATCCCTTTTTCCTTGTTACTGGACATTATTCTTAAAACAAACCATCACTAACTACACTTGCCAAACTATCAGCATACTCATCCAAGGAAAGTTTCACATATTTGTAAAACATTGCTTCAGTCTTATGCCCACTAATGCTCATCATTTGCTGTACAGTATATTTTTTTGTAAGATACATGTTTGTGATGCAGCTTCTTCTTGCAGTATGACTAGCCACAAGTTCCCATTTTGCCTTTAATGGAAAACCTTGTTCATCATATTCAAACATCTCTTTTCCATTCTTCCTTGCCACTTCTTCTGCCCTTCTCTCTTTCAAAGTCAAAACTGTTCTCTCTTTTACTCTTAAGCTTGGAACTGTTTCTGATAGTTTTTTACAGATTTGCTTAATAGCTCTATTTAGACTTTGGTCCCAAATATTGGGAACATCATAGTTATACTTATTCAAAAGTGTCTCCAATCTGTCATCCATAATTGGAATTACAATTGCTCCAGCTGTCTTTTTCTGATTGAGCCTTATCACTCTTGTGCCCCTTGCAGTTACACCAATAAATGATTTATCTATTCTCCCATAATCACTAAACCTCATTGCTGTAAAACAACCAATAAGGAATACTTCTCTAACTTGCTCATAAAATCCATCTAATGGCATTTCGTACAAAGCAGACAACTCTTCTTTTGTAAGATAAATCTTTTTAGCCTTATCCTCTTCTTTGATTTGAGGACTTCTCAACAAACTACTTGCAATGTGATTTGTATGGAGTCCTTGTCTTTCTGCTGCACTCACAAGTGTCTTAAACAAACTCACATGCTTATCTATTGTATATTTCATATATCCAATATTCTCCAAATATGAAATATATCTATCAACCAACAATTCATTTATATCTTCCCAGTTGAATTGCAATGGCTTATAAAAATCTAAAAAGACTCTCTTAAATTGGCCCCAATTTTTACAAGACTCCTTTGAATACTTTTCTTTTTTGTTAGTTCTTACTACAACAACCGTTTAAAAGGCTGTAACTCAACCCTTATTCTGGTGGAAAAGTTCGATACGCGACTTGAAGAGTTGTTCCTGCTCAGGCTTGAAGAATGAGGTGCAGATGCGGACACCCTGCTGAGTAGATCCCATGGTATCCAATGGATAGACCGCAATGCCATAGTACATCAACTCCTTGGTGAGTTGGAGGTCTGTCATGCCAGGATATTGGACTGTGAAGTAGAAGCCATCAGCCAATGGTTCGCCCTGATCATTGTCATAAACGAGATAGAAGCCATTGTCCAACAGGACCTTCTTCATGTAAGCAGCACGTCGACCATACTCCTTGACATCCTCAAGGAAGTTGTATGAGCCATCGCATGCAGCCTCCATCAAGGCTGCCATCGCATGCTGCACACTATGTGTCGTACCGCTGGAAAGGGTATACATCAGACGGTTGCAGAAGAAGTTACCAAATTCGCCGACACCGAAGGTCTTCTGCAGATTCTCATAGACACGATGATACATCTTGTTGCCAATACAGGTCACACCGATACGCTGACCTGCATAAGAGAAGGCCTTAGAACCAGACACCCACAGCACATAGTTGTCAGTATATTGTGCCACAGTAGCCTGATATGGTGCTTGATATGGATGAGACAAGTCACGACGGAAATCCATAGCGAAATAGGCCAAATCCTCAAGTACCACAAAGTCATACTTGGTAGCCAACTGACCGATACCCTTCAACTCCTCTTCAGTAAAGCAGACCCACGATGGGTTGTTAGGATTACTGTAGACCATACCGCAGATATTGCCAGTCTTGACCATCTCCTCGAGTTTATCGATGAGAGCCTGTCCGCGATAGTTATAGATATCGAGGCCGACATGTTTGAGGCCAATCACATCACATTGAGTGGTTTGTACAGGGAATCCAGGCTGAATGAGAAGGACGGTATCTTTGCCTGTGCCCTTGTAGGCATGATAGAGGGCCGTAAAGGTGCCGAACGTACCCTGCATGCTACCTGTAGTAGGGATGCAGCAAAGAGGATCGATATCTACACCAATGAACGCCTTGACAAACTCAGAGGCAGCCTTCTTGATACGAGGGATGCCGCCATTGGGAGGATAGACCGTAGCACAACCCTCTGCCAAAGCCTTCTGCTCGGCTTGAAGTGCGATCTGCGATGGTTGGAGACCAGGCACACCCATCTCAAGATGGATGACCGACTGTCCAGTCTTCTCCTCAAGAGTTTTGCTCAATGCCTGGAGGTCACGGATAGTCGCTGTAGAGAAGTCGCCGAGATGCATCTGTTCGATGCACTCGGTGACTGTATTGTAATCTAATGGAGTAGTCATTACTTAGTTTTTGAAATTTCGGAGATCCTTGACATGCTTAGCCTTACCAGTAGAACGCTCGATGCCGAATGGTGGACGAATATGGAGATTTGGCTTGATGCCCATCACGCTGACCATACGTTCGTAGAGAGGCTTCATGTACTTCATCTGCTCAGCTGGTTCTGCGGTAAAGAACTCTGGCTTCAACTCGATATCCACATCGAAAGTATCCTCGTTGTTGACACGATCGACAGTGATGAAATAATATGGCTGGAATGCTGGGAACTCTGTAAGAATCGCCTCGACTGCAGATGGGAAAACATTGACACCACGGATGATGAGCATATCGTCTGAACGTCCCATAATCTTGTCCATACGGACAGCAGTACGACCACACTTACATGGTTCGTAGATGAGACGGGTCAAATCACGAGTACGATAACGCAGGATAGGCATAGCCTCCTTGGTCAAAGAGGTGAAGACCAATTCGCCGAACTCACCTGGCTTACATGGCTTGAGAGTATCTGGATTGATGATCTCTGGGAAGAACATATCCTCCCAAAGGTGGGTACCATCCTGACATTCACATTCACCACCTACACCAGGTCCAGACATCTCGGTCAATCCATAGATATCGTATGCCTTAATCTGAAGTTTCTGTTCGATCTCACGACGCATACCCTCGGACCAAGGTTCAGCACCAAAGAAACCGGCACGCAGCTTCATGCGACGTACAGAGACATCCTTGCTGGACTGAACAGCTTCTGCAATGTGCATAGCATAACTTGGAGTACAGCACAAGAGGGTAGTCTGGAAGTCTTGCATCAGCATGATCTGCTTCTCGGTATTGCCAGCAGAGGTAGGCAACTGGATAGCGCCACGCATAGCCGCTCCATCGTGAGCACCGAGACCGCCTGTAAAGAGGCCGTAGCCATAAGAAACCTGAACGGTATCACCAGGACCACAGTCTGCGACAGCCAGACAACGGGCGACACCCTCAGCCCAATTCTTAAGATCATTTTCAGTATAGGTTCCTACGACAGGCTTGCCTGTCGTACCCGACGAGGCATGAATACGGCGAACCTCTGAATGAGGTACTGCCTCAAGCCCAAATGGGTATTCGTCACGCAAATCGGTCTTGGTCGTAAATGGGAGTTTTGAGATATCGTCAATGCTCTTGATATCCTCAGGTTTGAGGCCCATCTCGTCGAATTTCTTCTTGTAGAATGGGACATTTTCATAACAACGCTTGACGACGTCTACCAGTCTCTTACTCTGCAAGGCACGCATATCCTCGCGGCTCATGCACTCAATTTCGGGATTGTGAATCATATAAAGATTAAGGGGTTAAAGGGTGAATATTTAGCGTTTAAGGGGTAACCTTTTTACATCAGTGCATCATAAGGGAACTCACTATGCGTGCGATAAGCCAGACCGGTCATAAAGGCAAGAACCTCGCCTCGCTGGTTCATGATCTTCATATCACAATAGGGTAACTTATGATGGTCCATCTGTTCGGTGCACTCAGCGCAGATGCGATCGCCCAATTTGGCAGACTTGACAAAAGTGATATTATTGGACACACCCACCGTCAAGATACCATGGCTATTGGCCATCGCAGCAAAAGCCAAATCTGCCAAGGTGAACATCACTCCGCCTTGACAGACATTGGCACCATTGAGGTGTCGCTCCTCCACTGTCAATTCGGCACGGGCATAACCTTCACGTATTTCGACCAATTGAGCACCGATGCTGTTGGCAAAGCGATCGGATGTATTCAGTTTCTCCAACAACGTCATATCATACCAATTTAGAGAGATCTGCCTCAGCGATGAACTTCATCTTGTTCAGGATGATCACCTCCTTGGCCTTATCACATGGATCAGCACGGAAAATCAAGACGCCTTTACCTCCCAACAGGAAGGTATACATATACTTGATCGAAATACCGGCTTCACTAATCACGCGTATAGCATCAGCCGCGCGACCTGGTTGGTCATCCAGTTCAAGGGCAAGAACATCGGTCAAAGCGACATTGATGCCTGCCTCTTTGAGGATAATGTAGGCACGGGTCGGTTCTGAGCAAATCACACGATAGATGCCATACTCCTGAGTATCGGCAATAGTCGAAGCAACCAGCTGAATACCGGCATCCTTGAGGATGTCAAGCACCGAGAGAAGCGTTCCCTTCTGATTCTCGACGAATATACTTAATTGATGTATTGTCATAATAAAGTAGGTCTTTTTATTGATAAACCTTACGCTTGTCAACTACACGAACAGCCTTACCATCGCTCACAGGCAAGGTACCCTTTGGCACAAGTTTGACAATAGGAGTCAAAAGGATCTCATCCTTAAGTTGACGAGTCACCTCCTTCTTGAGTTCCTGCAGACGAGCGAAGTCATCGGTAAAGAGTTCCTCAAGCTCGACCTCCACAGTCATGTTATCATTATTATCGTCGGTAGTGAGGGTAATCAGATAGTTGGAAGCCAATTCCTTGAAGTTCATAAGAATCTTCTCAATCTGGATTGGGAAGATATTCACTCCACGCAGTACCATCATATCATCCGAACGGCCTTTCATACGGTCCAGACGGATATGATTACGTCCACAAGGGCATGTGCGGCCCAATACACGAGTCAAATCGCGTGTGCGGTAACGCAACAATGGCATAGCCTCGCGACAGATACTGGTCAAAACCAATTCGCCGATTTCGCCATCAGGTACAGGTTCGAGGGTATCTGGGTTGACAATCTCCACGATATAATAATCCTCCCAGAAATGGAGTCCATTCTGTTCCTTGCACTCGAAGCCGACACCCGGGCCACACATCTCAGACATGCCGAAAGAGTTATAAGCCTTGACGCCCATCATCTCCTCAATACGCTTACGCTGCTCCTCGCTATGAGGTTCTGCACCAATAGCCAGCACCTTTAGTTTGGTATCACGACGAGGATCGATACCCTGCTCCTGCATCACTTCATACAGACGTGTCACATACGAAGGGACAGCATGCACAGCAGTTGTTCCGAAATCAGTCATGAACTTGATCTGTCGCAAAGAATTGCCAGCAGCTGCAGGGATAGTCAACATACCAAGGCGTTCAGCTCCATACTGGAAACCTAGACCACCAGTGAACATGCCATAACCCGAAGAGTTCTGGAAGACATCCTCAGGTCTCAAGCCTACCATCCAGAGATTACGAGCCACTTGGTTAGCCCACTCGTCAAGGTCATTCTGTGTATGGAGGATGACGGTCGGATTGCCTGTAGTGCCACTAGATGAATGGAGACGCACACAGTCACGTAGAGAAACGCAAGCGAGACCGAATGGATAGTTATCACGCAGGTCTGCCTTGGTAGTGAATGGGATGCGACGGATATCAGCGACAGAGGTGATACTCTCAGGAGTAACACCTGCCTCCTCCAGTCTTTGTTTATAGATCGGATTGTTCATGCAGCGCTTCACAGTCTCGCGGAGGCGCTCCACCTGCAGAGCCTCAATCTGCTCTCGTGTCATGGTCTCGTGCTCTTTGTCAAAATATTCGCACGAATTATCAGGTACTGGAAATTTACTCATAACTGACCCCCTCCCTACCTCCCCGAAGGGAGGAGCAAATTAGATACCACTGAGGGGAGAATGGATTTATTGATGAAATTTTATGGATTTTAAGTTTCGCAAGTGCGAAACCAGAAGTTATAAGGAAGTAATAATGAAGTAAAAAAGAAGTTATAAGGACGTTTGAATCAAAGGGTAAATAACTTGCACTTCGCCAAAATCACGCTACAGGTATTGTCTTTTTAACTCCCCTATAACTTCTCTATCTCCGAGCTTGCTCGCGCGATACGAAGCAAAGCGGAGGTTGAGCAACTACTTTTAACTTCTCAAAGTGAGCTAGTTGACGACTTGCTCACTTCACTGCAGCAACTCCGGCATCGAATGCCTTAAGATTGGCCTCGACGATAGCCTCACCCTTACGAGCAAAGACTGTAGCTATCGCTTGGCGCAACTGCTCAACAGAGAGAATCTCGATATAAGGAGCAGCCATACCCAGCAATACCATATTGGCACCACGGGCATTACCACAATCCTTGGCTACTGTCTCAATATCGAGTTTAGCGACAGAAGGCAGCGAATCCAGTTCGGCGTTCAATGCTGCCTCATCAGGATAATTGGGAATATTGACAAAAGGCTTGCTACTGGTTACTATTGTTCCCTTAGGAGAAAGATAAGCCAGATAGCGGAGACTCTCCATCGGTTCCATAGAGATAACCACATCTGCTCCTGCCTGTGGAATCAGGTCACTCCAGATTGGTTCGGTAGATAGGCGCAGGTTCGACTGAACATCGCCACCACGCTGGCTCATACCATGCACCTCAGCCTGCTTCAGGTTCACTCCAGCCTTGGTAGCTGCTTCACCTATGATAGTTGCGATCGAGAGAATACCTTGTCCGCCCACACCGCAGAGAATAATATCTTTTTTCATAGAAAAACTTCAATTTACGAATTACTGCTTAGCCTTGGCAGCTTCACGCGCATGACGGGCTGCTGTCTGGATACACTCACGACGAGGGATGATAACGCTCACACCCTCGTAAGCAATCTCATCACGCAACAATTGTGCGATGGCAGGGATATTCTTTGGCAATGGAGTCACCACATGAAGGTGAGCAGGATCCATGCCAAGACCGAGGCAGATAGCCTCAAACTTGTTGGTACCAGCACTATCCTGTCCGCCTGTCATACCTGTTGTCAGATTATCGCTGATGATGACCGTGATAGGAGCATTCTCATTGATAGCATCCAACAGGCCTGTCATGCCCGAATGAGTGAACGTAGAATCACCAATAACTGCAATGGCAGGACGCAGGCCTGCATCAGCAGCACCCTTGGCCATAGTAATAGAAGCACCCATGTCTACACAACTGCTCAATGCCTTGAATGGAGGCAGAGCGCCAAGGGTATAGCAACCGATATCGCCGAAGACACGTGCGTCTGGCATCTCGTCAATAATCTCACGAAGAGCGCCATAGACATCGCGATGGCCGCAACCCTGACACAGCTGAGGAGGACGACCAGCCAGGTTCTTGGCCTCATCAAAGGCAGGGCCTGCAGGTTTGCCCAAAGCAACAGCCACATTATCTGGGTTCAATTCGCCTGTACGAGGCAGAGCACCTGTCAAACGGCCCTTGACTGCATATCCGCTACCGAGCATACCCTTGACCGCCTCTTCCACCACAGGTTGACCATCTTCCACCACAAGGATAGCCTCACTTTCTGCAGCGAGCGCCTTGATCTTAGCCTCTGGCAGAGGATATTGGGAAATCTTAAGGATAGACACCTCCTGCGAGTTGTCTGCCAATGCCTCCATGACATAATTGTATCCGATACCACAGGCAATGATGCCCAACTTCTTCTCTTTGCCCATGGTAAGGCTATTGAAGACAGACTTATCAACAGCCTCCTCCATCGATGGTTGTTTCTCCAACAAGGCAGCATACTTCTTGCGTGCAATACCTGGGAGCAATACCCATTGATCGGTAGAAGGGTTCATTGGATTCATATCACGTACCTCTCCGATTTCGACCGCAGCACGAGAGTGAGCCAAACGGGTTACGACACGAAGGAGGACTGGTTCCTTAATAGCCTCACTAAATTCGAAAGCCTTGGCCATCACATCATAGCATTCCTGCTGGTTAGATGGTTCAAAGATAGGAATAAGTGCAAACTTGCCATAAAAACGGGAATCCTGTTCGTTCTGGCTAGAATGCATAGACGGATCATCGGCTGCAAGCACGACCAAACCTCCATTGACGCCAGTGATAGCCGAATTGACAAAAGCATCGGCACATACATTCATACCGACATGCTTCATGCAGACCAGAGCACGCTTACCTGCATAAGACATACCTAAAGCGGCCTCCATAGCGGTCTTCTCGTTACTACACCAGCGGCTATGAATGCCACGTTCTTTGGTCAATGGATGACCCTGAATGAACTCAGTGATCTCGGTAGATGGGGTTCCAGGGTAAGCATACACGCCACTCAAACCGGCATGTATTGCGCCCAATGCGATAGCCTCATCGCCCAAAAGTAATTTTTTCATTGATATAATATTTTTTATTCAAGTTTCTTACTTTATCAAAATGCAATCTGTGTCTGAAGTTGGATGCGCTGGCAAGAGCAATCGACCCATGCTGTATTCAAGCCTTGGGTCCAAGAGTCCGCCCAAGTGTACTGCAACTGAACGCGACACTTGCGGAAGAACCAATACTGCAATCCTCCGACCAGCATCGTACGTTCACGGCCATAACCCTTAGCATAATTGAAATAGTCATAGGAGGCAATGATATCCAGATTACCCACCAATGGGAATGAGCCAGTCACATAGCCACCACAAGAGATTGTCTCGCCATCCTTGCCCGAGACCACTTCGCCTCGAATGGTAGAACAACGCTCCTTCCAGTAGTCGGTCTTGCCGCTCTTCCATTCCACACCCAAAGTCCAACGGTCACGTCTGTAGATCTCACCGAGAGCAATCGCATTTTCAGTTGGAATGTAGACAGAATTACCAGCGCCATTGACACCATAACCCTTCTGGGCAGAAGCCACCAGACGCAAGCCTTCTATAGGACGATAGTCGAGTTTGACGATGACATCTTTCTTGTTGTCCTTGTCTTTGGCATTGATGCCTCGACCATTCATCACCTCAATATTATAATACAGATGATCATTGAACAACTGTCCATAGAGGTCAATGCCCAGATCTCGACCATATTGGATTCCGAACAAAGGATCTGATCCACAACCAGTCAGATAGGTTACACCCTGACTATAGACATCAATCAGTTCGCAGGTCGTAGGCGACAGAGGGTTCTCCAACGAAAGTTGGTTCTTGAACTGGCCAAAACGAATGGTCAAAGCCTTATTATTGGTAACACGGAAGTCGGTATAGAACTCCTGCACCTGACTATTGAAGTCATGCATGAAGAGGAAAGACCAACGATCGGTAATGCGGGCTTTGGCCCAAAGCAAGGTACGTTTGATGTCAAGAGTATTGGTTTTGTCACCATCCAGTTGAGTATAGGTATATCCTGCTTGGGCATATCCATTGAGGGTGATGCGAGATACGACATCTTTGGCCCAATAGGATTCGTCCTCCGTCTGCTGGGCAGAGAGAGTCATCGGAGTGCTGATCAGCAAAGCAGCCAACAGGGCAAACGACTTATTTCTCATAACACTTGAAGATCTGATTGACAGTATTAGCATTCATCTTTGGGGTCAAAAGCGAAACAATAGGGACAACTATAAAGCCACCTACCATCGCTACAGCGCCACAGTCAATAGGATTCATCAAGGCATTGCCCATCAGCATATTGACCAAAGTGAGACCTACACCCCATACGAAACAAGCCCAAACCGAAATGGTAGTCACGCCTCTCCAATAGAGACCTAACAGGAATGGAGCTAAGAAGGCACCAGCCAAAGCGCCCCAAGAGATACCCATCAACTGAGCGATGAACTGAGGTGGATTGAGCGCAATCATCAACGAGATGACAATGAAGAAGACAATCAGGACACGCATGATGACCACCTTACGATGCTCTTTCTTCTCGGCCACTGTATCATCGATAGTTCCCTCTGGAGCTTCTGCTTCGTCAGCATGTTTATCGCGATAAATCAGGTCAAGAGTCATGGTCGATGATGAGGTCAAGACCAAAGAGGCCAAAGTAGACATTGAGGCCGAGAGTACAAGCAGGACCACCAAAGCGATTAAAGCATCCGGCAAAGACTCGAGCATAGATGGCACAATGCTATCATAGGCATATTTCTTACCACCGATGATGGCCGGTTCCTCAAAGAGACGACCGAAACCGCCCAAGAAGTAGCAACCACCTGCCACTACCAATGCAAAGATAGTAGAGATGATCGTACCCCTACGGATAGCCCCCTCATCTGATATACTATAGAACTTGCCAACCATTTGAGGCAAGCCCCAGGTACCAAGGCTGGTCAAGACAATGACGCCAAAGAGGCTCAAGGCATTCGGACCCCAGCAAGAGGCGAAATCGCCTGGTTGAAAGTTTGCGAAGAGGCCTGCCTTGTCAGAAGCAATATCAAACGCAGTCGGTACTTCTTGCGCCATCTTGTGAACGGCCTCGGTCAATCCGCCCTGGTTATTGAGCACCACAGCAATGACCGTAGTGATACCAAACAGCATGATGATACCTTGTATGAAATCATTGATGGCAGTAGCCTTATAGCCACCCAAGATCACATAGACGGCCGTAAGCAATGCCATAATCATAGCACAATATTCATAAGGAATGCCAAAACCCATCTCAAAGAGTTTGGAGATGCCCATGTAGACACCCGCTGTATAAGGAATCAGGAAGATAAAGGCAATGACCGACGCAACGACACGCAGACCTTGGCTCTCATATCGAGTACCAAAAAAGTCAGGCATCGTGCGACTCTGGATATGCTGGGTCATCAACCTGGTACGCCGAGCAAGGACCATCCATGCCAACAGAGATCCGATGACAGCATTTCCGACACCGATCCACGTTGATGCAATACCATACTTCCAACCGAACTGTCCGGCATAACCCACAAATACGACTGCTGAAAAATAGGAAGTACCATAGGCAAATGCTGTCAACCAGCCACCTACTGAACGACCACCCAGAACGAACCCGTCTACACTCTTGGCTGACTTGCGCGAATAAAGACCCACGCCAATCATGATACCAAAGAAAAGAACGGTCAATAAAATCTTGATAAACATCTTCTGGTAATAATAATTTAGGTTAATCGCTGCAAATGTAATAAATTTTTTCAATAAACAACAAAAAAAATGGTAAAATAATTACCAAATGAATAAAAAACGCGCAGTTTTACAACAAAAAGGGATATTTCGCCCTTAATGGAGCGACATTAATACCCTAAAATATGATTTCCGTGTTCATCAATACCAAAAGTTTTATATGTTATACCAAAATCATCACCATTTGACATATGGTTAAATAAATCTGCGTTCTTGATTTTGATATTTTCGGCTTCACAACCTATTGAACTTGCAGCATACTTGAATGCAAATAGATCCCTGATACCTTCTGTCTCAGGATTTGTCTTTCTTCGTAATTCAAGTGGACTCATACCTCTATTATTTGCTTGTCGGATATGGAAAAAGTAAAGAATCTATTGATAGTTGTCCGATAATTTCTTGACCAGCATAGAAGACTAGACAATTATCTGACTCGCAACTATTTATAGATATTATCTTCTGTTCTTTTAGCATCTCATACCCACCTCTTCTAAAAATTTTCAACCATAAATTAGGAGTAATCAAATCTGTTCTTACAGTTTCCGCCTCGGGCACTAAAAGTAGATTTATTTCTGCTTCAGCCAGCCTCCAAGATCGAAAGATTTTGGAGGTTTTTCTTTCTATATATCAAGCATTTAGCTCTTGATAAATCCTCTATGAAAACTAAAAAAGAGCGTCATCTTTCAGCCCTAAAAATGAGAGTTGCGGACTATTTGCGGATTTATTTTTATTTTTTTAGCGGATTTTTCAGTTTGTAAACTGCGGTTTGCGTTTTATTATTTCTTCAATTATTTTCTGAAGACTACTGCCAGGCATAGAAAAGGCACTATAAAATTATTGCTGTCCGGGGAATATTTTACTCCATGAATCGAAATCAAAAGAATTCAATCTGTTGCCTCTGTGGCTCGTCAATGTGGCTATAGGAACTCTATCTCTTTGATTTTAGCTTCCGAAAAAGCGTTCGGAAAGACTC
>JAZRXX010000047.1:0-15849 GCA_045600485.1 Bacteroidales bacterium
TCCGTCCTCCAGATTTTGGAGAAAGGCGCCATCGACAAAACTCCTCTTCGGGAACTCTTTGAAAATAGCAAAATGTCAGAAGAGGATACCCCAGATGATGGACTTCAACTAACTATTCAATTTTAATTGGACACTAGTGAACTCGATGAAGTCGTTGCGCAACGCGAAGCCATCAACCAGCAGAAGCGCAATCGGCTCAGTGCCATGCGACTGGCAGGTTCGAGTCTGGCAACCCTCGAAGATGTCTATGCACATAACTGCAAGATTTACGACGAGTGCTTCACCTTCGACAGCGAACTCGCCATGGAGGTCGCAGACGCCAACCTGAGCATTGCCCGCCAGCAGAACAACGAAGATCGGGAAATGGAATGGATCCTGAACAAATCCTTCATCTTAGCCTCCACCGGACAGTTGCTCGAAGCCGCCAACACGATCGAAACCCTCAACCTGCAGAAACTCAGCCGACCACTACGGCTCAAATACTATGACCAGATGCAGTACATGTACTCACATCTGTCGCAATACTCCTGGAACAAACCACTCAAAGAGCAATACGACCAAAAGGGACAAGCCTACAACGATTCCATCTTTCCGCTCTTGCAGTCCGACGACAAGGACTACCTTTGGTTTCACACCTGGCAACTGATCTACTCCGATCTCGAAAAAGCCATTGCCGAACTCAAACCCATCGTCGATACCATGAGTCTGACCACACGCGATCAAGCCAAACTCTGTTATGCGTTGGCACGAGCCTACGACATCAAGCAAGACCGCGAGGACTTTGTCCGATACATGTGCCGTTCGGGCATTGCCGACCTCAATGCTGCCAATCAGGATATCGGTTCGATCGAAGAGATGGCTATGGTTCTGTACGAAGAGGGCGATCTTGCGCGCGCATATACATATATGAATGTATGTCTTGAGACAGCCCGCATCTACAACAATCTGGTTCGTACCGTCAGCATTGCTCCCAAGATGGACAAAATCCTCGCCTCCTATGCCGAGCGAGATGCCGAGCAACGCAGTTGGACACGTATGCTGCTGACCTTCTTGAGCGTGGCAACCGTACTCCTGATTGCAGGAGTGCTGATCAGTTGGAGATTGCGCATAAACGTAAGTCGCCAGCGTAGTCAGCTACGAGATTCGAACGACCAGCTCCAGCAGAGCCAACAGCAGTTAGCCGCAGTCAACGACAATCTGAAAGAGACCAACCAACGACTCCAGAAAGCCATGGAACAGCAGGAATCGGCCAACAAAGATCTGAAAGAGGCCAACTTTCTGAAAGAAGAGTACATCGGCTACGTATTCTCGCTTTGTTCGAGCTACATCAGCAAAATGGATGAATACCGAAAGCTGATCAACCGAAAGGCCAAAGTCAAGCAGTTTGACGAAATACTCGAGATGTCGGGCAAAGCCACACTCGTACAAGACGAACTCAAAGAATTCTACCAAAACTTCGATGCCCTCTTCCTCAATATCTACCCACACTTCATCGAAGATTTCAACTCACTGCTTGAACCCGAAGAACGCATCGAGCCTCGCAAGGGGGAACTGCTCAATACCGACCTACGCATCTATGCCCTGGTCCGTCTTGGCATTTCTGACTCAGTCAAGATTGCCGAGTTTCTTCACGTCTCACCTCAGACGGTCTATAACAACCGACTCAAGATCCGCAACAAAGCCATTGTGCCCAAAGAGGAATTTGCCGAGCATGTCCGCCAGCTTGGTCGGGCAGCACAACCTTCTGCATAACCCCAAAGTCCCGATATTTGGCATCTGTTACCACAAATCTACCCTCCCGAAGCACTCCCAAAAGTTTACTTCTGGAGGGCAGACTGCATCTATGTATCAACAAATTACAATTTCATGAACTTACCGATTGGATTTACCTACCCATACAACGTATCAAAAAACTCGCTACCTTTGCACCGTCGGAATTCACACACTTCCGACACGTGGACAAACACATTTCTAATACAAATTATAACAACAACAAAATCTATGAGAAACAAAATCCAAACAACGATGTCGCGACTGACCTTAGTCATAGCGCTTCTGCTTTTCTCGCCATTCAGCGCATGGGCGCAAATGGTAGTGAAAGGTATTGTAAAGGATGATTTGGGCGATCCGATCACAGGAGCAACTGCCCGAGTCAAAGGCACAAACAATGGTTCCATGACCGACCTCGACGGTAACTTTACCCTCAAGGATGTCGCCAATGGATCCATAATCGAATTCAGCTATGTGGGCTACACTTCACAAGAATTACCCGCCAAGGCAAACATGGTGGTCACACTCAAGGAAGACCGCAAAATGCTCGACGACGTTGTCGTTGTCGGCTATGGTGTCCAGAAGAAGAGCGTCGTGACCGCCGCTATCGCCAAAGTGAGCAGCGAAGACTTAGGCAACAGCAAACCACTGCGTATCGACAATGCCCTGAAAGGTCTTGCTGCAGGCGTCAACGTAACCTCTGCATCCGGACAGCCAGGCGAAGGTGCTCGCGTTCGTGTACGTGGCATCGGTACCATCAACAATTCCGATCCTCTCTATATCGTCGATGGCATGCCAATCGAAGGTGGATTGGACTTTGTAAATCCAAGTGACATCGAGAGTATCGAAGTACTGAAAGATGCTGCCTCGGGTGCTATCTATGGTGCCCGCGCCGCCAATGGTGTCATCTTAGTGACCACCAAGAAGGGCAAGATGGGCAAAGTCAGTGTCAACTACAACGGTTCTTGGGGTTGGCAGTCTGCCTGGAAGCATCGTGACGTGACCAATGCAACCGAATATGCCATCCTGCAGAACGAAAAATACCTGAACGGAGGCTCAGACGCACCTTTTGCTGATCCCTACGATCTGTACGATGCCATGGGCAATGCCATCGCTGTCGGTGGTGGTACCGATTGGCAGAAGCTTGTCTTCAACGACAATGCACCGGTCATCAACCACGATGTATCGATCAGCGGTGCTTCCGACAACCTGAACTACTACCTCTCTGCGGGCTATTATTCGCAAGAGGGTATCGTAGGTGGCAACTACGGCCAATCGAACTATGACCGTCTGACCTTGCGCAGCAACAATATCTATAATCTTTTCGACGACAGCAAAGAACGCACTTTCCTGAACAAGGCCGACGTTTCGGTCAACCTCTCGTATATGCGTACTCACAGCACAGGCATCAGCACCAATTCAGAATGGGGATCAATCCTGGGCTCTGCCCTTTACATGTCGCCAGTTCTGACTCCTACCGTCAGTGGTTCCTTTGCCGACGAAATGGTAGCCAGCTATCCTAACTACGATCTTCCTCGCGATGCACAAGGCAATCCCTATACCATCGTCGGTTACAAAGGTGCCTATCAGGAGATGAACAACCCTGTCGCATTGCTTGCTGCACAGAATCCTACCCGCAACTGGAGTCACAAGTTCGTACCGAGTCTGAACGTTGACCTTCAGCTATGGGATAATCTCAAGTACCGCTTCTCGTACAATGCCGACATGTCATTCTGGGGCAACGATGGTGCAGTCAAGAGTCTCTATTACTTCTCTGGCAACAACAAGCAGGAGCACACCAGTGCATCGGCCGAGCGTTGTCAAAGCACCACTTGGCAGATAGAGAATGTGCTTTCGTACGACAAGACGCTTGACAAGCACACATTCAGTGTCGTTCTGGGCCAATCGGCTCTCAAGTCAAAGGGCAATGCCATGGGTGGCAGCCATTGGAATCTGGTCAATGTCAACAAGCCATCGATCAGCTATACCACAGGCGAAGCCACCATCCAGACCGACGAGAAGGGCAACCAGAGCGTTGTTGTTCCTTACAGTGTCTATGGTTATCCTTACACCGAACACACCATGGCCTCACTCTTCGCTCGTGCCAACTACAACTATGACGAGCGTTACATGGCACAGTTCACTATTCGTCGCGATGGTTCAAGCCGTTTCGGTAAGAACAACCGATATGGTGTCTTCCCTTCATTCTCTCTGGGCTGGAACTTCACCAACGAAGAGTTCCTGAACCTGCCCGAATGGATCAGCCTCGGCAAGCTCCGCTACAGCTGGGGTAAGAATGGTAACGACAACATCGGCGACTTCCAGTACACCACCCTCACCCAGATGAACAACAACGTGCTGTTCGGCAAGCAGGCTACCGTACACTTCGGTTCGAAGGCCGACAAGACTGCCAATCCGGACTTGAAGTGGGAGGAATCGGAGCAGAGCGACCTCGGTCTCGATCTGGCCTTCTTCGACAATACTATCACCCTGACCGCCGATTACTTCAACAAGAAGACCAACGGCATGATCATCACGATGCCAATCCCAAGTTACGTAGGCGAGACCAAACCTGTCGGCAACGTTGGCGATATGGAGAACAAAGGTATCGAACTTGAGTTAGGCTACAGAGGCCGCATCGGCGACTTCAGCTACAACCTGAAGGCCAATGCATCGTACATCAAGAACACCGTCAAGAACCTCGGCAATTCCGAGGGTTGGATGCAGATCGATGGCACCTCCGTACAGAGCATCGCCGACTTCTATGCCCGCGCCGAGAATGGCATGCCTTACGGTTACTTCTATGGCTACAAGACCAATGGTGTCTTCCAGAACTACGACGAAGTCCAGAGCTACACCAACAAGGAGGGTAATCCGATCATGCCTAAAGCAAAGCCTGGCGACGTCCGTTTCGTGGACGTGAACGGCGATGGTGAAATTACTGCCGACGACCGCACCAACATCGGCAACGGCAATCCTGACTGGACTTTCGGCATCAACGGAAACTTCGAGTGGAAAGGCTTCGACCTCAACATCTTCTTGCAGGGCGTACAGGGAGCCGACATCTTCGACGGCACCTACCGCAACGACGTCTATTCAGGCAATTATCCGAAGTGGATGCTGAATCGCTGGACAGGCGAAGGATCATCGAACAAGTATCCTCGTCTTGCCCTCGGCGATGCAGAGAACTGGAAGGGCTCGGATCTCTATGTGTGCGACGGCTCTTACCTCCGCATCAAGAATCTCAGCCTCGGCTACACCATTCCAACCCGTCTGACCAAGAAGGCATTCATCAGCCGTCTGCGTGTCTATGGCATGGTCGATAACCTCGTCACATGGACCAAGTATTGGGGCTTCGATCCCGAAATCTCTTCAGGTTCTGGCAATGCACAAGGCATAGACCGTGGTGTCTATCCACAGCCTCGCACCTGGACCGTAGGTGTAAACCTGGCATTCTAATGACGTTGACGAAAACATAAAACGATAACAACTATGAAAACAAAATATATCAAGATAATGGCAAGCGTTGCCGCAGGATTGGCGCTGACCGCTTGTTCCGATGACTTCCTCGAAGTAATCAAACCAGATGGTGAGCCACTGGAGGATTACTACACAACCGACGAACACATCCAGGAGGCCCTCGTGGCAGCCTACGATCCGCTCCACTGGCCGGATTGGGGATTAGGACAGTACAATGCCCTCAACATCGATGCCGAGATTATGGGCGACCTCTTCTGGGTAGGAGGCAGCAATCTGGAGGACATGAAGAACTGGCACATGCTTTCGAACTTCGAAGCCGATGCCAACAATACCCTTTCGTCGCTCTGGACGGTCGATTATTCGGGCATCAAGCGTTGCAATGACCTGCTCACCTACTTGTCCGACAACAATCTGGTAGATGTGACTGCCGCCAACAAACGTCTTTATGAAGCACAAGGTCGAGTATTGCGCGTATTCTATTACAACATGCTGTGGCATTACTTCGGCAATGTTCCTTTCTATCTCAAGAACCTCACAGCGCCCTATACTGCGCCTCAGCTTACTGCCGACGAGGTTTATGGCAAGATGGTAACAGAACTCGAAGAGGTATTGGCTGCCAATGTCCTGCCTATGCGCTGGGACGATGCCAACAGCGGACGTATCAGCCAGGCCATGGCCTATATGCTCTATGCCGAAATGGTCATGTACAAGAACGACGATACCCGTTATGCCAAAGCGCTGCAATACATGAACGAGATCATCGCATCGGGCAAGTATGACCTGAATCCTGACTATGCTGCCATTTGGGAAGAGTCAGGAGAATGGGGCAAAGAATCCATCTGGGAGATCAACTACGAAGATGGCAACAACGCCCGTGGATGGAACAGCCCATTAGCTACCGGTGGCACAGTCATGCCAACCCTCATCACTCCAAACTCATGGCCTGGTGGCGAGGGTCTGGATGCGGGAGCCGACGGATGGGGCTTCCTCCCAGTCCGTGTTGCTACCTACAACATGTTCGAAGCAGGCGATACCCGACGCGACGCTACCTGTTGGGATTTGCGTGGCAAGGACTATACCAACCGATTCCAGGACACCCACATCTGGCTCAAGAAATATCGTGCCCAATCGGTCAACAATGCCGATGCAGGTTTCGACAACAACCTTAACTACAACAACAATCTGCGTTACTATCGCTATGCTGAATGTCTGTTGAATGCTGCCGAGTTGATAGTACGTGGTGCTGGCAGTGGCGATGCCAAATCTTTGCTCAACCAGGTACGCAAACGTGCTGGTCTGACCGACAAGGAGGCCACCATCGACAACATCATCGAAGAGCGCAAGATGGAGTTTGTAGGCGAAGGCAAGCGCTATTGGGATCTGGTCCGTAGCGGACTGGCAGCAAAGGTGCTCGTTCCTACACCATGCGACGGTACCAATCCTGACGATCAGGGACGCGTAGGCACCTGGACCGAAAGCAAGAAGTACATCCCGATTGCTCAGGCCGAGTTGGACACCGATCCAGCATTGAAACAAAACAAGTATTGAGGTTAATCAAAATAAATTCGAACAATCATGAAACAATACATAAACTATATACTCAGCGCATCGATGGTGGCAGGAGCCATGACTGCCTGCTCGCCAGACGAAATAGGTGGTGTGAGCGAAAACGACGTAGCTGTCGCCCAAGCATACGCTGACATGATCAAGGTCGTACCGAACTACGAAACCAATCAGGTGGAATTCTATATGGAAGGAGCCAAAGGGGTTTATCCGATCTGGTACGTAACCAATACCAAAGGCAAGACCGAAAAGAATATCAATCCCCAATGGAGCAAAGTCTATAAGCCGGCCGGTGACTACAAAGTCGAGGTCCGTATCGGCAACCGCAATGGCATCAGCTACGACGTTGTCACCAAGAACTTCACGCTGACCAAGGATCTGGAGAAGTTCTCGGGCTTCAAGTACGAAGCAGAATCCAACCTTTGGCTCAACATTGACCAGGACAATGACTTCAGCACGCACTACTATTATGCTCCTGGTTGGTCCCAGATTGCCGATCCAAAGATGACCAAAGAGGGCGACACCTATACCTTCGAACTTCCGGCAGCCACCACCGACCAATGGCAGGCTCAGTGTCCGATCAAGCCAAACGGTCTGCATCTGACCACCGACAAGACCTATGACTTCAGTGTTGTCATCAACAGCAACAACGACATCAAGGGTGTGACCGTCAAGTTGACCGACGTCAATTCAGGCGACAATGCTGTCTTCTATGCCAGAACCGATGTCAAGGCAGGCGAGGATTGCGTATTCTATCTCTCGGATGTCAACGACCTCTCGGCCGATGCTGACTGCGAACTCTTCTTCGACTTCGGCGGTAATCCAGAAAACACCGTTGTCTCTGTGAGTCGCATCGTTGTCAAGGATCATGCCATCGATGATGGTACCATCCTGCCGGTCGAAGACAATGCTGCTATCGAGTGGGACTTCGATGCAAACCTGCTCAAGGATATGCCTGTTGACCTGATGTATTACTATGCTCCAGGCTGGTCTCAGATCGACGATCCGAAGGTAACCATTGCCGGCAACAGCTACACCTGGGCCTTCCCAGCAGCTACCACCGACCAGTGGCAAGGCCAGGTCGGTTTCCACAACACGGGCATTGGATTGTCATACCAAAAGAGCTATGACTTCCGTGCTGTCATCACATCAACAACCGATCACCCGGGGTTGACCATCAAGCTCACGCAAGAGGACAACGATGATATCTATCTGACACAGGACCGCCACAAACTGGTGGCTGGCGAAGATATGGTCATCGAACTGGGCGACCTCAAGTTGAACAAGGAGATTGACATCACCAATCTGAAGATCATGTTCGATGCCGGTGGCAACGCCGAGAACACAGAGATCACCATCAGCGAGATGCATCTGCAGGAGCACAAAGGTCCTCGTGTCGTCAACTGGGATCTGGAGGGCGAAAAGAACCTCTGGCTCAAAGGCAAACATGAGACAATCTCGTTCTATTATGCACCAGGCTGGGCCCAGATTGCCGATCCTAAGGCTTCGATTACTGGCAACAGCTACGTGATCGATCTGCCGACAGCGACCACCGACCAGTGGCAGGCTCAGTGGCACATCAGCACCGAACTCAACAGTGCCGACATTTCGGCCGACAAACAATATGATATTCGATTCACTCTCAGTTCGAACAAGGATCATCCGGGCGTAACCTTCAAGTTCACCGAGAATGGCAACGACGACAACTACCTGACAGCTGAACGTCACGCCATCAAGGCAGACGAAGAGGTAACCTTTGAGCTCAAAGGATTGTCGCTTCCAAAGGGTGACATCCAGAATCCGGACTTCAAACTGGCTCTCGACTTCGGTGGCAATCCAGAAGGCTGCACCGTAATCGTGTCGGATATCATTATCCAGGCTGTAGAATAATTGGTTTGTGTGTTTGATGATTATAAAGATGTTTTTTTATGTGTACTGCCCGATTCAATAACTGGGTCGGGCAGTTTTACTAAAGATCGACAACGTACAGTTAACAATTAGCAACCGACAATAATATATGCCAAGATACATGAACTTCATATCTATACTGCTGGCATCGGTTATAGGAATCTCTGCCTGCGGCAACGATGATAACGAAGAGGACAAGAACAGCAACCACACCGAACTGTCGGCCATCAGCATCAGCGCCGAAGGTGGCAACAAGGAGGTTTCCATTCAGCCGACACAAGATTGGATCGCATTTCCAACCAACAACGAAGACTGGATTCAGGTCAGTCCAAATTCGGGCAAGGCTGGGCAAGCAGTTCTCAACGTGACCATTGCAGCCAACAAAACACAGAAGTCCCGCGACGGACAGATCACCCTCAAGACCGGCAAACTCCGTCAATACATATCCGTTCAACAAGAGGCAGCCGAACCGGAACCTGTTGTCGAGGTTCAGGAACCGGAGGGCGTCAATCTGAATTGCCCACTCGATGGCTACACATTGGCTTGGCACGACGAATTCCAGAGCGACGAGATCAACGCAAACGACTGGAAGTTCGAGGTCAAACAAGACCATTGGGTAAACAACGAACTCCAGAATTACGTGCGCGAATATGCCCCATCGGGCGAGAAAGTCGCCTTGCAGAAGAA
Source organism: Bacteroidales bacterium (assembly GCA_045600485.1). Classification (GTDB taxonomy): domain Bacteria; phylum Bacteroidota; class Bacteroidia; order Bacteroidales; family UBA3663; genus Liminaster. The sequence goes on from JAZRXX010000047.1 coordinate 9,409, forward strand.
TGGCCTGCTGCGCATCAACTGCTTCAAGGAGAATGGCAAGGTCTATTCTGCCCGTCTCTACGCCAAACAGTCAACCGGCTGGCAATACGGATATGTCGAGGCATCGATCATGCTGCCCAAAGGCAAAGGCACCTGGCCTGCCTTCTGGATGATGCCAGTACACTTCACCTCCTGGCCACACGATGGCGAAATCGACATCATGGAGGAGGTAGGCTATCATCCCGACTATGTTTCATCGAGCCTCCATGCCGACGGACACGTACACTCCAACAATACGCAGGTCACCAAGGAAGTCTATTGCAAAGGCGCAGAAGGCGGATTCCATAAGTACGGCATGGAGTGGACCAAAGACTACTTCCAGTTCTACGTCGATGGACAGCCAACACTCCGCTACAACAATCCTGGCACAGGCATTGTCGATTGGCCGTATGATGCTCCTTTCTATGTCATCCTCAACCTCGCCTGGGGTGGAGACTGGGGTGGCAGCCAAGGCGTCAATGAGTCGGCGCTCCCTGTATCGATGTATGTCGATTATGTGAGAGTTTGGCAGAAATAAAAGACCCACCCCGACCCTCCCTGCTTAGGGAGGGAGGAATTTATCCTTCATTTCTTCAATTCTTCTATGAGATATAATAACTATGAAAAAGTCAATTTTCATACTTTCATATATAGCTTTGATCCTTTCGGCATCTCCAGGGCAAGCACAGGTCTATTTGGACCCAAGCAAACCCTTAGAGGAGAGAGTCGAGGATGCACTCAACCGGATGACGACTGCCGATAAGATTGCCATCATCCATGCTCAAAGCAAATTCTCCAGTCCTGGAGTAGCCCGACTGGGCATCCCCGAACTCTGGTGTACCGACGGACCTCATGGTATTCGTCCGGATGTACTTTGGGACGAATGGGAACAGGCAGGATGTACCAACGACTCTTGTGTCGCCTTCCCTGCACTCTCTTCCCTCGCCTCGACCTGGAATATCGAACTGGCCCACCAGTATGGCGTCAGCATCGGCGAAGAGGCCCGATATCGCAACAAGTCCGTACTGCTCGGTCCTGGTTGCAATATCCTTCGCAATCCGCTCAATGGACGTTCGTTCGAGTATCTGGGCGAAGATCCTTTCCTCGCCGGTCAGATGGTAGCGCACTACATTCAGGGTGTGCAGGACCAGGGAGTAGCGGCATGCGTCAAGCACTATGCCCTCAACAACAACGAACAGAATCGCTACACCAGCAATGTGGAATGCGATGAACGCACTTTGCGCGAAATCTATCTGCCTGCATTCGAAACGGCAGTCAAGGTGGGAGGCGCTTGGAGCATCATGGGTGGCTACAACCTCTTCCGTGGTCAGCATGCCTGCCACAATGATTACCTGATGAACAAGATTCTCAAAGGAGAATGGGGGTTCGATGGAGCAGTCATCTCCGACTGGGGTGGAACACAAAGTACCGAGGAGGCCATCTTCAACAGTCTTGACCTTGAGTACGGAACTTGGACCGACGGCCTGAAGATGGGCGTCACGAATGCCTACGACAATTACTTCTTGGCTCGTCCATACCTGCAGCTGATCAACGAAGGGAAGGTCGGCACTCAGGAATTAGACGACAAAGCGCGTCGTGTACTCCGTCTCATCATGCGAACATCGATGAACGTCAACCGTCCTTTCGGCTCATTGAACAGTCCGGAACATATCGAGACTGCCATTCGTGTGGGCGATGAATCGATCGTCCTGCTCAAAAATACCCCTTTGAAACCTTCAAGCCTGAAACCGGAAACCGCCAAAGGCTTGAAACCTGCCCCCCTCCTGCCCCTCCAATTGGACAAGATCAAGTCCATCGCCATCGTCGGCGAGAACGCCATCAAGATGATGACCGTGGGTGGAGGCTCCTCGAGTCTGAAGGCACAACATGAGATCTCCCCATTGCAAGGTATCGAGCACAGGCTGAACGGCACAGGCATACAAGTACGTTATGCTCGTGGTTACGTGGGCGACGTAGGTGGAGAATACAATGGAGTTAAAACCGGTCAGGACCTGACAGATAACCGTTCGTCGGACGAACTGATAGCCGAAGCTGTCAAGTTAGCCAAAGAGAGCGATGTCGTCATCTTCATTGGTGGATTGAACAAGTCCGATCATCAGGACGCCGAAGGCTTTGACCGCAAAGAGTACGGGCTTCCTTATGGACAGGACGCTTTGATCGAAGCTCTTGCTGCAGCCAACAGCAATCTGGTAGTGGTCAACATCTCAGGCAATCCCGTAGCTATGCCTTGGGCCGACAAGGTCAACGCCATTGTTCAGGATTGGTACTTAGGATCGGAGGCAGGCACCTCGCTGGCTCATGTTCTGGTGGGCGATGTCAATCCATCCGGCCGTCTGGCTATGACCTGGTACAAAACGCTCGACCAATGTCCGGTCTTTGCACCTGTCGTGAAAGAGGGCAAACAGAAGGTGGCCGACAAACGCCGTTATCCAGGCATCAAAGTCGAGGGCAAGGACCAGTGGGATCTTGAATACAGCGAGGGCATCTTCGTTGGCTACCGATACATCGACCAGCAGAAACTCAAGCCACTCTTCCCATTCGGCTACGGATTGAGCTATACCACCTTCGAACTCAAGAATGCAACAGTCGTTACCGAACAGGGACTACCGGTAGTCAAAGCCACATTAAGCAATACAGGTTCGATGGCTGGCGCACAAGTAGTACAGCTTTACGTCAACGATGCCAAGTCGAGCGTGGTTCGTCCGCAGAAGGAGTTGAAAGGCTTTGTCAAGGTTATGCTGCAACCCGGTGAGTCTCGTGAAATTACCTTACCACTCTCCACACGCGACCTCTCGTTCTACGATGTCAGCACCAGCAACTGGAAAGCCGAACCTGGACGTTTCAACCTCCACCTCGGTTTCTCATCGCAGGAAATCAAGGCCAGTCTTCCATTCGACTACGCTCCCAAACAATAAAACTACACTTTCTACGTTTATATAACATCTCAACCATCAAGGGGTTGTGTTCGCACAGCCCCTTGATTTCTTTTTGAAACCTAAACCGTATTATGAAAAGAATCATACTTTGTTTACTCTCCGCATCGCTGCTGATGGCAGGATGCCAACCGAAACCACAAACGGAGATGACTCCGGCCATTCCTCAAGATCCGGAAATTGAACAGAAAATCGAGACCACGCTGAGCAGAATGTCGCTTGAAGAGAAGATCGGACAGATGACACAGCTCGTCATGGACCTGACTGCACGTTGCGAAGCCGATGCGTCACAGCCGTATGGCAACAGGTTTGTGGTCGATGAAGAGAAACTGACGGAACTGATCGGCAAATACAAGATCGGTTCTTTTCTCAACCAGATTCATGCACAAAGTCCTACCCCCGAGCAATGGCAGCAGATCATCGAAGTCGTGCAACGCATCAGCATCGAGCAGACCGGCATTCCATGCCTCTATGGTCTGGATCAAAATCATGGCACAACCTACACAGCCGGAGGTACCATCTTCCCTCAGAATATCAACATGGGTGCAGCCTTCAATCGCGACATGGTGCGCGAAGCTGCCGAAATCTGTGCTTACGAGACTCGTGCCGGAAGTATCTCCTGGACCTTCAACCCAACCATCGACCTCAGCCGAAACAGTTGCTGGCCACGCATCTGGGAGAATTTCGGCGAAGACTGCTACGTCAATGCAGAATTGGGCAAAGCTGCTACATTGGGCTTTCAGGGCAACGATCCTAACCACATCGACCAGAATCATATTGCAGCTTGTCTGAAGCACTACATGGCCTATGGAGTACCCGTTTCGGGTAAAGACCGTACGCCAGCCAGCGTCGTACCGAGCGAACTGCGCGAAAAGCATTTTGCCCCTTTCCTCACTGCCATACGCGAAGGCAAAGCCCTCAGCATCATGGTCAACTCCGGTTCGAACAATGGAGTTCCATTCCATGCCAACAAGGAGCTGCTGACCGGATGGTTGAAAGAAGGTCTGAACTGGGACGGCATGATTGTGACCGATTGGGCAGACATCAATAATCTCTATACTCGCGACAAAGTGGCAGCCAACAAGAAGGATGCTATTGCCATGGCCATCAATGCCGGTATCGACATGGCCATGGAACCGTACAACACCGACTTCTGCGATCTGCTCAAGGAACTCGTCAACGAAGGCACCGTGCCACAGTCCCGTATCGACGATGCTACCCGTCGTGTGCTTCGACTGAAATATCGACTCGGGCTCTTCGACCTCCCACTCCAGCAAGCCACCGACTATCCGGAATTTGCTTCGGCTCGTAGTGCAGAACTCTCGAAACAGGGCGCTATAGAATCGATGATCCTCCTGAAGAACGAAGGCAATGTATTGCCGTTGGCTGCTGCCAATAGCCAACAGTCAATAGTCAAGGGTCAAAAGATTCTTCTCTGTGGACCCAATGCCAACACGATGCGTATTCTGCATGGTGGTTGGACCTACACTTGGCAAGGTTCGAACACCGACAAATACGACGAGCAGTACAATACCATCTACGAGGCCATGTGCCAGAAGTTCGGCGCACAGAACGTCATTCTCGAGGAGGGCGTAAGCTATAACTTCCGTGGCAAGTATTACGAAGAGAAAGAGCCTCAAATCCAGAAGGCTGTAGCAGCCGCCCAGAAAGCCGATGTTATTGTTGCCTGCATTGGCGAAAACAGTTATGCTGAAACTCCCGGCAATCTGACAGACCTTGCACTCTCTGTCAACCAACGAGAACTGGTCAAAGCGTTGGCTAAAACCGGCAAGCCAGTCATTCTGGTATTGGGCGAAGGTCGTCCACGTCTGGTAGCAGACATCGAGCCATTGGCCCAGGCTGTGGTCTGCATGCTTGTGCCTGGCAACTATGGAGGTGATGCATTGGCCGAACTTCTTGCTGGAGATGCCAACTTCTCGGGCCGTCTGCCAATCACCTACCCCAAAGAGCCACACTCGCTCATCACCTACGACTACAAACCTTGTCAGGAGACTGCAACCATGGAGGGAGCCTACGACTACAATGCCGTGGTCGATGTCCAATGGCCTTTCGGTTTCGGTTTGAGCTATACCACCTTCGAATATAGCAACCTGACCTGTTCGGCAACACACTTCAAGAGTGGCGATATGTTGAACATCTCGGTCGATGTCAAGAATACCGGAGCCCGTTCTGGCAAGGAAGCCGTCCTCCTCTTCTCTTCGGATTTGGTTGCAACCTCAACTCCTGATATTCGTCGTCTGCGCGAGTTCTCCAAGATTGAACTCCAACCGGGCGAGAGCCAGACTGTCTCATTCTCCCTGCCTGCCGACGATCTTGCATACGTTGATTACAATGGGCGATGGATTCTTGAAGCCGGAGACTTCCGTCTCCAGATTGGCAATCAGGTTACTACCATCACCTGCGATGCCACCAAGCGTTGGGAAACACAAAACCGTTGATTTCTCTATAGCGAGACCTCGTTTCCGACGAGTGTAGCGTTTCGACGAGTGCAAATAAAAAACTCTCTATTCTCCTCTAATATCCCTCGCAGAGTTTAAGTGAGTGTAAAGAAGTGTTTTTAAACCTCCATTACACTTTTTACACTCTGCGAGCCTTAGAAATATTATATTCACTAATGTGAAGTTGCTTTTCGAACCGTTGTTTTCCATTTTTACTAACGTGAAGTTGCTTTCCAAACCTTTGTTTTCCATTTTTACTAACGTGGTGTACCTTTCCCAACCGTTGTTTTCCATTTTCACTAACGTGGAGTTGCTTTCCAAACCGTTGTTTTCCATTTTTACTAACGTGGAGTTCGTTTCCCAACCGTTGTTTTCCATTTTCACTAACGTGGAGTTCGTTTCCCAACCGTTGTTTTCCATTTTTACTAACGTGGTGTACCTTTCCCAACCGTTGTTTTCCATTTTTACTAATGTGGAGTACCTTTCCCAACCGTTGTTTTCCATTTTCACTAACGTGGAGTACCTTTCCCAACCGTTGTTTTCCATTTTCACTAACGTGGAGTTCGTTTCCTAACCGTTGTTTTCCATTTTCACTAACGTGGAGTTGCTTTCCCAACCGTTGTTTTCCATTTTTACTAACGTGGAGTACCTTTCCCAATAGCAGATTCGTACTTTACCATAGGGAGTAGCTTTTGTTTTCGTAGGCATAGCCGTTTCGCATCTCGGCGGGATTCCTACTCAAAAGTTACTATGTTTGCAGCCGCAAACCAAGTGAAAAGAAGCAATAAAACAGTAGAATGGCGCTCTCGGGGGCTGTCTGCCCCCTGCCGCTAAGGCACCCCCTGAGTGTTTTTCATAGTTTTTCACCCAAAAATTTGGTACGATAATAATTGGAATGTATTTTTGTAAAACCAAAACTCAAAAATATAAACAATTAAAACCGTACCGAGATGCAAAGAAACAAAATTTCATTCAAAGGACAAACAATTTATATAGGAATTGATGTTCAT
>JAZRXX010000048.1:0-35810 GCA_045600485.1 Bacteroidales bacterium
ATTTTTGGGTGAAAAACTATGAAAAACACTCAGGGGGTGCCTTAGCGGCAGGGGGCAGACAGCCCCCGAGAGCGCAATTCTACCGTTTTATTGCTTCTTTTCACTTGGTTTGCGGCTGCAAACATAGTAACTTTTGAGTAGAAATCGAGACGTTCGGAACGAGCTCAAAAACTTTTGAGTTGAAATCGAGTCGTTCGAAACGAGCACAAAAACTTTTGAGTTGAAATCGAGTCGTTCGATTCGAGCTCAAAAACTTTTGAGTAGGAATCTAATCGTTCGGAACGAGCTCAAAAACTTTTGAGTTGAAATCGAGACGTTCGGAACGAGCTCAAAAACTTTTGAGTAAGAATCCTGTTGTTGGATTATTGGAAGCAACAGCGTCCAGATTTTTCCATCCAGGAGTGGTGCTGTCTGTAGGCCTCTTCGGTGGAACAAACCCAGAGGAGAGGAGCATGCTTAAGAGGGAGGGTTGGGGGAGGAGCTTCTCCATCGGTTAGGATGATAAGTCCGTCGTAGGTGCGAGTGTTGGACATAAAATAGTCGATGGCAGGCTGGAAATCTGTTCCACCTCGTCCGGTAACGTTGACGATAGGGCGGATCTTGTCCATTGCTTCGACCGAATGAATCTGGCTGTCGAACTGCAAGAGATGCAAGGCAATGTCTCCGTCGCGAAAGAGTCGATTCAGGAGCGAGAAGAACCGGGTGAGAGTCTGGTCATCGATACTGGCAGAACAGTCGATCGCCACCAAGACACAAGCCTGAATCTCGCGTCGGCTACCCATCTGCAGGAATCCTGTGCGTCGGTTCGGACGCATGCGGGTCAAGTGTCGATGCACGGAGAGCATATTGCTTTTGAATCCTTGAAACACCATGCTGGAGTTCAGCCTTGCTTGGGTCGAGGCTTTGATCTGTTCGACAATGTCGCCCGAAAGTGTGCCCCAATCCGTCGTTCTTTCTATCAGTTCGTTGATCTGGGCCTGACGCAAGGTATCGTCATGCCAGAGGGCGCTGAGTGCGTTGTTTTGTTGTTTTGTTCTTTTGTTGTTTTGTTCTTTTGTTGCTTCGTTAGCGTTAGGGTTGCTCAAGCTTCGTTTCGCGTCCCCTTCGGGGTTATCGTTATCGTTCTGGATCTGCTTGCAATACCATTCGTAACATTGTCCGATGGGAAGATGGTAGGCACCCGGACCTTTGAGCGCTCCCGCCTCCTTGAGCAGGCAATAGCCATCGGCGATGGTGCAATCAGAGCCTAAAGCAATCGCTTCGCCACAGCATCCTTCCGGTCTGCGTTCATAAGGGTGTTTGAGGAAAAGACGGATCATCTCGATACGGAGCAAGAGTTCTGCCTCCTTGTAGTTCTTGTGGGCCAGTTCCAGAGGATTGTATTCAATTCTGCCTTCGCCAACGCGCACAACACAATCCATCCGCTCGTTGGCCTGTAGTTTCTGCATGCAGTACAACGAGTAGAAGGCAGGTTCTTCGAGGAACCAATTCTGGGCTATTTCTTGAAGAAGGTTCAAAGGTTGGCGATGAATGAGAACAGTTTGCTTGTAATTTCTGGTGTTTGCTCAGCCAGGAAAAGTGTGGCTTGAGGGTAGCTGCCACTTTCGAGCAGATTGGCCAGATGGGCGATGGCTTCGTTCGATTCCATCTCTTCCAACAACTCGTAATACTTATTTAAATTACGCGCGTACGCGAGTGGAGCATCGGTACCAGCCACATCGAGATGACGGAAGATCGATTCATTGACCATAGCCAACTGGTGAAGCAGATACTTGCGGAGTTTGGGTTCACATTCGTCAAAATGCTGCAAGACTTCGGCACCTGTCAGTATGGCGTGTCCGCTGAGACTTCCCATGAATCGAGAGGCTGCTTGAGCTCCGATGATGCCAGCCAGCCAATCCAGATCCTCTTCGGTCAAGTCCGACAGAGGTTTGATGCCATCTGATACACGTTTCCAGGCTCGACGATCTGGAGTCTTCTCCAAACCGGTATCGATGCCGGGTTGTCCCTCGACACCATCCAGCCAATGTCCTTCGAGCGAGAGGAATCGAATGACGCGAGGATCCACCTCCTCTTTTTCTGCCCATTGCAGCCACTCCTGTACCGTTGGACAAAACTGATAGATATTAAAACGGGAGACCAAAGCGGGATCAAGATGTGTGAGCTGATATTCATCACCATCGTTGACGGCTGCAATCACACGGCTTCCATCTGGTAGTTGTTTGCCTGCCAAAGTACGGTTCAATACCAGATCCATGACTGTTTGAAGCAATTCCGGACGGGCACGATTCAATTCATCGAGGAAGAGTACGATTGGAGTATTGTCCTCCGGCCACCAAAAGGGAGGAATGAACTGTGTGCGTGAATTGGGCTGGTTGCACATGTCGGATAGCGTCGATACCGGCAATCCGATCAGGTCTCCCGGATCAGCCATCTGTCCCAAGAAGAGAGTAACCACTTTCTGTCCTTGTTGTTCGAAGAAATGTGTCAGGATTTCGGACTTTCCGATGCCATGTTTGCCCACCAGCAGGATGTTCTGGCTTGCAGGAGTGACCTTCAGGATGTGGAGCAGACGTTGCGTGTTGATATTGATCATATCATTCTTAATTTGTTTGTTGTGCAAAGATAGTGATTTATTGGAGCAAAACCAAATTAATGGGAACAAAAATTGTATAGTTGTGAAAAAATGAGTATCTTTGCACCCACAATAAATGAACAAAACAACAAAAGACAGTAACAACGTAAACGTTATTATGGATATAAAGAACTTTAAGGCAGCTTTGTTTGATCTTGATGGTACGCTCATTGATACCGAAAACCAGTATTCAATCATCTGGCATCAGGTGGGAGTGGAGTATCGGCCGGATGTGCCCAATCTGGAGAATGTAATCAAAGGAAATACATTGAAACGTATTCTCGAACGATTCTTTCCCGATCCAGAGGTACAACGCCAGGTCTGTGAGCGTTTGGATCAGTATGAATCGCAGATGAACTACGATTTCTTCCCTGGTGCGAAGGCGTTTGTTGAGGACCTGAAGGAGCATGGTATCAAATGTGCTATCGTGACCAGTTCTGATCAGAAAAAGATGCAGCATGTGCGTCGCAAGAACCCGGAGTTGATTGCCTTGTTCGATCGTATCCTGACTGCAGAAGACTTCAGTGCTTCGAAACCAAATCCGGATTGTTATCTCAAAGCAGCAGAGGTGTTTGGTATGCAGAAGGACGAATGTATCGTTTTCGAAGACGCCTTCTCTGGTCTTCAAGCCGGTATGTCGGCCGGTATCTTTACGGTGGGTATCGCCTCTTATAATCCTCGTGAAGTAATCGCCGACAAGTGTAACCTTGTACTTGACAGTTTCAAGGATGTCAATTTTGACGATTTTTGCAATTTAGATGTCTTTAAATAGCAATTTTATATACTTTTTTGTCAAATATTATACGAAATGCACATTTTTTGTCAAAAAGATTTGGTGGAATAAAATATTCCCCCTATATTTGCAGCACATTTTGGGTAACATAACAAATAATTATTGAGGCATTTAATATATAGGTTAGTTTAAGGTACTCAAAATACTTGAGGGCAATCTTTATATTAAACACCACTACTTAAAAAAAATTTAACACAATTATGGGACGTAACCTTATTTTCGTAATGACCGCCATGTTGGCACTCATGCCAACTCTCGGTTTCGCAAATGAACCAGCTGCTGCAAGCGCATTGGCATTGGACTCATCATGCGACAGTACTTTCTATCGTGGTATCAACAACCTCGATCAGATTATCTCAGAGAATCCAAACCGTCTGGACCTCTACTTTGGTAAGATGGATGCGATGCTCGAGAAGAAAAACTATGAAGCTGTCTTCACTACAGCCAATCAGCTTATTGAAGTTTCGAAGAAGAACAGCAACAACTGGTTGGACTCAGAGGGCAATCTCTTGGGTGTGGACGGTATGAAGTCTTTCAGACAGGTCACAGATCGTATCTCGACTTTGATTCAGCGTGGACAGAATGGCTATGCAGTTGCATTGATCAACAAGCTTGTCGCTTCTTATCCACAGGAGAGCTCTTTCAAGATGTTCATGGCTGATTATCTCTATGAGAATAAGAAGGAGAACGATGCATATACCATCTATTCTTCGATTGTCAGTGACTATGTGACTGATTTGGCTTTCGTCAACAAGATGGCTAACCTCTATGCTTCACACCTCGATATCGAGAGAATGCATGAGATGTGCAATATCCTTGAGGCATCAGGCAATGCTCGCTATACACAGAATGCAAAGAAGCTTCGTTATGAGCATGAGACCGTTGATGTAAACTTCGATGCCATTGAGGCTTTTGCCAAGAAGAATCCTAAAGCCATTGCAGAGCTTACAGACCGTTTCAAGTCTGGTGATCCTGATTTGACATTGGAGGAGTTGAGCATCATCTACTTTGGTCATGCTACTACCAAGCGTGGTTGCACTCCACTTTGGGCTGAGAACAATGCTGCACAGTCTCTCTACGACGAGGGTAAATACGAAGAGTGTCTTGCAATCTGCGAAAAGGCTCTCGAGCGTCACCCAGTAAGCCTTGCAGCCAATGTATTTGCTTACAAGTCACTTCGTCAGATCAACGAGTCAAGCAACAAGGTTGCAAACTACAAGCTCCGTTGCGAACAGTTGGCTCACATGGTGAACTGCAGTGGTGGTAATACTGCCAACCAGACCTACAAGATTCTCTGGCAGGAGGATGAAGATGTGTTTGTTGAGTTCTATCTCAATGACTCTTTCAAAATGAACTCTAATTTCTCGAATCCGGTTTTTTTCGCCGTCAACGGCAAGTAATGCTTGCCGATCCTTTAGAGTTTTATAAAGATATAGGTGACTAATCCCTACCATTCATAATTGATTAAAGCCCGGGTAATTCCCGGGCTTTGTTGTTTTACGTGGCAACCAATTTCGTAGAGTGTGTTGTCAATGTTTGTGTACTACATACCATACGCTTAGCAAGATGCCTGGGATGGTAAGAATACAGGCCATAATGAAGTAACTGGTATAGCTTTGCATTGCCTCCTGTACGTAGCCGGATAGAGTAGAAGGAATCATGAGCCCAAACGCCATAAGAGCCGTCAGGAATGCATAATGAGCAGTCTGGTAAGGTCCTTTGGCGCATTCCAACAGATAGACCGTAAAGGCTGTAAAGCCGAATCCATAGCCAAATTGTTCGATGCTCACAGCCGAGGTAACCAGTAGTGAATTGAGTGTGGCTTGCTGGGAGCAGGAGGCTAACCATACGTAGAACAAATCTGGAAGGTCGAGGGCCAGAACCATAGGAATGAGGCAACGTCGCAATCCCCATCGGCTGATGCAGATGCCTCCCAAGATACCACCAATCACCAAGGCTAATGTGCCGAATGTGCCGTAGATATAGCCATATTGTTCGTTGTTCAAGCCTAATCCGCCATTATCGACCGAATCCTTGAGGAATAGGATTGTGACTTTGCTTAGAAAAGCCTCACCCAAACGGTAACAGAGAATGAAGCAGAGCATAAAGGCGAGGTCCTTGCCGGCATGCAGAGAATAGAATGATTTGACCGTCTCAAGCAGGGTGCGTTTGTCCCCTTTACTGTTGTTGGAGTGCTGCTTCGTGTCGATGGATTCAACCTTCGGAAGCAGCCAGCTGTGCGCGAGCAGCAACAATAATACCACGCTTGCCGAGATGCAGAATGTCAATGTCCAGTCGGAAATGGTGCCCTCTTTGGCCAATACAATCAGAAAACCCGAAGCGAAAAGCATGCCCAATCGGTAGGCGGTGCTGCGAATGCCAACAAAGAAGGCCTGTTCCTGCTTGTTGAGAGCAAGCATATAATAGCCATCGCAAGCTACGTCGTATGAGGCCGATGCCAACGCCGCCAAAGCACTTCCGGCAATGATGATGCTCAGCCAGTAACTGGTATGCAATGAAGCAGCTACGGCAACGAATACAAGAGCCATGATTCCTTGCATCCACAACATCCATTGTCTTTTGGTTCCAAACGTGTCGATGAACGGTGCCCAGAGGAACTTCCACATCCAGGGAAGCGCCAGTAGGGAAGGTATCAGAGCCGAGAGTCCGTTACTGCATCCCATATCGGCCAAAAGGGCCACCAGCATGACGTTGATAATGGTATAAGGTAATCCTTCACTGAAGTTGGCCGTCAGTATCCAGCTCCAAGTTGAAAATTTGTGTTGCATTATGTGAAAAAGTATTGTATTTCGGTGCAAATGTAGCAAAAGTTGCGAAAAGATGCAAACTTTTGGAGCCTAATTTTGTGTATTTGCCCAAATTTCACTATCTTTGCGCCCGAAAAATAAGATAGAATGAGGCGTATTTCGACATTTCTGATAGGTTGCTGGTTTATGCTGACCTGTGCTTACTCGCAGATCAATACAGACCGTGTACTATCCATTGGACGAAATGCGCTTTATTTCGAAGACTATGTCCTTTCGATTCAATACTTCAACGAAGTGATAGGCGTTAAGCCATACTTGCCGGAACCCTATCTGTATAGGAGCATAGCCAAGATTTATCTCGACGATTATATGGGTGCCGCTCAGGATGCTACTGCATGCCTTGAGCGCAATCCATTCATTACAACGGCTTATCAGGTGAGAGGTATTGCCTTGCAGAATATGCGAGAGTATGATGCCGCTATCCAGGATTTCGAATCTGGATTGAAGGAGCAACCGGAGAACCGTACATTTTTGCGCGCTTTGGCTGTGACCTATGCCTTGAAGAAGGAATACGAGAAGGCCGATAGCTGTTTCCAACACTTTGCCGATCTTTGTCCGAATGAGCCAACTGCCTATTTGAACCGTGCGCAGTTGAAGATGGAATTGGGTGATAGCATTGCTGCTTTGGATTTGTTGAACAAGGCAATCAAGTTGGACAAGAGTTCTTCCTACGCGTTTGCTTTGCGCAGCATGTTGTTCGAGCAGCAGGAGAGACATGATGAAGCTTTGTCGGACATGAATATGGCCATCAAGCTTGATCCGGAACAGCCAACATTCTACATAAACAGAGCTCTGATCAAGTATAGTCAGGATCATTACAACGATGCGATATCGGACTATGATCAGGCGCTGGAACTGGATCCGAACAGCACGGTTGGACATTACAATCGAGGATTGCTCCGTGCGCAGGTTGGTGACCGTAATCGCGCCATTGATGATTTTACGGCTGTCATTGCTCAAGAGCCGGACAATACATTTGCGGTCTATAATCGTGCCATCTTGCGCGATGAAGTCGGTGAATTGGAGGGGGCCATCGAAGACTATACCATGGTCTATGAGCAACATCCGAACTATTTCCCTGTGCTATATGCCCGAAGTGAAGCCCGCAGGAAATTAGGGCAGAACAAGCAGAGTGACGAAGACTACAAGTTGGCTTTTGCTGTGCAGAATAAGGTCAAAGCAGAGCATGAGGAGAAGGTTAAGAGAGCTAACCTTAACCCTAACCTTAACCCTAACGATAACCCTGACCTTAACGCTAACTTTGATGATAGCGATGATGCAGAGTTGACCGACGATGAAAAGACGAGAAAAGAGAGCGAGAAGAACATCCGCAAGTTCAACCGTCTGATGGCAAGTCGAGTGGGTGATGAGAGTCAGCGATACAGCAGTGAACTTCGAGGACGTGTCCAGGATAAGAATGCGGGTGTCGAGATGCAGCCATTGTTTGTTCTTTCCTACTACGAGAAGATGGATGAGACTCGCCAGCTGATCTTCTTTGAAAAGAATTTGAGTGACTTCAATCGAGCCGGACTGTTGAGCCGACGTCTGAAGTGTGTTTGTCAGGAGCCGATGCTGACGCAGCCACAGGCCCGTGCGCATTTCAGCAGTATCGATGACTATAGTCGATTCATAGGCCTGAACGGAGGCAATCTGATCTCATTCTTCGGACGCAGTTTAGATTTTATGCTGGTGCAGGATTATCAGAGTGCAATCAACGACCTGAACGAAGTGCTCCTGCGCAAAGATAATTTCATCTTGGCATATTTCAATCGCGCCGTCTTGCGTTTCCGTCAGTTGGAGGTCGATGAAAAGGCAGGTTTGGCTGGCGTTCGTAACAGCGAAGGAGGAGAAGACCTGAAAGATGCTGCATTGATGGCTGTAGGTAGCCAACAGGCAGCCACAGTGCAGGGCAATGGCATTATCCGTATCAACCAAGGTACGATGACGGCACAGGAACGTGCCCGTTTGGAATCAGAGCGTCAGGCTCGTGTCCGTCAGGTGGAATGCGAATTGGCCATGCGCGATCTGGACAAGGTGATTGAACTGGATCCGCAGTTTGTGTATGCCTACTATAATCGCGCATTTATCTCGGCCAAGTTGAATAACTTCGATGTCGCCTTGGAGGATTTGAATAAGGCCATTCAGGTTTATCCGAATTTTGCCGAGGCTTACTACAATCGTGGACTCATACTGCTTCGCATAGGCAAGACCAAGGCAGGTATCGCCGATTTGTCGAAAGCGGGCGAGTTAGGTCTTGCACAAGCCTATTCTGTGCTGAAGAAGGCGCAGGAGTGAGAAGTAAAAAATTAAAAATTATAAATTAAAAGTTAAAAATTAAAAGTTTAACGATAATCGTAAAAAGTGGATTTTACGGTTAAGTGACAACAAAAGAACAAAACAACGAAAGAACAAAACAACAAAAGAACAAATCAACATATATAATTATTAATTATGCAACAGAAAATCATCATCCTCGATTTCGGTTCGCAGACTACACAGCTCATTGGCCGTCGTGTACGTGAACTCGATACCTTCTGTGAGATTCTGCCTTACAACAAGTTTCCGCACGATGATCCGTCGGTTATTGGTGTGATCCTGTCGGGTTCCCCACTCAGCGTGTATGCTGACGACGCATTCCATGTCGATCTCTCGAAGATCCGTGGACGCCTGCCAATACTTGGTATCTGCTATGGCGCTCAGTATATGAGCCATATCTACGGTGGAAAAGTAGAGAGTGCTGGTACTCGCGAATATGGCCGTCAGAATTTGCAGATGGTCGATACCGCTTGTCCATTGTTCAAGGGCTTCGAACCTAATTCACAGGTTTGGATGAGCCATGGTGACTCCATTACCCGTATTCCGGAAGGAGCCCATGTTGTAGCATCGACCGAAACCGTACAGAATGCAGCCTACTATTTGGATCCGGCACAGAATCCAGACTTGAATGGTAAGCCGATCTTTGGTACACAGTTCCACCCAGAGGTGTTCCATTCGCTGCAGGGTACTTTGTTGCTCAAGAACTTTGTGGTTGATGTGTGTGGAAGCCGTCAGGACTGGAGTGCAGATGCATTTGTCGAAATGACCGTCAAGGAGCTCAAGGAGCAGGTCGGTAATGATCGTGTCATCCTGGGTTTGTCGGGTGGCGTCGATTCATCGGTTGCTGCAGTATTGCTCAACAAGGCTATCGGCAAGCAGCTGACCTGTATCTTTGTCGATCACGGCATGTTGCGTAAGAATGAGTTCGTCGATGTGATGAAGGACTATGAATGTCTTGGTCTCAACGTGATTGGCGTCGATGCATCGGAGAAGTTCCTCGGAGACCTGGCAGGTGTCAAGGAGCCGGAGAAGAAGCGTAAGATTATCGGCCGTGACTTTGTTGAGGTGTTCGATGCCGAGGCAAAACGTATTATTGCCGAGTCTAAGGGTGGCAATGAGGGCGAAGTCAAGTGGCTGGCGCAGGGTACCATCTATCCTGACCGTATCGAGTCGCTCAATATCACTGGCAAGGTCATCAAGTCGCACCACAATGTAGGTGGTCTGCCAGAGGAGATGCACTTGAGCCTGTGTGAGCCATTGAAGTGGCTCTTTAAGGATGAGGTGCGTCGTGTAGGTCGTTCGATGGGTATGCCGGAGCATCTCATCACCCGTCATCCATTCCCTGGCCCAGGCTTGGCTGTACGTATCTTGGGCGATATCACTCGCGAGAAGGTTCGTATTCTTCAGGATGCCGACGACATCTATATCCGTGGCTTGCGTGAATATAAGGTAAAGCTTTCGGGCGAAGAGGCTCGTCGTGTATTGGCAGCTGGTGTGCCAGCCAATATGGAGAATGGAGAGATTGAGGTAAGCCTCTACGATCAGATCTGGCAGGCAGGAGCCATCCTGTTGTCGGAAGTTCGCAGTGTGGGTGTCATGGGCGATGAACGAACCTATGAGAACCCTGTTGCTCTCCGTGCTGTAACATCGAGCGATGCTATGACTGCCGATTGGGCACACTTGCCCTACGACTTCATGGCCAAGGTTTCCAACGACATCATCAACAAGGTGAAAGGGGTTAATCGAGTATGCTATGACATCTCATCAAAACCGCCGTCAACCATTGAATGGGAGTAATTGGGGCTAAATTATCCCTATCGCGTTAAAATTTATTAAAAAGTTTGGATAACTCGTCCAAAATGCGTAATTTTGCGCGTTCTAATTGCACGATAAATACAAAATGATGATAAAAAAGAACCTCGTTTTGTCCTTTCTGATCTTCGCAATGGCTGCAGTCTCGACTGTAGCTGTTGCGCAGAATAGCAATCCGAGCAACCTTACCTCTTCCCCTTATACTCGTTATGGTTTTGGTAAGTTAGGTACCGTCGGAAATGCCTCCACCCGAGCTATGGGTGATGTGGGCATTGCTTTGCGTACCAATCAGTACACGAACCTGTACAATCCAGCTTCGTTGACCGCCATCGATACATTGACCATGCTGTTTGATGTTGCATTGGATGCCGAATGGTTTACGATGAAAGAGAATGATGCTCGGGAGTCGGATTGGAATGCAGGTTTCAGTTACATGTCTTTCCATTTCCCACTTTGGAATCGTTTTGCAGGTTCATTTGCCTATACTCCCTATTCGATGGTAGGTTATGAGTATGGCAATAAGTTGGAGACACCTATCGACAATGCCTTGATCAAGAACGATACATTGGTTTACTCCAATACTTATTCAGGCAATGGTGGTCTGCAGCACTTTCAGTTGTCGATGGGCTGGAATCCGATCAAGACACGTACCACCCAATTGAATTTGGGAGCTTCGGCAGGTTACATCTGTGGAACTGTTGATCATGCTGGCTATATGTCTGTTGTCAGTGGTCAGAGCAGTAGCACCTATGTTTCGCGCAACTATTCGTGCATGGGCTGGGACTTGCTGTTGGGAGCCCAATACACGCAGCAGATTACGCCAGGTCGTCATGTGACTGTAGGAGCAACCTTTTCGCCACGCACCCACATCGGTTGTGATTCGAAGGTCATCAAATATAGCGGTACCGATTCAGTCGGTGAAGATGTCACCAATCGTATCAGTCTTTCGGCACCGATGAAGTTCGGTGCTGGTGTCAGCTATCATATCGACCGAAAGTTGACTGTCACGGGCGAATATGCGTTCGAGAGCTGGTCGAATGTGGCTGGTCTCGATGCAAATATGAAGAAGGCCGATAATCTGTACCAGAACATCAGTCGTATTTCTGCCGGCGTTGAGTATCGCCCGAAAATCTATGCTCAGAACTTCTCGCAGATCTGTACCTATCGCGCTGGAGTATCTGTCAAGGATTCTTATGTCAAGACCTTTGGCGATCAGAAGGAATTGACAGCCACCTGTGGTATAGGCATTCCAGCTGGCAAACGCAGCTCGTTCAATGTCGCTTTGTCTTATACGCATCTGAAGCCAGGTGATAACTCGTCTTTGTCCGAGAATTACCTGCATATCTCTGTTGGCATCACCTTCAACGAGATGATGTTCTACCGTAGTCGCTTGCGCTAATTTAAACCCAGAGGGGTTGCGCATGTCTTAAGGATAGATGCAGGTGATACTGCATTGATCCGGATACAAACAAACGCACAATATTAACTTTAAAAATATTTTACATCTATGAAAACATCTGTCAAGTTCCTCTTTGGAGCGGCCTTAGCGCTGAGTGCATCCAACATGATGGCACAGACACCAAATCCAAATGACGAAAAACAGTGCTCGAATGGCAATACCTGCCTTGAGAACAATTCTTTGTACTACGAGTATGCCAAGCAGAAGAGTTGGAACGAAGCTTACGAATTCTGGCTTCCACTCTATGAGGCAGCTCCAGATTACAACAAGGACCTCTACATCATGGGCGAGAAGATCATGATCCAGAAGGTCAATGCCGCTATCAAGGCAAAAGACGTTGAAACCCGTAAGGCTTTGGTTGAGCAGCTGATGGGAATGATGGATAACCGTATCAAGTTCTTTGGCGAAGATACTAAGACTCCAGCAGCCAAGATTCTTGGAAACAAGGCAATCTACTATCTCCAGTACAATGGTGGTGCAGCTGATCTCGATACTGCTTACCTCTGGTTGGGCTCAAGTGTAGAGGCATTGAAGGATGAGGCTGATGCCAAGGTACTCGTTCAGTGGGTGAATGTCTCGCAGAAGAAGTACAAGAAGGACGCTGCCTTCAAGTCTGACTACATTGCCAACTACATGAAGGGTTCTGAGTATATCGATGGCTCGTTGGACAACTGGTACAAGCGTTTGGATACCGACATGGAGGCACTTGCTGCCGATGCCAACAATGCCAAGGCTGCTAAGGATACCACCACATGTCGTTCGTTCATCGACTTCATCAAGACACAGAAGGTCGCTTTGACCGGTAACTTTGCAAGTTCAGGTGCTGCCGATGTTCCAACTCTCGTCGAGGTGTTCGAGCCACAGGTAGAGAGCAAGAAGGATGATGCACAGTTCTTGAACAACGTATCGAAGCTTTTGGGTCGTAGCAAGGCTGGCAAGGAGACTGATCTCTATTTCAAGGTATCAGAATACTCATACGCATTGGCTCCATCATTGGCATCTGCCAAGGGTATGTCGCAGCTCGCTATGAAGAATCAGGATTGGGACAGCGCCATCAAGTATCTCGAAGAGGCACTTTCATTCGCTGTTCAGCCAGAAGATAAGGCTGAGATCATGGTTTACGAGGCCAATGTATATTATAAGCACAAGAAGAATTTCGCCAAGGGTCGTGACCTCTGCCGTCAGAGTATTGCTCTCGATCGTTCACAGGCCGATCCATATATCTTCATTGCCGATATGTATCGTCAGTCAGGTGAGATCGTATTCCCAAGCGAAGATGCAGTCGTACGTTCAACCTGTTTCATGGCTGCTGTCGAAGAACTTCAGAAAGCAAAGGCTGCTGAACCTTCACGTGCTGCCGAGATCAACTCGATGATCCAGGCTTACAAGAAGGCTTATCCAGAGAAGAGCCAGCTCTTCATGAAGGGAATGCAGTCTGGTTCGACCTACCACATTCCTGGCTGGATGAACATCGATATTGTTATCCCAGATTAAACAAAAAAGGCTCCCAAACGGGAGCCTTTTTTGTTTGTTCTTATGTTGTTTTGTTGTTTTGTTGCTTTGTTCTTTTGTTCTTTTGTTGTTTTGTTGCTTTGTTGCTTTGTTGTTTTGTTCCACTAATCACTTTTTCATGCACTGTTCCAAAGCGTAGCTCAACTGATCGGGGCAGGAGGTAGGTCTGGCTCCGCATTGGATGCCACGCACACGAGCAATAACGTCGCTTGCTGACTGGCCTTTGACGAGTGCGCAGATGCCTTGGGTGTTTCCGTGACAACCGCCGATGAATTGAACTTTCTCGATGATATTGTTATCGTCCATTTCAACGTGGATCATCTTCGAGCATGTACCTTGTGTGATGTAATCAAAAGACTTCATAATTGACAGTGATATGTTTATTTGTTAAAATGTAGTTATTGTGGGCGACGTAGTACCTTGGTGCAACGTCCCATAAAACCGGGCAAAGATACTAAAAAAATGCAAATTGTTTGGAATTATAGGAAAAAATCACTAACTTTGCGCCGAATTTTTGCAAAAATAGACCATAATGAACAAAAAAATACTCCTAATGATGCTTGCTTGGGTGCCTGCTGTGATGTTTGCCGATCACAAGGTAGATATCCATAAATTGCGCCATCAGCAATGCATGAAGGAACAAGACAATGCCATCGCCTTCCAGATTGTGTCCGATTCTTTGACCAACGGAGATGCTTCGGAGGTGCTTGATGAGGAGGAAGACCTCTATGGCGCTCTTGATGCTTATGCCGATTGGGATGATGCACATGTCGATCCTTTGCGAGGCAAGACAGGATGGGTGATTCCAGACTCTCAGTACATCAGTTTCAAGGGGTATGTCCATCCATTGGATGTTGATTCTTTGGATTTGGAGAAGCATAAGCAGACATCTCCTTATGGATGGCGTCGTCGCCGCATGCACAAGGGTACAGACTTCCGTTTGAAAATCGGAGATTCTATTCGCTCAGCTTGGGATGGCCGTGTCCGTATTCGCAAGAATGAGGGTCGTCGTAAGGGTTATGGAATGTATTATGTGGTGCGTCATCCGAACGGCTTGGAGACAGTTTACGGCCACTTGTCTAAACATATTGTTCAAGCCGGAGATTCTGTCAAGGCAGGTCAAGTCATTGGATTGGGTGGAAATACAGGTAGAAGTTCTGGTCCTCACCTTCATTTGGAGTTCCGGTTTATGGGTATAGCTCTCGATCCTGCAACCTTGATTGATGTCAACACTGGAAAACCGAAGCAGAGTCTTTACCTCTTCGTCAAGAAACGTGCCCTGCTGGCACAGGATGGCTTGGCAGGCGATGGAGAGGCCGCCTATCATCGCGTACGCAAGGGCGATACGTTAGGTGTCATAGCCCGTAAGTATAATACCTCTGTCGAGCGACTCTGTAAGCTCAATGGAATACGCAAGAACAAGACATTGAGCATCGGACAGCGCATCCGTTATAAATAAGCAGAAAAATAGAGCCCAAAACGAAGTTTTTGGGCTTTTTCTTTGGCTATATTAATATAAATATGTATATTTGCGCGTGTAAAATACAAGATTTCTTTGTTTTGCACACAAAGACAAAAGAATCACATAAAGTAAACATATACTAAAACATAATAATGGAAGAAAACGTTCAGAACAATGATCGCATCATCAATGTGAACATTGAACAAGAAATGCGCAAGTCGTACATCGACTATTCGATGTCTGTCATTGTGGCCCGTGCCTTGCCAGATGTGCGTGATGGCTTCAAGCCAGTACACCGTCGTGTGCTCTATGGTATGGAACAGATTGGCAATACCTACGACAAGCCAACCAAAAAGTGTGCCCGTATCGTAGGTGAGGTGCTCGGTAAGTACCACCCACATGGCGATAGTTCTGTCTATGGAGCTTTGGCTCGTATGGCACAGCCATGGAACCTTCGTTACTTGCAGGTCGATGGACAGGGTAACTTCGGTTCGGTCGATGGTGATAGCCCAGCTGCAATGCGTTATACTGAGGCACGTTTGAGCAAGATTTCGGAAGAGATGCTTCGTGACATCGATAAGGATACTGTCGATATGATGGATAACTTCGATGCCACCCTCAAAGAGCCAAAAGTATTGCCTACCCGCATTCCAACCTTGTTGGTCAATGGAGCCAACGGTATTGCAGTCGGTATGGCAACCAATATGCCAACCCACAACCTTTCGGAGTGTATCGATGGTATCTGTGCCTATATCGACAATCCAGAAATTGATGTCGATGGACTCATGCAGTATATCAAGGCCCCAGACTTCCCAACTGGTGGTATCATCTATGGTTACGAGGGTGTCAAGGAGGCATACGAGACCGGCCGTGGCCGTATCGTGGTTCGTGCCAAGGCCGAGATTGAGTCCGAAGGTCAGCATTGCAACATTGTTGTGACCGAGATTCCTTATGGTGTCAACAAGGCTGAGCTTATCAAGCACATTGCCCAGTTGGCCGACGACAAGAAGATTGAGGGCATTGCCAACGCCAACGATGAGTCGGATCGTCAGGGTATGCGTATTGTTGTCGAACTCAAGAAGGATGCCAATGCCAACATTATCCTGAACAAGCTCTATAAGATGACTGAGTTGCAGAGCAATTTCAGCGTCAACAACATTGCGCTCGTTCCAATTCCTGAGGCTCCAAATGCCTTAGGTATGCCAAAGCTTCTGAACCTGAAGGATCTGGTCCGCTACTTCGTCGATCATCGTCACAATGTCGTGATCCGTCGTACCAAGTTCGATTTGGCTGAGGCCGAGAAGAAGGCACATATCCTCGAGGGCTTGATCATAGCCTGCGACAATGTCGATGAGGTAGTTCGTATCATCCGTGCCAGCCGTACTCCAGCCGATGCTCAGCGTGGTTTGGAAGAGCGCTTCGGTATCGACGAAATCCAGTCGAAGGCTATTGTCGAGATGCGTCTTGGTCAGTTGACCGGTCTCCGCATCGAGGAGTTGAAGCAGCAGTACGATGATCTGATGAAGTTGATTGACTACTATCGCCAGATTTTGGCCGATGACGTTCTTTGTATGAAGGTTGTCAAGGATGAACTCATCGAGATCAAGGAGAAGTATGGCGACGAGCGTCGTACCGAAATCGACTATTGTGGCGCACAGCTCAATGCAGAAGATTTCATTCCTAACGACGATGTGGTCATCACTATCAGCCACATGGGTTACATCAAGCGCACCAAGTTGTCTGACTTCAAGGCTCAGGCTCGTGGTGGCGTAGGTTCGAAGGGTGCAGGTACCCGCGACAGCGATTTCATCGAGTATATGTATGCTGCCAAGAACCACAACTGGTTGATGTTCTTCACCGAGCAAGGCCAGGCCTTCTGGATGAAGGTTTACGATATCCCAGAGTTCGCCAAGAACCAGAAGGGCCGTGCCATCCAGAATATGCTCAATACCAACGACAGCAACAAGGTTACCGCCTTCCTCAAGGTCGAGTCATTTGCCGATGCAGACTTCAACGACAACCACTATCTCATGTTCGTTACCGAGCGTGGTATTGTCAAGAAGACCAAGTTGGCTGCCTATAGCCGTCCACGTGCCAATGGTATCAACGCTATCAATCTCCAGGATGGCGATCGCGTCGTGAGCGTAGTCATGACCGATGGCAAGCAGCACATCGTATTGGCCAACCGCAATGGCCGTGCCATTACCTTCCCAGAGACCAATGTTCGTCTGATGGGCCGTGTAGCAACTGGTGTTCGTGGTATGCGTCTCGACGACGATGGTCTGGACAAGATCGTCGGTATGGTAGCATTGCCTTATCCTGGTGCTCCAATTGGAACAGATGACGATAATGAAAACGAAAATGAGAACGAGGAGATGACCCTCGAGAACATGTTCGATGTCAACGAGGCCGAGAACGATAACGTTAACGATACAGAGAACGATAACGTCGAGAGCGATGCCGAGAACCCACTCAACAACTCCGTGCTCGTAGTCAGCGAGAAGGGTTACGGCAAACGTAGCTACATCACTGGCTATCGTATCACCAAGCGTGGTGGCAAGGGCGTGAAGACTTTGAACCTCACAGAGAAGACCGGTCCAGTTATCGCACTCATGACCATCAACGACGAAGACGATCTCATGATCATCAACAAGTCAGGTATTGCTATCCGACTGCATTGTCAGTACGATCAGGAGGCAGGACAGGGCTTGCGCGTCATGGGCCGTGCCGCATCAGGTGTCAAGCTCATCGACCTCACCAAGAAGAACGATGCCATTGCCAGCGTCTGCCGTGTGATCAGCGAGCGTGAAGAGGAGGGCATCGAAGCTGCCGAGGATACACTTCCTTCAGACGAGGGATTAAACCTTGAGGGCGAGGCTCCGTCTAATGAATAAACAAGAAACACAATAACCCAAAAACACAAAAACAATGAAAAAGATTATTCTTTCAGCATTGTCACTGATTTTAGTAGGTGCATGCTGTATCGATGCTAATGCTCAGGAGAAGACCAAGGAGCAGTTGAAGGCCGAGGCCGCAGCTCTGAAGGCACTGCAAAAGGAGTTTGATGGTTACATGAAGGTTGCCAAGAAGAACTCACAGACTGGCGAAGGTTTGACACCAAACGTCGCTGTAGCTCGCGAAGCTATTGCCAGCGCAGCCAAGATGTCGTTGGCCGAAGGCAATGCGGATTTCTATCTGTTGGCTGGTCAGGTTGAGAGTTGTGCTTTCATGGAGGCTGCCCAGAAGTCTGATTTCCCAGGCTATGCAGCTTCAGCCAGCAATGGTTTCAACTACTACAAGAAGGCCTACGAGGCAGCCAAATCAGCAGCCAAGCCAAATGCCAAGATCATTGCAGCCGCACAGCAGGGTGCATTCGAGATCTATCGTCAGACTTCAGGGCTCTCGATGATTGGTAATGTATATTATCAGACCAAGGAATTTGACAAGTGTCTTGCTGCATTCCGTACTGCCAAGACAGCTTCTCAGGAGCCTGTTATTGCCAGCCAGTCTGCCAATCCATTGGTAAAACTTGAGATTGACCGAAACTCAGCCGACTCAACCATCAACAACCTCAGCTTGAACTGCTTCTCGGTTGCACAGTACATGTTGAATGATACTGTCGAGGCAATCAAGGAGCTCATCTATCTCAAGGACAACACCACTGATGAGACACAGTTGAATCAGGTACTTCAGTCATTGGCATTGGACTATTATGCATTGGATGACACCGTTAAGTTCGAGGCTACCTTGAAGGAGGGTGTTCAAAAGTTGCCAAACGAGCAGTGGTACATCACCAACTTGATCAATGTCTATATTGGTCGCAACGACTTGAACTCAGCCAGCTCATTCCTTGACAAGGCTATCGAGGCAGATCCAAACAATGCACAGTTGGTCAACACCAAGGGTCTGTTGCTCGAGCAGCAGGGCAATGTACAGGATGCTTTGACCTACTACGAGAAGGCTCTTGCACTCGATCCATCATCTGCTTCAGTCAACTCAAGCCTTGGCCGTTACTACTACAACCAGGCACAGAATGTCGAGGAGGAGTACTACACCAAGAAGAAGTTCGACGAGGGCGACCGTCAGGCACAGCCATTCTACGACAAGGCTCTTCCATACTATGAGGCAGCTTATGCTTTCGATACCGAGCGTAAGGACAAGAACATTGCCGTTGCTCTCCGTATGCTTTATGGCCGTATGGTAGCCAAGGCAGGTGCCTCTTCAGCCAAGGGCAAGGAGATTTCAGCCAAGCGTGCAGAGGTAAGCGCTGCTTACGGTTTCGAATAATTTAATTAACCCCTATACAGCAGCCAGGAAAAACGTCTTAGTCTTTCTTGGCTGCTTTTTTATTAGCACAATCTATGATTCAGAAGATTCGGACATTCATATTATTGCTATGCATTGGAGTGACAGTTCCCCAGATTGCACTGGAGTCCCATCCTGTGTCAGCCCCATCGTTATCACCTAAGGCACAAAAAGCCTATAGGGATTCGTTGAAACGTGATTTGCGCGAAGCCCGATTCAACACCAACGATAAATCCCGTCCGAACTTTACCGAGGCTCGAAAGTACCTTGAACATGCCCTCCAGAATCCTCTTGGCAAAGAGAATCCGGAGGTGATCCTGCAGGCAGCCCATACCGAGTACCAGTGTTTTCACAACGAACGCAACCGTCCGGCTAATGGTGGTAAGATGGACGAAAAGGTGATTTATGCCTCAACGGCATCGGGCTTCAATTATTACAGCCAAGCCTATCGGATGTATCGTCATCCTGCCAAGGGAACCACCTTCCAGCAGCCCAACGCCAAAGCCTATCTGCAGATGCGAAGCAATGCCTACGACCTCTATCGCAGTACCCAGGGTTTCCGTGCTACAGCCGGCTACTATGCCAAACAGAAAGATTGGAAGCAGGCGCATCACTATTACAAGATGGCGCTCGAAGCCATGGACAGTGAGATTCTGCTCGACTATGCCCGTTCGAACTATGCGGTCAAGGTTGATTTCGACAAGTTCCGCAGCGATTCCATCCGTCAGCGATTGCTCTATTCCTGCGCTGTTGCAGCCGTACAGATGAAGGACCACGAACTGGCAGTTCAAGAACTTGAAGCTGCTAAGTTCAGTGGTATTGAGCCCAATCGAATCCGACAGCAGTTGTGCAAGGAGTATCTGTTGCTCAAGGACACCCTTGGCTACGAACGTTCCTTGCTCGAAGCCATCAATCTGCTGCCCCAAGAGTCCTGGTATCCGGAGAACCTGTTGAATCTATATCTGAGCCGTAATCGTCACGCGCAGGCGCTCTCTATCATCGACAAGGTGATTGCTCTCAATCCGAACAATGCGCGCACCTACGAACTCAAAGGACAGTTGCTCGACGAAGCAGGCGATGTGGATGGTGCAGTCACAGCCTTTATGTCGGCCATCACGATCGATTCAACCCTGGTGGTCAGCTATTCCTCGATGGGACGTATCTATTTCAACCGGGCCATCGAGGCAGAGAATGCCTTGGTCGAGGCTCGTCAGTTCGATCAAATCTATTCCGTAGCCGTACCGCTCTATGAGGCAGCCTTGCCATACTACAACAAAGCGTACGACAACGACAAGGATCGCAAGGATGAGAGTATTGCCTCTGCTATCCGTACGATCCTGTACAAGCGATTCCAAAGTCCTAAGTGCCGGAATCCGAAGCCTCTCATCCGCCGATACAATGAGGTGAGTCGGGCTTATGGTTTGAGCACGATGTAAGAGGGGAGATGTGCGTTACTGCACCAGACACTTGGTTACGCCACCCTCTTTACCGTCATCATCGATGCTATAGATGTAGTAGATGCCAGGCTTGACGCGGTCGCCGGCATTGTTCCGAAGATCCCACGAGGTCTGTCCACCATAGGTTTTGGTCTGGTAGATTACATGACCGGTGGTGTCTGTGATTCTAATGTCGCTCTGGTCCTGCAGATTGCAGATATAGAGCTTGCCCGAATAGCCCGGACGAACTGGATTCGGATAGCAGTAGATCTGTTTGTTGTCGGGAGCGCCTTTGATGGCATCGGTCTGATACACGCACAATCCACCTGCCGTAGCGATATACAGCCGGCCTGTGTTTTCGTCATATTCCAACGATTGGATAGCGTTCGAGAAAAGCGGAGAGTTATCGGTCGTGAAATGTTCCAATTGGATCAGTCCGTCGGACGAGAGATGGTAGATGCCATCGTTCGATGTACCGATCCATTTGTTGTTTGCGGCATCGACCAGTCCACACACGGTTTCTACGTTGTTCAGCAGATAGTCAGCCAGGTTCGAACCATCGTTACGCGGAATCTTCACTCTGCGCACTTTTCCGATGTTGGGCGAAGTCTTGTTCAATGCATAGTTGAAGAATTCCACCTGATTATCGACAATGAAGGGCCCCATGCTGGTCAGGAGCCAGACCTTGCCGTCCAGATCCTCGACAGCGTCATACAGATACTGTGGATTGATTGCGTTTCCATCCTGATCCACCAGCGACGAGAAGAAGACCGATTGGTCTTGTTTGGTCGATGTACCAGTGTCATTGCGATAATAGACAGCCCCACCGAATTCGTCCCAGCTATAGTTCCTGACGAGCCAGATGAAGTTCATGTTGGCGTGGCGTGACATTCTCATTTCGATGTTGCCGGGAGTTTTGTTGGTGAATCCCGTAATTTGCGTCTTGAACCATTGTCCAGAGGCCGTACGGCAACGCAGTTGTGTCTCGTTGATGCCAGCGCACACAACCCAAAGGTTACCTTCGGCATCGGCGTGTACGTCCGAGACACGACTGTATTGATCCACAATGGGGGTGATGCCTTGTGGGCAATTCTTGGAACAGAAATAGTCTGAGAGGGTATCGGCAGTAAATTCGTAGATGCCAGTACCGTCGCACGAGATGTAATAACGCGAAGGATTGGCTTCGTCCTTGCCTACCGACAGGATATTTCGGAATCGGTAGTATTCGGGCACCATAGCTTTCACCTTGTCCTCGACATCTACTCTGTTGATCTGGCTCCAGGTGTTGTCTTCCAGATTGAGGATACTGATATGCCCATCGCCACTCAGCACTCCGTAGTAGAAGTGCATTGACTGGGTGGTAATCAGTCGTCCGTCAATCAGTTTCATGCTGGCGGCAGTCTTTACCCAGTTTTGATTCTCGTCCAGATTTCCATTCAGCGTTTTGACCAATGAATCGGAATGGCTCTCCGGATCATCGATCGGAGCCAGGTCAACGAGTTGGTTGGTCGAACGGCATATCAGCGCTTTTTTCATATCGACGGTCAGCAACGTGGTGCTGGTCTGCACATAGAGAGAATCGTTGCGCACTGCAATCTGGGTGGGGTAATGGCTTTGTGCCCCCACATTGTTGGCCAGATCCGGAATCGGAATGATTTTGTCGTCGCTGGTCAGCAGGTCGATGTTACCGTCGGTATAGACAACCGCCAGTCGGTCGGTGTTTTTCGAATACCGGATATCGAACACACTGATGCCGGTCAGTCCATTGAGTTTCGACAAGGCTGTATAGTTTGTGATGTTGGCTGTATCGGCCACACACAGGGTGTTTCCGCTCACCACGAATGCCTTGTCGTGCATCACAGCAACACGACTCACGGACTCTACGGTAGGGTAGGAGAACCACTGTTCTGCAGTAGCTGTTCCACACATCATGGCAAGTAATAGTCCAAAAATCTTCTGCTTCATACTGAAAAGTGAAATGTTATGATTCAAGTTTCGCAAACTCAACTTGAGGCTAAAGGCAAAAAGCTAAAAGGTAAAGGCCGTCACAATAGGTTGGGATGCTTTCATTAGATATCATACGCTTCCGTAAAGCCTATACCCTTCACCCTTTACCATTTACCCTCAACTTTCGCAAGTTAAACTTGCGAAAGTTGAATATCAATATTTAAACGTCCGAAGTATATTTATATTGTGTGTGTGCAATAAAAGCGGACCAAAATCGTTAGTAAAAGAAACCGTACAGAGCGATGAAGATATTGTTACTTGGCGAATACAGCAACGTGCATGCCACCTTGGCACAGGGCCTGCGAGCCTTGGGCCATGAGGTTGTGGTAGCCAGCGATGGCGATTCGTGGAAGGACTATCCTCGAGACATTGATCTGCAACGCCGTCCCGGCTTGTTCGGTAAGTTGAGTTTCCTGTGGCGTTTGTTCAAAGCCTTGCCACAGATGCGAGGATTCGATGTCGTTCAGCTCATCAATCCCGCCTTTGTCGAACTGAAAGCCGAGATTCTTCGTCCGTTGTATGGGTATCTGCGTCGCAACAATGGCAAAATGGTATTGGGCGCCATGGGTATGGACTATTATTGGGTTCAGGTCAATAGCGATATTCGTCCGATGCAGTACAGTGACTTCAACTTTGGCGCACAGGTGCGACACGATGCCCCAGCCGAACACGAACGACAGGTGTGGGTAGGAACCGCGAAAGAGGCACTGAATCGCCACATCGCATTCGATTGCGATTGCATCGTGGCGGGGCTCTATGAGTATCTGGTCACCTATCAATATGCCGAACAGGGGCGATTGGCCGACAAGGTCACTTACATTCCTTTCCCATTCCAGTTGCCTTCGTCTGCACAGTCGTCATTCGATGTCGAAGGCGCTGCGTCCCGACCTTTGACTCTTTTTGTAGGTTTGAGTCGTGGACGATCCGAGTACAAAGGTACAGATGTGATGTTGCAGGCAGCTCGGGATCTGCAGTCCCAATATCCCGATCGGGTGAAGTTGGTTGTGGCCGAAGGAGTTCCGTTTGCGCAGTATCAGCAGATGTTGGACGATTCCGATCTCCTTCTTGATCAATTGTACAGCTATACACCTGCCATGAATTCGCTTCTGGCCATGTCGAAAGGTATCATCAATGTCGGTGGAGGAGAAGAGGAACACTACGCCCTCTTGCATGAAACGGAGTTACGTCCCATCGTCAATGTGCAGCCCAATTACCAGAGCGTTTACGATTCGCTCGAGCAACTCGTTCTGCACCCCGAACGCATTTCTGAACTGAAACGTCAGTCCATCGCCTACGTCCGTCGTCATCACGACTATATAAAGGTCGCCCGGCAATATCTCGAACTCTATCAGGGCTAAGAGATTCAGGCCGTGTGCTTCAGAGACTCACGCCAGCGTAGCACGATGTATGGCAGTGCGCGGGTAAGGATCTCATCATAGAGGATGGCAGGAGCATCGTAGGTCTCCAGATCCTTGAACGAAATGATGTTCATGTGAGCCATCTCCCAACCCAACTGATAGAACTTCTTGCGCTTCTTGATGTCCTGGTACTCAGCATTGCGAGCCAGCAGATCGTCGAAGTCAGCCATCTCAGCGGCTTCGAGTGGACGGAAACCGGTCAGGAGCTTCTCTGTGTTCCAGCGGTTGTGTTCAACGTGTACCAGCATCTCCATCATACCCGGTTCATTCAGTCTGCGTTCTATCTCCTCGATAGGCGAGGTCTCCAGATCCAGTCCCAGATAGCGCAGCTTCGTAGGGATGGAGTTCGCATTGTAGTTCGACGACCACTGGTCAGCCACCTTGCAGCGACGCCAGTAGAAGTCCTGCAACGTCAGGCCCGATTCCTTGTCGATGTCGTTGATGTGTTCCAGTTTAGTATCTTCGATGTCGTTATAGACATAATTCACCAGTTTGGCCAGACGGTAATCGACCACACTGTCCTTGGCAAAACACTCCGAACTCATACCAAACGGACGGATGTTGTTGTATCGCATGGTGGCAGCCTCTTCCGGAGATTTGCCGATACCAGCAAGGTTGGCCACCAGCTCCGACGAATGCGTCTGGTAAACCAATACCTGAATAGCATGGCGGAACACCTCACGAGGCATGTAGATAGCCGAAGCCATAGCCGTCTGAGGATTGCCGAAACAGATGGCAACCGTCACGATGGCATCTTTCTCTTCGCTGGCAGAGATCAGATAACGCTGTATGTCGGGAGTTTCCAGACGTCCCTTCACAAACTCCCATTCGAAGTCCATGAACGAAGCATCGCGTTCCGGATCATCGCTGTCACGGTGATTGCCCAGATGCTTGTACTTGCCATCGCGCATCGGATCGGTCCATGGCGTGTTCATGCAATCCGGATTGCTTGCATCCATCATGCGGTAACGTGACACCTTGAACAGTTCCTGGTGTGTGCCCATGAAGTTGATCATCTCACGGTCAGCTCCTTGGTCGATGAAGGTAAAGCGGGTACGTTTGCCCTTCGAGTCATAGTTCGGATAGTGGCAGATCTGGCAAGCCTCTTCGGCCAGTGCCAAACCTGTTTTGCTCATGCCCACCACAATCAGGTGCACGAACTTCTCGCTGTCTGGCATCAGTTGGTTGCTGCCCTCCAGAGGCAGGTAGCTCAGTTCTCCCTCCTTCTTGCTCTGGCGCTTCACCAGCACATTCTGCGCCCAGAGCTGGTTGATGTTGAGCGAGATGAACTCAATCTGGTCACGAACCACACCACTCAGGTCCGAATAGCGGAACGAAGCCATGGTCGATTGGAAGTCGAACATGATGTAGCATTTCATGCGTTCCTTGCGCTGTTTGTCTTTCAGTACCGTAGCGATGTTGCGCAGACAGAGCATATTGAGCGAGTCGTGGTCCGATTCTGCCTCACGCCAGGCATTTTCGCCCAGCAGATAGATCTCCGAGGCACGTTCCAGGTGGAGTTGTCGCATATCGGTCATCGTATTTCGTCCACCGCAGTACAGGATTGTGTGCCACTCCTCCTCTTCTGTCAATTCGCGTTGCATCTCCAGACGGTAGTTGAACACGTTGTTGGTGGTCTGGATAATGACATATTTCAGCGGGTTCTCCTTACGGGCCAACAGTTGTCGGACCAGCGAAGGCGTAGCATCGTGACCACCTAAGATGACGGCATACTTCGACCGTTGTATGTTGTATCGAGCCTCACCCCACAGCCAGTCATCACTTCGTTTGCGGATGATGTTCATGACCGACGGAATCAGGAGGCCAGAGAAGAGCAACGTACCGATCACACCGATCCAGATGGCCCACACACGACCACGGGGAGTACCAGCGGCAAACTGACCACCGATGCCACGGAAGTGGAAGAAGACCGTACCCAGCAGGCTTGGATCTTCGGCTTCGGTCAAGAGCTTGCGTTGGATCTCCTGACGGTAGGTCAGCTTCGACTCCAGGTCACCACCGTTACCATACAGGTTGTTGTAGTAAAGGATATCGTAAGGTTGCATGCCGTTGAAGTCGGCAATCGCAGCAATCGAGAAGGGGAGGAATGCGATCATGAAGAAGATGACCAGCACATACCAGTTTTTAGAACGAGACAAGATACGATCCACTACAATCTGCTTGTAGAAGACGCAGAAGATGACATAACTCCACAGAATAATGCCTATCACGCCGACGGCATCGATGATGATGGTACCCCAAGACCACTCTTCCATATATATACTATCTATTAAAAATGTGTGCGCAAAGATACGTATTCTTTCTCGTTTTTCCAAGCAAAAATCCTCAAAAACTACAATTCAGCCTACAATTTGGCCCTTCAAATCCCCCAAAATGGCAAAAAAACATATTTTTCGTCAAAAAAATTTGCATTTCCACTAAAATAAATATAAATTTGCACCCAATACTACATCATGGATATATTGGGTCCGATAATTCGATATTCGATAGCCGATGTTCGATAACCGATAAATCGTCAATCGTTAATCGATAATCGTTAAATCGCCAAATCGTCAATCGTTAAATCGCCAATAGATCCAAATTGCGGAACCGTCGCACCAATCGTGTGACTGGCTCTAGCGAAGCTATTGCCCGACCGCCTTGGGCTAATGAGAATAGAAAATTATTATTCATTAATACTAAATTCAAACCTTATATGGAAAGAAAAGTTGCATTGATTACCGGCGTGACCGGACAAGATGGTAGTTATTTGAGCGAGTTCCTTTTGTCGAAGGGCTACGAAGTGCACGGCATCATCCGCCGTTCATCGGTCGATTACCGTGAGCGTATCGCTCATCTTGAAGGTACTCCAAACTTCCACTTGCACTATGCCGATATGGGCGACTCTATGTCATTGGTCAAGTTGGTAGGTAAAGTTCAGCCAACCGAAATTTACAACCTTGCTGCCCAGTCTCACGTACAGGTATCTTTCGATGCCCCGGAATTTACAGCCGATGTCGATGCCGTAGGCGTACTTCGCATTCTCGAAGCCGTACGCACCAACCACTTGGAGGAGACCTGTAAGATCTATCAGGCCTCAACCTCCGAGCTTTACGGTAAGGTCGAGGAGGTTCCACAGAACGAGAAGACTCCATTCCACCCATATTCACCTTATGCAGTAGCCAAGCTCTATGGCTTCTGGATCATCAAGGAGTATCGCGAGGCTTACAATATGTTCTGCTGTTCAGGCATCCTCTTCAACCACGAGTCAGAGCGTCGTGGCGAGACCTTTGTTACCCGCAAGATCACTTTGGCAGCAGCCCGTATTGCCCAGGGCAAGCAGGACTGCCTCTACTTGGGTAATCTTGACTCATTGCGAGACTGGGGCTATGCCAAGGACTACGTTGAGTGCATGTGGCTCATCCTGCAGCACGACAAACCAGAAGATTTCGTCATCGCCACCGGTGTACAGCACACCGTACGCGAGTTCGCTACCTTGGCATTCCATCATGCAGGCATCGAACTTCGTTGGGAGGGCGAGGGCGTCAACGAAAAGGGTATTGTAGTTTCCGCCCCTAAGCAGGGGAGGATTAAGGAGGGGTCTGTTGTTGTTGCCGTTTCCCCAGACTTCTACCGTCCAACTGACGTTGTTAATCTCTGGGGCGACCCAACCAAGGCAAAGAACGAACTCGGCTGGAATCCACAGACCACCTCATTCGAACAGCTTGTCGAATTGATGGTTAAGCACGATATGGCCAAGGTTGCAGCCGACAATGCTGCTGCCGATGTCCGTAAGATGAACCTTGCAGAGTTCCTCGAAAAGGGTATTGTAAAGTAAATGGCGGATATGCTTTATCCGATGCTCTTCCGGCAGAATCGCAAGACGTTGGTATGGGGCACCGAAGATTGGACTGTATCTGCAGTACCGGGTTCCGAATCTCAGATTGAGAACGGAGTTTGGGCTGGCAGTAGTCTCACCGAAGCTATCAGTCGGCAGCCGGAGCAGATTCTTGGCAAGCAGGTCGCACAGAAGTACAACAACCAGTTGCCCTTGCTTTCCAAGATCATCGAAGCTCATCAGGACCTCTCCATCCAGGTACATCCAAACGACGAGATGGCCAAGCGCGAGCATAACAAGATGGGTAAGTCCGAGATGTGGTACATCCTCGATGCTCAGCCAGGTTCCTACCTCTATGCAGGCTTCAAAAGTCCGATCAGTTCCTATGAATATGCCAAGAGGGTAGAAGATGGCACTATAACAGAAGTGTTGGCCAAGCATCCGGTTCAGAGAGGCGACGTGTTCTACCTCCCAGCCGGTCGTGTTCATGCCATCTGTGGGGGCATCAAGTTAGCCGAGATCCAGCAGAGCAGCGATGTCACCTATCGCATCTACGACTACAATCGTCCTGGTCTTGACGGCAAGCCACGCCAGTTGCATACAACTTTGGCAGCGCAGGCCATCGACTATACGGTCTATTCCGAGTACAAGAGCGAGCATCGCAATACGCAGACCTCAAGTGCTCTGGTCGATGAACTGCTCAACACCCCCTACTTCAGTGTCAAAGTGATCGACGCTACCGAGGCCAAGCATCGTGACATGATCAAGTACGACTCATTTATAATAATGATGAATTTAGGTTCCGACTGCAAGATCAGGATCCGTTCCACACGCGACGAGATCCTTCTTCCAGCCGACACCTCCTGTTTGATTCCTGCCGCCATTGCCGACTACGACATTCTCCCTTTGGCAAATCGTCAATCGTCCATCGCTAATCATCAATCGTCCAAGGTCCTCGAAGCCTTCATCAACAACCGCAAGACCATCGGCAAGATCATCACCGACTTCTTCCGTTTTTAGAACAAAACAACAAAAGAACAAAACAACATAACATCATATCATCATGCTATCCACATCCGCCAAAATATACGTAGCAGGTCATCATGGTCTCGTCGGTTCCGCCATCTGGAACAATCTTAAGGCCCGTGGTTATGAGAACCTCGTTGGCCGTACACACAAAGAGTTAGACCTGACCGATCAGGTTGCAGTCAAGCAGTTCTTCGATCAGGAAAAGCCTGATGCCGTCGTCCTGGCAGCTGCCTTCGTAGGTGGCATCATGGCCAACAGTCTCTATCGTGCCGACTTCATGATGATGAACATGAAGATCCAGTGCAACGTCATCAGCGAGGCTTATGCCCATGGAGTACAGAAGCTCCTCTTCCTCGGTTCCACCTGCATCTATCCGAAGAATGCACCACAGCCTATGAAGGAAGACTGCCTGCTGACTAGCGAACTCGAATACACCAACGAGGAATACGCCATCGCCAAGATCGCCGGACTCAAGATGTGCGAGAGCTACAACCTGCAGTACGGTACTAACTACATCGCCGTCATGCCGACCAACCTCTATGGTCCGAACGATAACTTCCACTTGGAGAACTCGCACGTCATGCCAGCCATGATGCGCAAGATCTATCTCTCCAAGCTTCTCAACGACGGCAATTGGGATATGATTCGCAAGGATCTCCAGATCCGTCCAGTTGGAGCCAATCTCCCGGCGGCTATTGCTCAACAAATTAACAAAACCACAAAAGATCAAAACAATGCTACAACCCGCGTAATCATCGATGAGACTTCCGACGAATCAACGATTAGAGCAGTTTTAGCCTTCTATGGTATTGAAAATAATAAGGTGACCTTGTGGGGTACAGGCAAGCCATTGCGTGAGTTCCTTTGGAGCGAAGACATGGCAGACGCCAGTGTACACGTTCTCTTGAACGTCGATTTCAAGGATGTCTGTGGCTTCGAGAAATACTCCAGCGTACATTATGGCAACAAGGCCGACGGTGTAGTCGATCGCAACCACAGCACGGGTCGAGGTGGAGCCATCCCATCCCTTGGTGAGATTCGTAACTGCCACATCAACGTAGGTACAGGCAAAGAACTCACCATCCGCGAACTCTCCCAGCTCATCGTCCAGGCCGTCGGTTTCCAGGGCGAAGTCCAGTTCGATTCCACCAAGCCCGATGGTACCATGCGCAAGCTCATCGATGTCTCCAAACTCCATTCTCTTGGCTGGACTCACAAAGTCGAGATCGAAGACGGTGTCCAGAAGCTCTTCGATTGGTATAAGCAGTCCCTCGCATAATTGATTTTGAGTTAAAAATAAATGAAAAATATCGTTATCGCCGCCGGTTACGCCACCCGCCTGGGAGAGCTGACTGCCAACTTCCCAAAGCCACTGCTCAAGATAGGAGAGAAGTCCATCCTCGAACGCATGTTAGATGATATCGACCAGATTCCCGAGATCGATGAGCACATCATCATCACAAATCATCGTTTTGCATCAATCTTCGAAGATTGGGCCAAAGAGCAGCATTTTTCCAAGAAGATAACTGTTATCGACGATGGCACATCGACCAACGACACTCGACTTGGAGCCGTAAGAGACCTTCAGTATGCCATCGAGAAAGCAGGAGTGAATGATGATATGTTAGTTGTAGCAGCCGACAATCTTCTCTTCTTTTCATTCCAGGGCTTCGTTGACTTCTTCAAGCAGAAGGGCACACCATGTATAATGTGTCATGAGCAGCCGTCACGTGAAAAGCTCCAGCGTACCGGAGTCGTAGTCCTCGATGAGAACAATAAAGTATTGAATATGGAGGAGAAGCCACAGGAACCAAAGAGCACTTGGGCTGTACCACCATTCTATATTTACAAGAAAGAGAACATCGATACGATCATGCATGCCATCGAAAATGGTTGCGGATTCGATGCTCCCGGCAACTTGGCCCACTATATGTGCGACATTACTACCGTTCACGCATGGCCCATGGCCGGTACAGGCGAGAACCTCCGTTTCGACATCGGCTCGCTCGATACCTACAAAGAGGCCTGCGAGAAGTACGGAAACAAGACCCTCTAAATCTCTTTTTTCGCAGTAGTATGCTTATTGTAGAGTTGGATGGAGGATATCATTTTACAGAAGAACAAACAAAACAAGATTTAACTCGTCAGAATTGGTTAGAGCAACAAGGCTATAAAATCCTAAGGTTTACCAATGAAGAAGTTTTATTAAAAACAGAATATGTCCTCAATACCATTCGCCAACACCTCCATTCGCGAGGGTAATTATCCTCCCCCTTTAAGGGGGACTGAGAGGGTCTATCACATCTTCTCTCCATACCGAGTCTGTCCACTTGGAGCTCATGTTGATCATCAGCACGGACTCGTGACAGGTTTTGCCATCAACAAAGGCGTGGACCTCTGGTTCAACATACGCGAAGATAGTGAGGTCAACCTTTCGAGTCTGAGTTTCGAAGGCGAAGTTCACTTTGACCTGGCCAAGCGTTCCGAAGTTAAAGAGAAGCATTGGGGCGACTATGCACGAGGTGCAAAATATGCACTCAAGAAACGCTTTGAGTTGACCAAGGGTATAGACGGTGTCCTGCAAGGCTCTCTTCCAGTGGGAGGTTTAAGTTCCTCTGCAGCAGTATTGATAGCTTATGTGATGGCCTTTGCTAAGGCAAACAATATCACACTCCAGCCATTCGAGGTCGTACAGATAGCATCAGAGGCAGAACGTGAGTACATTGGTCTGAACAACGGTCTTCTCGATCAGGCATGTATTGCTTTGGGCAAGAAGGACGAACTCTTATTTTTGGACTGTGACACGAACGAATATCGTCACATAAAGTTTGGAGGACCCTCTAAATCTCCCTTAAAGGGAGACTTGTCTGCTGGGGAAAATCATCCCCCTTTAAGGGGGAACGAGGGGGTCTTCGAGATCGGTATTTTCTTTAGTGGTTTGACCAGAAGCCTGGTTAACTCCGACTATAACCTCCGAGTTTTCGAGTGCAAGACAGCCGCGTGGAACATGTTGGCATATCAGAACCAGCCACTCAAGACCTTCGATAAGACCTTCTTGCGCGATATCCCCAAAGAGACTTTCGATGCGACCCGTGATATGATGCCATTACGTTTCGCCAAACGAGCATCGCACTTCTATAGCGAGTATCGTCGCGTTCGTCAGGGTGTCACTGCATGGGAGACAGGTAACCTTCAACTCTTCGGCAAGTTAAGTTTCGATTCATGCGAATCCAGCATCCACAACTACGAATGTGGTTCGCCAGAGTTAATAGCTATTTACAACATCCTCCATTACGGTTGCGTTAATCCTGACCAATCATCCCCCTTTAAGGGGGAACGAAGGGGTCTCCCAGGCGTATATGGAGGTCGTTTCTCTGGAGCTGGTTTCAAGGGTGCTGTAATTGCCCTCGTCGATCCCAAGCATAAAGAGGCAATAGAGTCCGAAGTCACTCGTCTTTATCTTGAGCAATTCCCAGAATATGAGGATTCCTTCAAGGTTTTCTGGGTTAAACCCGACGACGGTGCCCGTTTCATCAGTTAATCGTCAATCGTTAATCGTCAATCGTTAATCGTTAATCGTCAATCGTCAATCGTCAAATTATGGTAAATTATAATGTAAATCTCGAAGGCAAAACCGTTCTCGTAACCGGTGCTGCAGGTTTTATTGGTGCAAATCTTGTTAAGCGAATCTTTAAGGATTTCAAGAATGTGCGTGTAGTTGGTTTGGATTCAATTACAGACTATTATGATGTCAACATCAAGCACGAGCGCCTTTCTGAGATTGAGTCACTTGGTCGAGATTGGCGTTTTGTCAAGGCAAATTTAGCAGACAAGGCTGCAATTGATGCCCTCTTTGCCGAGGAGAAGTTCTCTGTAGTGGTTAATCTTGCTGCCCAGGCCGGCGTACGCTACTCCATCACCAATCCAGGTTCCTACATCGAATCCAACCTGATCGGTTTCTACAACATCCTCGAAGCTTGTAGAAAGCATGTCAAGGTGGAAGAATCATCTCCCTTAAAGGGAGACGGGAGAGGGTCTGTCGAACACCTTGTCTATGCCTCGTCCTCGTCCGTTTATGGTAGTAACAAGAAAGTTCCCTACTCGACCGACGATAAGGTCGATAATCCAGTGTCCCTCTATGCTGCCACCAAGAAGAGCAACGAGCTGATGGCACATGCCTATTCGAAGCTCTATAACATTCCTTCTACTGGTCTTCGTTTCTTTACTGTCTATGGTCCTGCAGGCCGTCCGGACATGGCTTACTTCGGCTTCACCAACAAGTTACGTGAAGGCAAGACCATCCAGATCTTCAACTATGGTCACTGCAAGCGTGACTTCACTTATGTCGATGATATCGTCGAGGGCGTAGTTCGTATCATGCAGCATGCGCCAGAGAAGCAGACAGGCGAAGACGGACTTCCAGTTCCTCCGTACAAGGTCTATAATATCGGCAACAACAGTCCCGAGAACCTCCTCGACTTTGTTACCATCCTTCAGGAAGAGCTCATTGCTGCCAAGGTCCTCCCATCCGACTACGATTTCGAATCACACAAGGAGCTTGTCCCCATGCAGCCAGGTGACGTTCCTGTGACCTATGCCGACTGCGCACCATTGGAACAGGACTTCGGCTTCAAGCCAAGCACGCCACTCCGCAATGGTCTCCGTGCCTTCGCTCAGTGGTACGCCAAGTACTACGGCACTTGCGAGTGAATTGTCTTCATTGTCAAAATTGTCGTAAAACATTACTATGAAAGAATTCAATGACCTAAAGATTGCAGTAGCAGGTACTGGTTACGTAGGTCTGAGCATAGCCACCCTTCTGGCGCAGCATCACAAAGTGACAGCAGTTGATGTGATCGAAGAGAAGGTCAACAAGATCAACAATCGAATCAGTCCCATTCAGGACGAATACATCGAGAAATACTTTGCAGAAAAGGAGCTCTTTTTGACCGCCACACTTGATGGTGCAGCAGCCTACAGAGATGCTGACTTCGTAGTCATTGCAGCTCCAACCAACTACGATCCAGTCAAGAACTTCTTCGATACCCATCATATCGAGGATGTCATCGATCTCGTCATCTCGGTCAATCCCGATGCCGTCATGGTCATCAAATCGACCATCCCGGTAGGCTATTGCCGTAGCCTCTACGTCAAGTATGCCCAAAAGTGGGGTTATATAGATAGCGAAGGGAACCCCATTCCCCCTAAGCAGAGGGAACCGAAGAGGGTCTTCAACTTACTCTTCTCTCCAGAGTTCCTGCGCGAAAGCAAGGCATTGTACGACAATCTCTACCCATCCCGCATCATCGTAGGCTATCCCAAGATCCTTCCAGCAGAACAGGACAAGAAATGGGACGAAGAGAACGCCGCCATCACAGCCATCGGCAATCCAAATGCAGAGGATTTTGCTAAAACATTTGCAAAATTACTTCTTGAAGGTGCAATTGGCCACCAGTCAGGTAAAGAAGAGAAATTCTCTAATTCTCAAATTCTTGATGAAAAGAATATCCCTGTACTCTTGATGGGCATGAAGGAGGCTGAAGCCGTCAAGCTCTTCGCCAACACCTACTTGGCCCTTCGCGTCAGCTACTTCAACGAGCTCGACACCTATGCCGAAGTCAAGGGCCTCGATAGTGCAGCCATCATCCAGGGCATAGGCCTCGATCCACGCATCGGCACCCACTACAACAACCCATCCTTCGGCTACGGCGGTTATTGCTTGCCCAAGGACACCAAGCAGCTCCTGGCCAATTACCAGGACGTACCGCAGAACATGATGACCGCCATTGTCGAGAGCAATCGCACCCGCAAGGACTACATCGCCGATGCAGTGCTCCGCAAAGCCGGCTGGTACGACTATTTCTCAAATAATCAATACTTGAAACCATCTGAGAATTCTGAAACCTTGAAACCTGTCGTGATTGGCGTTTATCGCTTGACCATGAAGTCCAACTCCGACAACTTCCGTCAGAGTGCCATCCAGGGCATCATGAAGCGCATCAAGGCCAAGGGCGCCAACATCGTCATCTACGAGCCAACCCTCCAAGATGGCGACACCTTCTTTGGCTCCCTTGTCGTCAACGACCTCCAGAAGTTCAAAGCGATGTCCAAAGCCATCATCGCCAATCGCTTCGACGATTGCCTCAAGGACGTAGAAGACAAGGTCTATACCCGCGACATCTTCCGTCGCGACTAATCCCCCTCGTCCCTCGTCAATCGTCCATGGCAAACGAAATACAACCCATAACTACTTTCCCCTCTAATGGCGAGATAGTCCTCTATCAGCCAGATGAGAATATATCACTCGAAGTGAAACTTGATGCAGCACATGAGACTGTCTGGCTCACTCAACTGCAGATTGCCGACCTATTCGGTGTTAAACAGCCAGCCATCTCAAAGCACCTCAATAATATTTTCAAGAGTGGAGAACTCGATCAAGATTCAGTTCATTCCATTTTGGAATATACTGCCGCAGATGGTAAGAAATACAAGACACAATTCTATAACCTCGATGCCATCATCTCTGTTGGTTATCGTGTCAATAGTGTCAATGCAACAGCCTTCCGCCGATGGGCTACCAATGTTCTTCGTCAGTATCTTCTCCAAGGCTATGCCATCAACCATCAGCTCATCGCTCTTCAAGAACGTGTTGACGAACGTCTCATACGCATAGAACAACGTCAGGATCAGCAACAACAGCAGCTTGATTTCTTCATCCGTACCTCTACACCACCTGCCGAGATGGTCTTCTTCGAGGGAGACTTCTATACAGCCCGTGCAGCACTAGAGAACCTCATCAAGACTGCTACCACACGCGCTATCATCATTGATGCCTATGTATCAGCCCTCACGCTCGACATCCTCGATGCACGCGCCTTTGGTGTCGAAGCCATCATCTACACCACTGGAGTAGGCCCAGGCATGACACGTCTCATGCAAGAGCACGATCGACTCTTCCCT
>JAZRXX010000049.1:0-59561 GCA_045600485.1 Bacteroidales bacterium
TCTTTCTGCACAACTACTACAGGCATTTCCTCTGCATCCTTGAGGGCAAAGGCTTCGGACTTAAAAAGACCTCGAGAGTGAAGGCCTTCGTCTTCCGATTCGCCTCCGTTCCGTTCAAATGGGTGACCGTGGGGGCCCGCAAGATGCTCTGGCTCTATACGGACAATCCCGCCTATCTCCAGCTGCAGGTCTGACGGATGGCTCTTCCGGCTCTTACCTGTCCCCATGCAATACTGGGTGGGGGAAGGTGTGTCTTGTAGTATCGTTTTCCGACCTCGGTGGCTTGGCCTGGTAGATAAAATAGCCCGTGAACCCAATAGAACTTTATTTTGATTATGCAAGATTTTTACTTGCGGAATTTAGGTTTTAGTATAAAACAAGAGCCTTCTTTGTTGGAAGGCTCTTTTTTGTATTGAATAGATGCTACTATACAATATAATGAGGCTTTGAAGGACGAATGTGAAAATATTTGAAAATAAAACAAATATGTAGGATTGGATATGCTTTTTTAAGAACATTTTATAATATTTCGTTTTTTATGTGTATATTTGCAACGTCATTTCAAGAGTTTGAAATGATGAGAAAGACGCATTTTTTGCATTATTCCGTTGTAGTGAATCTGGACATTTCAATACACACAATTTTATACGATGTTATACGTTATCAATATGCGGTACTTATCGGCATTTAGGTATTCATGCATACTTATGCGGTGTCGTGTGTGCTGTGCGTAAAATTGTGCGTTATGCAAATAAAGATATATACTGATAATAGACCGAACAAACAGGGGCGGTTCCCAGTACGAATCTCTGTTTCGTTTATGGGCCGTAGGCTTCTAACTTCACTTGGTATAGCAATGACTCAAACTGAGTTTAATGCACTGAATGGGGATTATCATGGAACGGAATATAAGCGTTCTAATTGCCACCAGAAACATAAAGAACTATTGCGTTTACTCCATTCTATAGAAGACAGGTTGGAGTGGGAGTCTCAAAAGGTAATAAGGGGCGAAATTAAGGCTGTGGACGTGGTTTTGTCCGATGTTGTTAATGAATGTAAGGGTAAACCAAAAAAGTCCATTGTAAAGGCTGAAAATATCAGTGAAGTATTCTTGAAGTTCATTCGTAGTGAATCATCTAAAAAAGACTTGACAATAGGGACTATACGGCAACTGAACTCAACTCTTCATATCCTACTCATGTATGACAAGCACCTTTCTGTTGGAACGATGGCAAGCTCAGAGTGGTTGCAGAGGTTTGTTGAGTGGAACATCAAACGTGGCTTGAA
This sequence comes from Bacteroidales bacterium, assembly GCA_045600485.1. Taxonomy (GTDB): domain Bacteria; phylum Bacteroidota; class Bacteroidia; order Bacteroidales; family UBA3663; genus Liminaster. The sequence goes on from JAZRXX010000049.1 coordinate 1,288, forward strand.
CAACCAATCCGTTAGGGGAACCTATATTCGTGTTCATTGGTTTCTTATGTGGTGCTATCGGAATGACTACTGTGGCAATGAGTTTGAGAAATACCAACTGGAACTAAAGTCAGTGGACACAAAAGAGAAACTTGTTGTGTTCTTAACGATGGACGAAATAATGGCCATTAAGGAACTCAAACTGGATGGGCAGATTGGTGTTGCAAGAGACTTCTTTCTCTTCCAGTGCTTCACCGGGCTTCGCTGCTCCGATGTTGCAAAACTCCACAAGACCGACATTCAGAATGGGACTATTCACATTGTTACACAAAAGACTGGTGTGTCTCTTGACAATAGGCTCAACAAGTATGCTATTGCTATCGTTGAGAAGTATGCTGACACACCGACCGAAACACTCTTTCCGAAGATTGCTGACTACTATATTAATCGGCAACTTCGCATCATTGGAAAGATGGCTGGTATTGATGAGCCTGTTCGTAAAATCGACTATAGGAACCATCAGCGTGTTGAAATCGTTGTGCCAAAATGGCAGTTACTTACTACCCATGTTGGCAGAAAATCGTTCGTTGTAAACTCTCTTGATTTTGGTCTCACTGCAACACAGGTTATTGGTTATACTGGTCATTCGAGCATCAAAGCTATGCAACCATATATCAGCATAAGTCAAAAGAAAAAGGATTCGGCCATGGACGTTTGGAATGATGCACTAACCGGCAAGAATAAAGAAGACGAAATTGAGAACCTTAACCGACAGATAGAACTGCTTAAACAACGTCTTGACGACTTGAAAAATGACAACCAGTAACATTACCGAGCAGATGCCCTAACAAAGTCTTTCTTGTAGTGTTCTAATATATCACATATTTCTTTGAATCTCTCCGGCTGCTCATTACCAGCGGCACGACACTGCTTGATGTGAAAATCTTTGCGGTCAAGTTCTATTGTTGCTAATCTAATACCGTGAGACCTGGCACTTAATATGAGGCAGTCTTTGCGACCCCAATATGTCTCTACGCAGTGGTGCATCGAGTCGCCCTCATCACAGAACTCCTTATAGTTCTGTAGGGGTTTGATGTCTATATCACCCGAATGGATACATATACCAAGCAGTTTGCCATTGTACTTGAAATACCACTTTTCCAGCTTCTTTTTCTTTGCAATTTCTGCTCTTCTACGCTCCTGCTCCTCTTTCTTGCGCTTCCTTTCTGCTCTACGATTCAACATATCGTGCATTTCCTTTAACTCTGCTGGCAGTATATATTTTGGGGAATTGATGTCGAGACCAAGATTTGATGCAATGCATACGGTATCATACCACATTCTTAAATCTTTAGGACGGTAATCGTGTCGTATCATAATCTTAATCTGCTGCCAGTGTTCTCTTATTTGATACGATGACAATTCTTTCCAAATATCGAAACGTCCAACTTTTGCCAGTGTCTCGTACTCACTTTCATTCATCAGATGATGGATGGTGCTTACAGGGGCGAATTGCTTGACCTTTTTACACCATCCATTACGTTGCAGGATTGGAAGCACACTCTGTCTCGGATAAACCTCTGTTGCGTGTATTTCGTACACAGAATCATTACGTCTGATGGCTAAATCGCTATCCCAAATATACGCATCTACATAGCCAGTTAAACCTCTTCTTGCAAGGGCAAGAACTATATCAGATTTGTTTGGTTGTATGAATATCCGGGACACCTCGTAGGCAATGTATTCTGCTTTTTGGTGAGGCATAGTGTATTGCACAACATAAAACGTTCTCACAATCTGATAATCACCAGCCGTTGCGAGTATTTGGAATGACTGCATATCTCTTAGGAGGTTTTTCCTCCTTGATACTTTAACATCCAGTTTCTGATGGCAATTCGGACAAACAACAGTCTTTGCATCAGCATCTGCCTCGAAGACCTTTCCGCATTCAAGGCAGATGTACTCTGTATCCGACTTCTTGCGCTTGATGGCATTATGCTCAAAGCAATGCCGAATGTAGTAGGCTTCTTGTGCCTGCGTCATTGGTTTCAGTTTTGACGACAAGCCCAGGACTTCCACTTCTCTTTTTGTTCTTGGTTTCATAACTGGTCGAATAATGAGGCTTGAACTACGGTCTGTTGCTCTTCCGCAACTTTCTTTTTCTTTGGTGCATGAAGCTTTTGATATGCCTCTTCTTCCAATCTACGCAGTGCGTCTCTTTTTGCATTCTCCTTATCCTCTTCTGTCGGCTCATAGGTGGCACCATTGTTAGCAACTCTTACAGTGCCATTTACTGGAGTGATTTTAATATCATCCTCATCGTAGTAGTGAACAGCGAGGCCAAACACCTCGGTGTCGTCCATAAAAGCACAGTTGTTCTCGGCCACTTTAGACACCTCACCTTGGATGTATCTACAGCACTCATCAATCGACTTGTTTTCTTTCTTGTAAGATTGAGCAAACTGCTCATCGTTGGCGGCTCGCATATCGAGGTACGCCTTAATTGTTTCCTTAAAATTTGCCATTTTAACTACTTTTCTTGGTTTAAGTGAGCGAATTTATCGCATACTGATTTGAAATAATCGTAATCGTCACAAAAGTGCGACTGCGCTTCTTTTTTATCTAACAACTGGAAGACTTCTTTATCGTATAGGTCAAATGAAGTCATAAGATTTGTTGCACGAGTCTTAATCTTCTTATGTACAAGACCATGCTTTTGCATGATATCATTGGCTTCTTCGTGATAGCAGTTTGCTATGCTATGGAGCAGGTATGCCATACTTATCAATCTTGCACATTTCTGACTATCCCCACTATCAACGAAAGACCTGTAGTCTGGGGATGCGTTCATTGCTTGAATCTGCTTTGGTGTCATGGCGTTAGAATATTGAATTTATATACCTGTTCCACCTATCTTCCGGCAGGTTCATACAACGTGATGGTACATAACAATAGATTTCGTCATCGATCTGCTCGGCATCTTTGTCCTTGCAGGCATTGGTATCTTCATTCAGAAGATTCATTTCCAAATCTTCTGTTCCGACAAGTATTTCTTCTCCTCTAAGCAATGCTTGTCGTATGTTGTATTTCTTTCCATCATACTCTATTTCATGGAGCGTTATTGTGTTGATTGACTTTTCAAATTCTCTGACACACTCAATCGACTTATCAATAATATCGCACCTGTTAGACTTTAGGTATAGATGGAAATCTTCGCAGTCTGACGTTTTATTATCGCAGGACTTACAACAGACTTGTCTGCACATATACCACACTTCTCGTTCTGGGCGTTTAGTTCTTTCGTCCAGAATACATTTTTTAACTTGTTTGGTGATAATCATGATTATTCTATTTTTGAAATTCGTTCAATGTCGCTTATATCGTTTATTTCCTCATTGTTGTAATACAGATGACTATCCATCATATTACTCCAGTAGGTGAAATTTCGTCTATCCAAGCCGTATGAATTGACACATTTGGTAATAACCTTTTGGTACAGATACTCTACAATAGTGTTTCCCATGTTGCCCAAACAGGAAACATTATCTCTGATAATATCATGGATTTCTGTTTCGCTAAGTTCAACATCAAAATTTTCAATAATGCTGTCCAGAATATCATCGGAAGTTCCGATGCCAAGACTGAGCAATATATAATCTTTTGTATTCATAACGTATCCTCTTTTTCGTAGATTTCCACTATATCGTCCCAGCTACTCACAACCTCTTCTTTGCAGTAGAGTTGAGTATCAAGAACACCATTGCAAACGAAGTCAAAGTCCTCTTCTTTTGCATTTTCTAATTCCTTGGTTGCTCTTTCAATGATTGCACGAAACAATTCTGATGCTATCATATCCCCAAGACGTGGATGCTTTTCGTTTGAAGCAAGTTTGATTATTTCAAGCATTTCATCTTTTGTATCAAACACCTCGACTCCAAAATCTTCTTCGATGCCATCAAGGTATTTGCCATTACCATAAAGTCCAATGGTCTGCAATGTCCAATCCTCCCAGTTCATTGGTCACCTCCCTCTGCTTTTTCAATGTCATCAAGGTTTACTTCTCCCCACCATTGGAGTTCAACCTCTCTCATCACATCACTCTCCAACATACTTCCAAGATAGAATACAAAATATCGTGCTATCTTCTCTGACTTTTCCATGTCTTCGACTTGGTAAAGCACACTTCTCATGAAGTGAGAAATGCCTTTTATGAGCAGGGCTTTATTTCTGGAGCGCATAGCAAGGTTCTTGCACTTCTGAAATTCATCCCGATATTCACGATTATCGGTTTCGCACTCTTCGTCCTCATACTGCTCTTGCACACTTTCAGCGTTCAAAACATAGAACAGGCTAAACCTATCGTAAATCTCTCCATCGCCTCGAGCGAACTTATTGTTGCGAGTTAAACCAGCGACAAGACCAGCACACTTAATGTACTCAATTTTGCTTATAACAAAACTACTCATTTTAACACCTCCTTTCCGTTAATGATGTAGTTGATTGCCGCCTCAGCTTTGCTTGCAGCGGACACAAACAGGTTTCTATCATCTTTGAGAGCTTTGCTCCAACCCTGCAAATATGCAACAGAATTTCTGAATGCGGTCTTGCAGTCAATGCCGACTTTATTGAGCAAGAAAGCAGAACCGAGTTCAGCAACCAACTCTTCCCTGCTGTAAGCATCAGAACCGAAGTTGGCATTTCCAATACTCAATCTGTCCAATCGTGATTGGTGGCCAGTGGAGTGTGTCATTTCGTGGAAAAGAGTGCTATAATACTCCCCAGCAACCTTGTATTGGCTCATTTGAGGAACATTAACAAGGTCTTGTGATGGAGAGTAATAAGCCTTGTTTGTTTCGTGGATATGGAGCCTGCAGGCCTCTCGGTCGAAATAGGTTTTTACGACCACATCGGCTTCCTCGATAGGGTCTGGAGTCTGTCGCTTTTCTTGACTCCATTTACGATTGATGCCATCACATTGACCAACCTCGAAAACGTGGTAGTATCGAAGCAGAGGTATGACATCCTTTGTCTTCTCGCCATTCTCTTTTTCTATCTCCTTTTCGTACATCTTCCAGAAGACGACAAATTTACTCTTCTCTCCTTTCTTGATACTTCCACCAGCCGCCTTGATTTGGTTGAACGTGAGGTATTCTTTGGCAAATGCTCGTTCCGCATCCTCTTCGTTATCATCCATCATTAGCAGAATCTGATTGAGCAGGCTATATGGACGACCAGTTGTGTGAGATACGGCACCAACAGAACACGTCCATGGTTTTTGCCAAGGTATGATACCTTTTTCCATTTCCGCAAGTATGCGGTTTGTGATTTCTTCGTAGATATTAAACATTGCACACCTCCTTTTTAAGCTGAATATGTTTCTTCGTATGCTGCTCCAGTCAGATGACTGGCTGAGAATCGAAGCTGATTGCATCCACATGGGCTGAACAGGAACACGTCATTAGCCTCATCCTTGTAGCCGGACTTTTCATCACGGCACCATGCTTCGTAGTTATGCTTGATAGCATCCATTTTGACGAAATAGCCATTAGCAGCGAACTCATCTGCTATTTTGAGCATGTCATCCGTGGTGAGACCTGCATTTTCATCACAACTATAGCACCCGTCTGGGTAGATATCGTATGTTTCCATTCTAATTCTTTTTTGTTGTTTGACTGATTGTTTTTTCTTTAATCCAAGCATCTCGCTCCGTTCTGCATTCGTCTAACGTGTGTCGGATCGTGCTGAACAGAGTTCCATCTGTATGGCGGTAATCATACTGGCACATGGTGTCATGTCTTGACATTACTCTTGGTTTGAAATACTCATAATGCTCTTCGCCAACTTGGCAGGTGGAGCAACCATTAACATCTGTTTTCATTTTACTTTGTCTGTTGTGGTTAGTAGAACATTTCCAACGATAGGATTCCCTCTGTACCAATTATAGTACAACTTACTCGCCTCGGTATTAACATCGAGGTCAAGCAACAAGCCTTCTTCATTGATAACCATTATCTGGTCGTCGACTGGAGAATTTACGATTTCAATATAACCGCCGACAAACTCTTGTAGTTCATCCAACTTGTAGTCGGTTCCATTTTTCGGTGACACATGCTTTTTGGTGCCATCGGTGAGAATTAAAGTGTCGTTTTGCATTGCTGTTTGGTGTTTATTTTGCCCTGTGTAGGGCTTATTTTACTTTTTGTGGGTAGATGTAGAATGTGGTTCTAAACGTGGCTTAGAGTGGCTGATTTGCCTTTGGGGTGGCCAGGTATGGCTCATAGTTATTTTCGGCACACCAGTTTAACATAGCCGATACTTGAATAAAATCTTTTTCTTTGCCATTTGGCTGGATGACGGTACAACGAATGTCGTCATCATAGAAGATAACTTTTACTTGCATTTTAATTAACTTTTAGGGTTGAACAAAATAGGCTGTCTTTCCAGCAGCCAGCTTTGTAGTGGTTGCTCACTGTCGTCTTATTCCGAACTGTCAGATTTCACTTGTTTACTCAATCCCTATTATCTTGAAACAGGGAACCAACGCTACGCTTTCAGGTTTTTGTTAAGGCGGTACTCCTCAAAGGTGCTGTTTCCGAAATTCATCCGCCGTTCAATCGATTGCTTGTGGAGCGTGTGGAATCGAACCACAGCGGGCCTCAAACCCTCGCTCCTGTCGTTTCATTTGTGCATTAGTTCATCTATCTTTGACTTCAACTGCTCACACTTTTGCAAGTGACTGTGGTATGAATCCCATGCCTCTTCTGAGTGTTTGCTTTGCGAGAGACCATAGGAGAGACACACTCTCCCTGTCGTTCTTTTCAATTCCATTTCTTGATTATACTCATCGATGAGCGATGCAAGTTCTGGCTTTCCTTTTACGTCAACTATCTGTGTCATGTCGTTATGGTGTTAGAGAGTCTTCGGATCGAGCCAGAAGAAGCAGATGAAACTTGTATCATCATCTTCGCAGATGAATTTTCTATCATACTTCTTGTAAAGCAGTTCTTCCATTGCACTGCCATAGGTATTTTCTGTATTCCCCCAGATGTAGATGTGCGGAGGGAGTTCCTCAACTTTGTTCTCTCTTGCAAGGTCGCAAGGAGTTACGCCGTAGTAGTCGGTATCAAGCGTGGAATCGGTAATTCCCCATTCAGAGTTGTCAATTCCTTCACGGTTGATGGTGTCGATGATTCTAAGTTCTTTCTGTGTCATGTCTTTTAGTTTTTGCGGTTACTATTTCTTGGTAAACTTTGCATTTGCCCACTTGGTTATGCGGTTCATGATTTCTTTGAGGCTGGTGGAGGTGGCGTATTCGTTTCCATCCTCATCGCCAAACACATATTCATTTCCCTCTGACCAAAGTAGTCGGCGGTAGTTATATCCGCTTGTTGAGGGCCTCTCGATGATGAACGACTCCAGTTCCCAATCCCAGCAGACAGGGAGCATCGCTTTTTTGACAGCTTCAAGCATTTGTCCGATACGGTTGATATATCGCTCTTCCCATTCTGGTATCGGAGGTATGGTTGGGTTCGGCTGATTGACTCCAAAGTGAAGTCCAAGTTCTGTGAATGTCGTGGCTATCGTTTGCATATACATTATTATTTAAGTTATTCATTAACAGTATCGTGAAAGAACGTATTTAGGAAGTCCTGCTCCGTTATATCGTGTTCAGCAATGAATTGACCGATGGCTGCTGCCATTTCAAAATAACTCAGTTCAAAACTGGTGGTGGACAGGTGGGTCTCTACTTGAATATTGATGCCGTGTTTTTCGTCTTTGATTTTCATTTCTTGTTGAGCTTTAATTTGTTATCAATTTATTAATTTATTTGTTGCAAAACTATGAATATTTTTTGATATGACCAAATTTAATTTACTCTAAATCAGTATCTTGCACATTTTTCCAAGGCTAAAACATTGATGGTTTGATTGTTGCAAAGATTGTTAAAAAAAGTTAAATTATTTTTTCTAATGCACTGATACTCTGTATTTTATGCTATTTTTGCCTTGAATTTTTGATTTTTAGTGTGTAATTTACTGGTTTTCTGCGTGTTATATTTTTTTTAGATTGATTTTGAGCCTGTTATACCCGATTTGGCTTGTATTGAGCTAAAATGTCAAAGGTAGTGTAGATATATGTGACATGGTGAGAACGTGGCTTATTTGGGCTAAAAACCGCATTTGCCGGTCAAAATCTGCCAAAAATGATAATATTTGTTATCTTATATATAACATTTGTTATCTATTGTGTAATATATGTTACCATTCTGTAATAAATGTTACTCTACTTGTTAATATTTGTTACTTAATATTGCTTGTTTGTTACTGATAATCAAGTATAAAGAACGAAAAGAAAACAAAGAAAGAACTTTCCTCCCCTTTATATCCCCTACCTTAAGAAAGAAAATAAATAAAAGAAAGAAAAACCACGTTTCGTGACACCCTATCAAGCGGAGCATAAAAGAGGGGTGCCAGCGAAGCCGGCAACCCCTAAGTTTCATCGATGGATGGTTTGTGGATTATGTCGTATGAGTATTCTTGCGAATTATTGTAACGACAATATAAATCACCAATACTATCAGCGTGATGATTCCAATACTCATAAGGGATTCTTTCCACCAAGGTAATGGTTTTTCAACCTCTACCACTTTCGTATTATCAGAGTTATGTACCTCTGAATGGCTTGTATCGGCAACTGGAACATATATGACTTTCGGAACCTGTATCTTCTGTGGAATGTTATCCAGAGTGTGATGGAGTTTCCCTGTCGTGTCTATCCAGGCATCGGATATTGCCATCGATGTTTCAAGGTGCGAAGTTCTACCTCCATCGTGATTTTTGCTTTCAACCGGAATATCCACAAAGGCTGTGTCGTGAACCTCTACTATCCTTTCGCGAATTACTGTCACGATGCTGTCCTGCGTGGCAGTTATCTCCTTGGGGCATCTACAGCCAATCAGTAGGATGCAGATGGCAAACATCGCTGTTGCAATTAGCAGTCTGTTCATAATTCCTCCGCAGTTATGGCGTAGTATGTACCCTTTTTCAAACGGAGGATATTACGGCGATTGTCACCGACACGCTTGAAACTTACATGAATCCACGAATAGTTGTTCTCATCAATCAGCTGATCAAATGGAAGCCCCAAACTCACGATGAGTTTTGCGAGTTTCTTGTTTTCTGACTTGCTTCCAGCGTCAATGTCGGCCGCTTCTCCTTTCATGTGCTGGCTGTTGCTTACGCCACCAACGGCTTTGTTTGTGGCTTCGTTTCTATAGCCACTGTTCACACGAATAGGCTTGCCGTACTTTTCACGCAATGGGTCCAGAATGGCGGCAACAAGTGCTATGAGATTGTTTTCAACCTCCCGGCTTGCACCATTCCATATCCTTTTTTTTACTGCGGTGTCGGAATGCAGTAATTCCGAAATTGTAAAATACTTCATTTGTGGGCTTGTTTTTTATGGTTGGTGTTGTGGGTGTATTTGCTATTGTTATTGCGTTAAATGGCCTTATTTTGCCCTTTTTGAGGCTTATATGAGCAGGAAAATGACAACGATTTGTATAATTGTTGCAATTATGCCTCCCATCATTGTTGCGAGGAAATCGAGCCAGTCCCATGAGGACCAATCCCACTCTCGGAAAGGCTTGTCGCCGTTGGCGTGGTGGCAGTCTTTGAACTCCATCGTACCAGCGGCTCCAAGCGTACAGAGGATAGTGAATATCAAGGCAAGTGCAAAACCACCGACAAGGTGTTTCCACCTGTTGGATTCCCTAATCCACTGGCACATTCTCACCTCCTTTCTTTTTCAGTTCTTCAAGGATTGTGATTAGGTCTTCCTTGGTTATCAGTTTACCGATGGCGGTTTCTACCTTTTCCATGTCGCCCTTGGTCTTCTTGTCAGCCTTTTCCCTAATGCTAATAAATTCAACTATAAGCAGGAAAATACCTACAATGCAGGTGATGACTGGTATTCCAACAATGGAATTAAGACCAAAGAGGACGAATAGCCGGGAAAAATGGATGAGGACATCGACACCAGCTGCAATGAGCATAGAGCCCTCATACATGATGAACTTGCTGATGGTTCGTTTCAACCCCCATGATGTGCGGATTTCTCCTCTCTGTTTGGCTTTGTAGAGACCGCTTGCAAGGTCGAGCATCATTGCGAACATCACGATGACACATGCAAAGACAACTATTGTGAGCATATTGTCTGCTCCGTCAAATACTACCATGGCGTTACTCGTTGATTGGTTCGTGTTCCGTTTCCTCTGGGGCATTGACATATTTCCAAGACTGGACAATCTTGGTGCCCTCTCTGTTCACCTTGTAGGACGCAACGGCAACTTTGCCTTCACGTTCCTGTGGTTCGGTTTCTTCTACAGGGAGGTATCCGGCTGTCAACAGTTGTTCCTCGGTGGGATTGTTGATTCTTTTACCCTCGTGCATGATGCTGCATGGGTAGTTCTGGGGCACATGGAGAGTGCCGCAAATGATTTTACCGTACTTCATGACAAAATAGTTTTTAATTGTTTCTTTAATGATTTGTATTCGTTTTCGTAATAAGCATTAACCGTGTACTCCGGCTTGATTACTATTTTGGTGAAATCTGTAGCCACAGAGAACACTTCGCCAATTGGAGAAGATTTGACTTGCTCGCACACGGATTTGCGGAGCTTGTAGGCATCCATGTGGCGTAGCATTCCGAGATATGAATTAACACTATCTCTAATCTTCTCCTTATGCAGTACTGCATAGTTGGGATTCTCCAATGATTTGCGTATTGTGCGTTCGAGATACCATGTCATATTGTGGTATATCCTATCAGACGGAAGAGTGCGGCCGAAGCGGAGTTTATAGCCGAGCAACTCAACACCTTTGCTGTAATGTTGCAGGTATCTCTTCTTGGGGTGCAACGTGAGCCCATGCTGCGTCTTATAGTAAATCTCCAATCGTGCAACGTCCTCTTTCCAACGCTCGACATCAGTGACAATAATAGTCGTATCGTCAGTATAGTGGACGAAGCGATAGCCAAGAGATTCGAGATACATCAATGCTCCAGTGGTGATTATCAGTCCGCCTGTCTGGCTTCCCCAGTCACCAATAGGCACACCGTGATAGTATGGCTGATTGAGTACACTCTTCTTCGGATCGAGTTGGGCGCGTTCCGATGGGTGGGCCATATCTCTGATGTGGTCTTTTGTGGCCGCAAGATATATTATGCGTGTCAAGTATTTCAGCAGTTCCTTGTATGGGTTATCCTGCATTCGTTCCTCGATGAATTTTGTCACGATGTCGCATAATTCAAAGCAGTCAATGCTCATGAAGAAAGCCTGAATGTCAACCTTGGCTATCCAGCAGTCTGTGGTATATCCATTCGTAGCCTCATAGACATATTCGTTCAACTGCTGAATGGCTTTCAGACCTCCCTTGCCAGGGCGGCAACTGTAGCTGTCTTGATGATACATGAACCGTTCAAGATATGGCTGCATCTGCTTGATGTAGAACGTCTGCATGACTTTCTTTGCAGTAGCAGAGCATACTATCTCTCTAATCCTCGGTTCCCAAATGATATGAGCTGTTCCCTCTCTCGGGAGTATCTCGCAATTGTTGATTTCATGGCACAACTCGGTCAATTCATCTATCCTGTGGAGAACGAAGAAAACGTAGGATGGTTTCCTGCGTTTCCCTTTCTCCGTGAGTAGGCTCATGATGAGTAGATAAGATAGCGGTAAAGGATAGCATTCGAGAAGACTATTTTCATACTGACCATAGTCGAGGGAGGGGCGGCAACGGAAGTTACTGTTGTAACGGTTGTTGTTGTTGAGACAGCCGTTCGTACCGTTGAAGTACCAAGTGTTGTTCGCATTGTAGTCAGCGGACGAACCCCTTAGCCTGCCTATACTCGGAACAAATGTTCCTAATTGACTTGTATGTGAGTCTTTGTCGAACATACTACACAAGTTAGGCATCCTTATGACCAGCAGATGCACTCTCTGTTCCGAAGTTCAGAGATTCCGACCCGCTGGTGCCTTTGCTCAGCGAGTTAATCAGTCGTGAGAGTGCTATCCTTATATCGTCTATCTGTTTGGCTGCTTCTGCCCAATCCTTTTCGCTCATAATGCAGAACTGGTCCATAATCATAATATCCATATTGCTCTCGACAATGGAAAGTTCGCCCATTGCGTGGCTATATAGATACCCCTTTTCGTCTCGGTACTTATTCTGCATTTCAAATGCCGTGATAACGTTATTCTTCGCAGTCGTGATGTGACAACGAAACTCATTGACAAGGGTGTATCTGTATGATTTTTTCCATTGGTCGCAACGAAGATACGCCCACGCTTCAAGCTTGCGCAACTGCATTACCACTGGGGCATCAAGTGATTTCGGTCTTTTTCGTGACATGGATTTTCTGTTTTTGAGCATAACCAGCCCGCCCGAAAGCGGGCTGGAAAAAGATTAAAATTTTAATTCGGGAGAGGCAAAGCGAGGGAGGGGCGGCAACGGAAGCCACTGTAGTAACGGTTGCTGCCGTTGAGACAGCCGGTCGAACCGTAGAAGTACCAAGTGTTGGTCGCATTGTAGTCAGCGGACGAACCCCTGTAAGTCGAATTGTCAAGGGGAAGACCTCCTTCTGCCAGCGCTATGTTGGCATTGACCAATGCCATAATGTCATCACGCAGGAACAGACCAAGGTCGCCGGGCTCTGGGTGGTAATATCTGCCGGGGGCGAAACCCTCGCTGTCGGCAATACCATAATTCTTGGCATTGTACTCGGGAGGATAAGCAGGAATGACCTTGTAGTTGTAGTTCACGTTGGCAGCGTCTGCCTTGACTTCGGTCTGATGGTCGCCCTTGTTCATCATGTTGTAAGTGATTCCGCTGTTAGCGTCAATCTTGATGCAGTGAGACATAAGGTAGCAGTCGTACAGGTCTGAAATGGCACCATAGCGAGCCTCGTAGGTCTGACGGAGTTCGGCATATTCGCCAGTCTGGTCAGAGAACAGATGATTGTAATACTCATACATCTTTGCCTGTGCGCTACCTTCTGTGGCACTTGCGTTCACGTTTGCATTGAACGTTGTTTTGTTCATTACCTTTCCAGCTGATGAGTTGGTGGTTCCGTTCACTCCATCAGCAGCAAATGTAGCATCGCCACTCGTTCCTGCCCACGTCTTAAATCTTGCAAAGTTTATGCCAGAGCGATAAGAATAATCCTTGTCGGTGTTACCGAGGCAGGAAGAGTTTGCTCCGACAAGACCTTTGCCAGTGAGGATTGAGGAAGCCGTTGCACCTCTGAAATTGTGATGGGCTCCTTTACCGATGTAGGTATGAGCCTGTGACGGATTGAAGTCGTCACCAACTTTCATTCTCGGGTTCTGCGAGAAATAGAACGCAAAGCCAGAGCAGTCGATAACGTCGCAGGCAGTGGTGTCGGTCACTGTCATCGTATTGGCACCATACCCACCAATTTCAAGACCTACACCAGTACCATCGGCAAGAGCACCAAATGTGATGTAACTTGCGTTCTTGGCTGTGAATTTGGCAACGATGGTTTCCATGCTATCACCAGTATTCCACTGGATGGTTGTCTCGGCAATTGACGCATTTCCATTTGCCGCAGAGAATGTGATGCTGCCAGCCTGCGAATTGTCAATCTCTATGCGATAGAAACAAGATGTTGCTGCAACCGTGTCGCTGTAAAGCGGATTGCTTGCCATAGCATCTTTCTTGCCTACAAAGTGAGCCGCTCCGTTGAATGTCCCAATGTAGGTGTCGTAGTTGGTCTCATAACGGGTATGATTATAGTCAGTGAGTACAGCCGCAATGGCCGCTTTCTTCACAATACAGTAACACGACAGCAGACGGTCGTAGAAAAGCATGTCGCCTTCTGACACGTTATTTGCTGTAATCGGTTTTATTCTTGGGTCGCCAACCGCCGAAACGATGATGTCGAGGGACGAACTCTGCTTCACTTCGCTCGCATTCCATGGTCCAGCTGCGTGAGACGTAGTGAATCTGTAAATCTTGCTCTGATAGATGACAAAATCTCCAGCATTATACACCTTTGTTTCCGAAAACTCACCCAATGAGAGCAAATGATTGGGGTGAATAGGGCGAGATACCCCTGCTCCAATGATAATTCCCATAATTGTTAGATTTTAGGGTTTCCTGCTCCCCAGTAAACATCATACTCCGACAGGTCTATTGCGTTGGGGGCAATTGACGTAATAGCTGCCGGTGTCCAGTCATTCAGCGGTACTGGCAATTCTGATACATTTTCATCGCAAATGCACTTGCAATTGATCACAGTGTCACTTGCGAGAGTGTCTTCCTTGGGTCTTACATACACGCAAAATGGAACTTTGTGCGGAAGCGAAAATCCGTTGCTCAAATCTCCGATTTTGCCGTGAGAGCAAACCCTTAATACTTGAATCTCGTTCATTGTTGATAGTTTTATAATTAATAAATTAACGTACACTATACACGTTTTATTGTGTCGTCACTGAATTTGGTTTACATTAAAGTTGATTTCCTTTTCACTGCATTGGTGGTCGTCGCAAACTTGAACCTTCTTTCCATCGAATACATTGACAAGGACGGACATTCTGCTATTCAGTGTATTCACGCTTTGTAGCAGTGTATTCCAATCTTGGTCAGTAGTATGGACAAACAGATTAGAATCCGACAATGGAGTTATTTCGGCCTGTCCGATGATGATTTTGCCGTTTTCTATCTTTAGAGGTAGGTTGTTTTGACCAAGGCGAATATTACCACCAGCAGCAGTCAATGTCAGCTCAATTTCGTTTGAGTTGAGTTTTTCTGATACCTGTTTTCGCAAGCCACCAGATGCTGTTGGGGTCGAGCCAAGCAAAGAGATAAGGTCTGTATCGTTACCGCTTCCGTCTTTCAGTCCGGCGAACTTTAGGAGACCGCGCATGATGCCATTTTTGATGTCAAGGACAGCATTGCCATCACCATCCATGATTACACCATTGATGGTGTGGGCTTTGCCAATCTCTTGCGTATATGTCCTGACACCGCTGATTTCTGCACTGACGCTTCCAACTTTCAAGTGAGTGTCACTAACATCTTCATCACTCTTAACAACCTCATACTGCATACTTCCATCAAGTCCGAGTTTGGCACAGATTGTGTATGCTTGCTCTGGTGCGTATTCCCCTTCATTAAAGTCGATTGTTATTTCTTCTTCTGAGGTCCAAACATTATTGTCGGATTTGAGGATTGCTTTTGATAGGCTGTCTATTACTGATACTTTTTCCAACGTCAGTTTGTTGCCAGAAAAGTTGATGTCTCCAGTATAGTGTCGGTCTGCTTCTATTCCATTGACAAACCCTCTGAGAATATCAAGTTGCGAAGTCTTGTTGATTTTGGTAACAACTGCATTGGCGAGTCGATCGAGAGCAACATCACCTGCTTTGATTTTGGCATTCGTTACAGCTTGGTCATCGATCAAGTTAGCGTTGATAGCCTTTGTTGCAATCTTTGCACGGCTGATAGCACTATCTGCCAGCATTCTGGTGGCTATGAATTGGTCGGCGACACGGCTCTGTCGAAGATAGCCATTGGCAGTGATGCGAGAGATTGCACCACTTCCACTGGTGCGGTTATTCCGGCGATACCTTGGGTTGTCAAGATTGACATCTTCCAATGCCATCATTACTTCTCTGTAGTCGTGAATAGACAACCCTGTTCGAGTACGCTGCTTGTGGACATTCTGCAGTGTGATTTGGTAATCGACATTGGTTAATAGGTTGCAATCCACTTGTATGACCCTCATTTTCTTGTTTGTGAGGCCGAAACGGTCATCAGATATAGTAATGTAGTCGCCCGGCAAAATACTCTCAAAAATGGTCCTATTTTCGCTTACAAACATGGGGTCAAAAGAGAGTTTGTATTGAAGCATTGCAAACTTTATGCTTTCAAATCTCTCGTAGGCAGCGAACCACAGTTCTTCTTCTGCATCCTCGTAGTAGTTGTAGGGGAAATAGATGTTGACCAATTTGAACTTGTCGCCGGGGGATATTCTGAATGCCCCAAACTCATCCTCACTCGGGAATATGTCGCCAGTATCTTGCTCCTCTTTTTCGTTTATGACAAGCAGACCAAATGGTGCCTCGGTTACATGGCTTACATTCCATATACCGGAATGAGCCGAAGTAAACCTATATGGGTGGTTGTCATGGATGCAATAATCACCAATAGAGTAACTCTTGCTTGAAGAGAAAGTCACATCTGAAAGCTGTTCGGCTGAAAAGTCGTCCCAAAATACAAATCCATTCTCTGCAATGTCGAAGTCAATTCCAGCACACTTTCCATCGATGAATGCCATCTGCCCACCATCAATAAGATACTTGCTATTGGTTTCCGAGACAAGGTATTCTCTAAAGATTGTGTATTCTGCATATACATCTTGACTAAATCCAGCAGGTAGATTTGGAACGGCACTTTGATGCCGCTGGCGCCATTCATCGTATGGGTCTGCATAGCGTTCAATTGTGCCATCACCAATATTTCTTCTATACTCTGACCATAATCCATCCTCATCACCACTATCATAAACCATCTTGCAAGTTTGATACTGCAATAATGATGGGGCGAGTTGTGTCTTAAGCAAGCACCACTCACGAAAATCGTTGAAAGTGTCCGTCCAAATTGCATCAAGTTGAAACTCGACATCACAGAAAAACTGTAGTCTTGACTTTGAGGAAAATGGCTTTATGACCTTGAAAGTGGGTGATGGCATTACATCATCGAACGCTTCGCTGGATTCAAGTATTCCATACTTTGTAATTAGTCCACTTGGGTTGAATGGAGAATAACGCCAGACTAATTCACCCTCTTTCTTCCACTTGCCATGTTCTGTATCTCTGCTTCCTGCATAGAGGTTGTCTTCATCGACATATCTTTCATCATCGGTGTCAATTCCTATTGGATACCCTGCTGCGAAGACTATCTTTTCGTTATCAATCTCTATGGTGTGTTCTCTTCGCGAGTAACGCCTCGTGTCACTGGTTCCGAGTAGCGGTATTTCCTTTCTTGGCAATTGAAGCCTCATAGAATAACCACGATATCCAGATAGGATATTTTCTGTACTACCCTCTGCCCACAAACGGTTGACAATGCAACTATCGTCCACCTTTGTTTCTTGCAACTGGTAAAGACCATTGCCCTCTCCATAGGAAAATGGGGTAGAGTTGACAACGGAGCCAGATTCTCCAACATGAATCGTTGACTGCCAAACACCGTAGGTTTCATTCAATTCTTGTGTGATACGAAATTCAACGTCAAATTCCTGGACTATGTTTTGCAGTGCGGTGAGGCAGTTTTGCTTGTCGAAAGACATTGTTACAGGGTCGGTGTCAGGGCATCCGTCTTCATCGAAAAGCCATGGGGATTGACTTGCACTCTCTTCCGATATGTTCTCTCCTCGGTTAATGTTGTGGATGATAACATTGATAAAGTCTTTCAATGAAAGGGTGAGGTCAAAAGTATTCTGCGAACTTCTACCATTAATCGGTGTGTCTCGAAACGCATAACGCATGAGGTTGTACATCGCACCATAGAACGTAATATTGTAGGTAAACAATTCTTCGCCCTCTCGTGTGATGTCTGAGACTGCACGGATTGAGTATCGGCATCCGCGAACCTCTATCCAGTCGCCAATCTCCAGTGTCATGGTATCGTTGGTGTGGATAGAGATTTGCACATAGTCGTTGGCCATGTGCTGCCGCTGAATTTTAGCACTTGTTACGTCTCTCAGCGGATCCTCGTAAGGCAGTTCGTATTTAACTACGCCAGCCCTACTGTATATCACCATTGACTCCATAAATTATGATGCAGTTAGTTGTGAAATCGGTTACATTTTCGATATTACCATGGATGACTATATCATAATCTCCAGCTGCTGCAAATGTATGTTGCACTTTCAGCGGATTGCCGTTTGCATCGTGCAGACTATTAGACTTAGAAGCATTGCCGGTACCACTGATGATGGTACACGTTGTGTCTTGGTCTCCCCAAGTAACGGTCAGCATCTTGCTTGTGTGGCACTGGAACCAAGCGCTGCTTCCAGCAGACTGACAGATATGTTTGAGCACCATCTTGATGGGCTGTGGTTCACGCAGGGCAATGGTAAACGTACCAACTTTCAATTCCTCAGTCCAAGTGTTATCCACCTCGACTTTCTCATCACGGTAAACGTCAAATTCAAGCGGTTTGACAGTGCCGGAATACTGACAGGTAAGGCGTTGTGTTCCCGCCTTTGCAAACGCAGATAAGAAACGATTCATGGAGCGAATAAATGCAGTGTTGCTGCTGGCGACAATAAAGCATTCCAGCGTTATGTCACGAGCCTGCCAATGGGGACGAGAGAGGTCAATAACCTCGCCGTGCATACTATCCCAATCCACTCGTGTGGGTTCTTTTCTTGCAAGGGCATCCAGCATACCATCAGCCTTGCTTACCTCGACACCAAACTCTTTGAAGTTCACTCCATCCACCAAAAAATCCAGATACTCATCCTCTTTTTGAAGTGTGAATACCTCGGATAACGACAATGCCCTGTTCCACACTTTGAGGTCGTCAATGGTGGTTTCTGCTGCATCATCAGTACAAATACCACATCCAACACATATACCAGGGGCTTGTTGGTTATAGACAATCTGGTCACCGATGATGAAACGAGTGTAGTAAGAATTGTTCATTAACACACGCTGAATGGCCACAAAAATCCATTGTGACGGCCTAACGGTTACGGTATGGGTTTGTGTAGGGTTGCTTGCCGAAAAGTTCATTGCAAGGCTAATTTCACGGCTTGTGGGCTTGATAAAGGCTGATATTGTAAACTCTCCAGCAAACTCTATTGGGTTTTCACCCACAGAGCATTCGCCATCTGCTGTAATATGCAGAGCGTTGCCGAATACAGCATCCTCCGTAAGAGTACATCCATTCCCCAGTGATGCGTCATTGCTTGATGTGCGGTTTGGTGCAAAGTTGTGTGCACGAGTACTGCCAACCTCTTCGTCAAAAGGCAGATGCAGTACCATTTTTTCTTTAGAAACTTTCATATCGATATTGAGTTAAATTTAACGTTGTCTATCTTGCCATTTCTGAATAGCCATAATTCACATTGGGGTTGAACGGAATTGCGTTTGCGGAGTTCATTCGCTGCTTGATGGTGGCAACATCCGACTGGATGCCTTGTAGCGAGTTTCGCATTTCGTACTGGACCAAAAGAGACTGACGGAGGAAATTGTTTCCCTCTGCTTGATTGATGACCATAGCATTCAAACGTCCGGCTATCACGCCTCCAGTTTCTTCGGAGAGATTCTGTAGGGAACCAGTCATCGCATCATCTTCATCGTTACTCCAAATGTCAAATCCATGTTCCCGAGCCATTTCTTTCCAACTTTCACCAAAGTCTTGTGCTGCGTCCATGTCGTCATGTATCATATCATAGAACTTATCCATGGCCTCTACTGCCATGCGAGATTTTTCTTCTGCGTCAAGATTCGGATTGTTGAAGATTTCATCAAGTTTGTCGGAAAATTCATCGAAGTGCTTGGCAAGAAAAATCTCATACATTAATTGCTCACCAAGGGATTCAATGGCCACAGAACCTTTTTTTCGGAAAATCTCCCAAGCGTCGCCTCCATTTATGATAGCATCCGTTAGAGAGGAAATTGCATCGTCGCCGAGATATGAGAATGTCTCTTTGATGTATTCAGTAACTTTCTCTTGGTTCTCCAACCATTTATCATATAAATCTAAAATTTCTTTGACTTGACTCTTGAAATTTTTGTCTTTGTCAAAAAGGCCGTTTTCGTAGGCAAGTCTTAATGCGTCAACATTAATCTGCCCATTCTCATCAAAAACACCAGGAGCTAATTCATTGAGTTTTGTTTTTATATCCAACCCATCTAAGACTTCATCACCTTCAAACCAACTGCGGATGCCATACCAAGCAACCTTAAAAAAGCCAGTATCCGTTCCGATTCTAATCTCTGTATCTTCAGTAATTGCATTTAGAGCATTACGGTAATCTTCTAATGCACTCTGTGCGTTACTTGAAGCATCTTTAATTTGGTCAAAGAACTTAACACCAAAGCCATTGTCGTAAATGTCTTTGAGAGTTAAAGAAAGGGAAATCATTGCTTCATTATAGCTGTTCTGTGCTTGTTGCATTTGATATGTCTGCAAGTACATTTGTGAGTAACTTTGCATAACAAGAGAAAGCATCTGCTGAACACCAGCAATTGCAGCACCAATCCAACCACCTTTTTCAAATCCACCAACCAATGCATCCACACTCTGCGTGAATTGATTTAGCATTTCACCGATATACTTTAGACTTTTGTTATCGGAAGAATCTCCTAAATCTGATAGTGTATTTCCGAGTTCATTTAGAGTCTTTAGGAAAGGTGATGCCGCATCGTAAATATGTCTTACGCCTTTTACAACCTTTTCCAAATCATCTTCAATTTTACCATCTTTTATATCCTTGAATGCGTCTTCGAGCGTATATCCTTGCCCAAGTTTTTTTATTTCATCATTGACATCGCCAATTCTGTCTTTGATAAGGTCTAACTGCTCCTGCGTGAATTGATAGCCATCGGAACCAAACTGATTGTTAAATTCATCAATGGTCATTATGTTAATTCTCTGCAGCGTCTTCATCGCCTCCTGCATATTCTTTTTGGTAGGGTTCTTGAAGACTGTGCTAACAAGTCCTTTCAAAAAATCTGTGTCGAGGTCTTGAAGAGTTTGTTCTAATTCAGCTTTGAGTGCTTTAGCTTCTTCAAATCTATTTTGGCGATATAGTTCCGAGATTTGGCGATTTATCTCCCTCTCTGTTTGTAGTCTCTTTTGAGCATAACGCTCATAGGTTTGGTTGAATTGGACATTCATTTCATCAAGCAGTTCAGTGCGCTGCTGGGAGAGTTTCCAGAGGATGTTATCCTTGGAAGTGCTATTATCGCCGTTGCCCTTGATTTTCTCCAGCCATCTGTTGATTATTTCCAACTTTTCTGCAAGGGTGGTAGCGGTAGCGATTTCCTTACTCATTTCCTCTTCCATTGAGGCGTAGGACTGAGACTGGTTGCGTTGCTTTTCTGCTTTGAGGTTATCGAGGTATCCAAGTTCAGCATCGGTCAAACCGCCAGCACTGTATTTCTCTTCAAGGCGAGCAATCTCATTTTCTACGAACTCGGAGAATGAGCGTCCTTTCTCAATAAGTTTATCATACTGCCTATCTGCAGCATCTTGACCTACATTCTCAATCCATTTTGTGTATGTCTCGTAATCTTTCTTACGCTGCTCAATCTCGTTATCAAACACTTTTTTGGAATTGCGGTCAAATGATTCCTCCAATGCGTGGCGTTTCTGCTCATCGATTAGTTGCTCTGTGGTCTTTTTGTCTTCATCTGTTTCCTCCCAGTTGATAGCAGGGAGATTCATTTCTTTACGCTTCTTGTCAATCTCTCTCCGCTCGAAGTCCAGTTCCGTCATTTGGCGGTTGAAGTTATTTTGAATTGTGGCCATTTCTTTCTCTGCACCATCTTGCATGGCCGCAATCTTTGCATCTTCTGCATCGTATATCAGCATCGCTTCTTCTTTGGAGAGACTTTCGAGGTACTTCTTTCGCTCATCATACGCTTTGTTTATAGCCTTTGTGGTAGCTTTGTCAACACCAAGATTCTTAAGTCTTTTCTCGATATTTGACTTTTGAGTTCTCGCAGCTTCCAACTCCTCCTCTTCGCCTTTGGTAATGCCAGTATGTTTAGCTTTCTCTTCGAGACGTTTGATGATGTCATCTTGTTCCTTCAACTGCTTGTTTAGGTCCGCAATAGTGGTAGTTTCCTCTTTTACGACGGGCTTATGGGCATTCATGGTCTGCTCGTATATTTTGAGAGCATCATCGGCTCGTTTCACTTCTTGCTGTGCTTCTTTTGCAGATGATACGAGTTGGTCAAATGCGGAACGTATGTAGTTTGCGGCATTACTATCTGTTTCGATTTTGAAACCACTGATCTTACGCATAGCGTCTATCAGTTCCATTTTTGCAAACATATCCGAATACCCATTATTGGCAACATCCTGCGCCTTACCAAGCATAAGGCTCCACATTGTATTGAACTTCATTTCGTCATTCCATACGTTTCTGAAATTCTCTGTGAAATACTTGCTTTGTAGATTACCTCTAAACGTTCCCATCGTTTCTTCATTACGATTGGACTGATTCTGCATTGCGGTAGTGGTAAATTGCTCACGTAGTTTTGCTGCTGTCACTCCCTCAATAGCAGTCTTTAGGGCATCATACTTATCCTTTTGTGTTTGGAGGTTGTCATTGGTATTGATTAACTCAACGTTGTACTCCTTGCACATATCATTCACCTGCTTCAATGCGTTATTATAGGCAGAGGAACCTTTGGTTGCTGTCGAGAGTGCGGCTTGCAATGTATTGAGGCGGTCATTGGCGGTATTCACCTCCTTGTGAAACTCTGCCAGTTCCTTGTTCTCTTCGGCTTGTGCCTCCTTGGCTTCCTTACTCTTGCTGACGAAGTGGGAAATGATTGTGTAAAGCGATGTGACCACGGTCACTACTGCTCCGACAGGATTGGCTTTCATCACAGCCCAGAGTGCTTTTAACCCGACACGAAGTTTGCCGACTGCGACAGAAAGGATATTCTTTGCAGTGGCGTTGGCTTGTGTGGCTGTAGTGTCACTACCCTCGGCAATGGCATTTTTCTTTGTCTGGAGTTCGTTAAGTTTCTTTTGAACGGTATTCCGTGTTTCGGAAGCTGTTTCGGCCGCTTTGGCTGCTGCTTCCAGTTCTGATTGGGCAGTTTCCAGTGCCTCTTGACGCTCCTGCAGGTCTGTGGCATCTATGTTGTTGAGAGAGGCTTCGTAATAGTCCTTATAGATGGCTACTTTCTTTTCCAATTGCTCTTTTGCATCAGCTGCAGCGTCCGCTTCTTTCTCCGCAATGGATAGTTGTTTGGTGGCTGCTTCAATGCGGTCATCTATAGAGTTGGTTTCCTCTCCATGCATACCAACAACCTCACGCAGGGCATCGATGTATTTGGCATTGTTGTTGCTCAATTCTGCCTTTGCCATAGCCATCTGTTGCTCTTTGCTGAGCATTGACATAGCAATAGGCACATAGTCGGCTGACGTGTCATTGAGGCCCATTTGTTCAAGACGTGCTTTCTGGGTGGCAGTGAGAACATCACCAAGATTGGCAACTCGGTTCTTACGAATGACCTCTTCATGTTCCTGCTCTGTGATAGCTGCTTTTAGAGTGGCAATTTCCTCTTTCTGTTCTGCCGAAATCTGACGGATTGAAGCAGTAACATTCTTTCCTCCCTCGGCATTCACTTTAAGCAGATTTCCTCGTATGGCCCAAACCGTGTTGTCGAGAACAGCAACACCAGTACCGTTCTTTTGGGCAATGTTAAACGCAATGCTGGCTGCTTTGGCTGTGCCGTATGCAACAACGAGAGTACCAAGAACCTTTGCAACGGATTCGTAGTTCTCGATAAGGTAGTTGGCTACATCCATACCACCTTTTAACAGCCCTTGGTTTTTTTCACCAATCTCATTGAACATATTGGTGAGGTTATCCTGCATCAAACCGTAGCTGTCGCCGAGGGTTTTCATTTTTTCTTGCATCATGCCATCGAACATACCACCATTGGAAGCCACATGGTCGATAATCTTTTGCAGGTCTTTGAACTTAAGGCCAGTGGTATCAACTTCCTTGGCAAGCATCTTTTGGCCAGTTTCCAGTTCTTTAATGTCGGCTATGGCTTGACGAACATCGATGCCTTTGGCACCAAGGGAATAGATGGTATTGCTATCCATCTTATCCGTAACCTTGACCTTATTCCAAATACTGACCAGTTCTTCCAATGGAACGTTTGTTCCGGCTGCCACCTCGGAGAGTTTGTTGATGGTAGGAATGACGGTTTCCACTGCATTGCCATAGGCGAGCATTTGGGCCGATTGTGCGGCGAGGTCTTTGAACTCGAAAACATTGTTGTAGGCATATCCCTGCAACTGCTTAAAGAATGATGCCGCCTTTTCTGTTGATCCGAGGAATACACGAAGCATAGCTTCGGTATTCTGCATTTCAGAACGCACGTTGAACATCTGCTTTACAAAACCAGCAGCGGCTCCTGCTCCAACAATCCGAGTGAACGCACCGCCTATTTTGCTAATAGCATCGTCCATTTGGCCAGCATTGCTGACAACGTTTGACGAAACTGTTTCCATGCGTTTTTCCATTGCTGTAGCACCAGCATTGAATCCGTCAAGGTCTATTCCTGCCCTAAAGTAGAGGTCTCCGTTATTGCTCTGCATTGTATATTATCTTTTCATTGTTTGGGCTCTTCTGTTGTTGAAGTAGTCTCTTAAATCTTTACCTGTCATTTTCTTTGCTGGCTGATTTTTGGTGCCATCACTCTTGTCCTTATCCACAGATTTCATCTTTGCTCCATCAGCAAGCATTAGTTGCACATTTATCCAAGCGATACCACGAAGCAGGTAGTCGTAGGTCCATCCGAAGTGAGAGCAGATTTCTCCCCACTGCCCCCACGGACTGTTTAGACCTTCGACTGATTCGCTACCCGACTTGCTTCGCGTGGAGCCGTTGTGCCCAGCCCCAAGATTAATCGAGTAGAAGTGCGAAAAGACTGGGCATCCATCATTATCATCACAACCTGGACCAGTTTCATGTATCGCTGGTTATTGAGGTGCTTTTTGTAGAACTTTGCCCACTGGTTAATTTCTTTTCTGTATTTACGGACATCACCAACGTTTAATGTGGCCACTGCCAGCACCTCGCAAATTTCATCCACATATCGAAGTAGGTAGGTGTCGTTCACATCGGTGCTTTCAAGTCTTTCCTTAAACTCACTATCTTTCAGTTCCAATTCCAGACGTTTTGCACGGATGGTGCATATCGTATCAAGGTACAGAGGACGTATGCTTATTTCTCCTTCGTAGTAGTCAATTTCTTCCTGCGGATTGATAGGGTTTGGTATTTTGCGAGAATTGACCTTTATTTCCGCTGGTATGGCGTTTTTTTGTGTGTGGTGGAATAGTTTATGTATTGGAGATTTTTGAGCCGTGAGAGAGGCTATTTCGTCGTGTAGGAGCGGAACATTGAACGAAACACCAATCTGCTGTAGCAGGTTGATGGCTGCAATTTCGGTATCAAGACGCTCACGTTCGGTAAGTTGCTTTTGCTCGTTTTGGGGTTTGTCTTCCATTATTATATGTTTTACTTTTGTTACACTTATTGATAACATTTGTTATCCTCGTTTATAACAAATGTTACTTCTTGCATATCTTTTTACAAAAACAGGGTGCCAAGTTGCCCCGACACCCTGCCCCAAACGTATATGCAAAAAGTAACTCGTCGGGTTTATTAGCTTGCCACAAAGAGTGGAGGAGTAGTGATGTCGGTGAACATCACCTCGGAAATAATCTCGATCGTCACAGGAACGAGCATGATGCCATCCTCGGTGTAGCTAATCTCGAAGCGAGGAGCAACACCAGCAAGCACAGTGCGCATGGTGAGACCGTCTTCGGCAAGAATCTGCAGTGCCATTGGCTTTGCAGTGAAGTTGACCGGGCGGGTCCAAATCTTCTTACCGCTAACGGTGGTGGTGTCAATGGTACCACCAAAGAGACGCTGAAGTTCGTCAAGGTCGGGAGACATAAGTTTGCACTCAATCTTGGTGTCGCCGGGTGCGCCGAAAACGGTAATCTTGCGAGAAGAGGTCAGAGATTTGTGAGTGGTCTTTGAGCGTTCGTCCTCAGAGAGGGTTGCGCCATCTTGATACACGTCACCGAGGTCTTTCCAACCATCATCTGCAGTGTTTGAATTGAGGTCGGGGTTCTTCCACCATTTGTCCTGGTAGTTGTTGTCGCTGGAGGTAGCAGACGCAAGAACAACAGGAGTCCACGAGGAGAGGAGCTTCGAGTAAATTTTCTTGATACCAATCGTGTTAATCATAACGTTATAATTTTGATTGTTAATAATTTATTTCATTAGTTTTGAGAACTACGTTCTCTAATATAAGCTTCGATATTTACTGATGCGAAATGTTCATTGTAGTCTGGCTCTTTGATTGGTGGGTCAAGGCTGGTGATTCTCCAGTTTATTCCAGTGCCAACCAAAACATGGCGTTTCAAGGCTTCTGTTACTTGTTTCTTTAGGGTGTTGAGTGTAGCAAGGTCTTTTTCATAGCAATCATTGCAAGCGTCATAGATGTCCGGGACATGGATATTGACTTTTACAACGACTGTTCTGATTGAGGCTTCTCCCATAGCAGTATGAGGAACAATGACAACTTCATTGGTCTTTTCGTAATCGTGTCGCTGCCACGAAACAGTTAGATTCGGGCAGGATTCTACGAGTACTGTACGAACGTTGATTGCTATGTCCTCAGATGTTATCATTTCAACATTTCTTTCAGTTTTGCATCGGCTTTTGCTACCAGTTCTTTCATCCGTTGCTCAAATTCGGCATTGGCTTTGAGCTGGGCTGGCATCAGTACGTTATAGCCTCTCGCTTCTACATATGCGGCATAATTCATACCCGCAACGATGATGAGAGTGTAATCGTACTTTGTTTCAAGAGCCAATTTTGAATACAACTCAGTGGCTGCCTTAATACCGTCACCATTTCCAAGTTCGCCTCCATGTGCAACCTGCCTACCACGCCTTAGAATGACATACCCCATGGAATTTGTGAGATTGCCTGTTCTGTCGGTGTAGGTTCGATTCTGTCTTGCATATGCCACCAATTCCATCCCGAGGCTATTCAGAACAAATAGCAAAGCCTTCTCAAAGCGTTGCATAAGAGAAGACGTGCGCTGTTTTGAAAGCGAATGAGGATTAAACGTTGGTGTCATACCCATACTGCAAGAACCTTTTTATCAGTAATATCTGTACCTAATACTGTTTTAATGAAAGTGTTACCATCGTTAAGACTTATTTCAAGAGTGTCACCAACTGAGATAATGTTGCCATATTTTGGTATGGTGTACATCACATAGTCATAAACAAACTCTTGGCCATCAGTCCCTATACGATGCTGCGCTGGAGCGTTTCTTTCGACCTGGCACATCGTGCCCATCACAAAACCAGAAGCAGTGGGCTTTATCAGAAGTCCATTGGCGTCTCTGGTCGGAGTACTTGCCTTTTGGTAGCGAAATGTTGCATTCCAGCGCATGGCAATTAGTATAGGTTATGATAGACTATAACCGTAGGCTCCTCGATAAAATCACTCGTTTCAAGCCTATTCTCGGCACAGAGTGCTTTGATACGTTCTTCGAGACCCTCTTTGTTGTATGACTGCGAGGCACGTCCGGTGCTGTCGCTTGACAAAGGGAGTAAAGAAACAAGTATGGAGATAGCACATTTGGCTATCTCCACCTTGTTCTCGGAGGTGTAATTGGCAGACTCTGGGATAGAGCGGTCAGCAAGCTTCTTGCTATAAGTAAGAGGACTTACTGTGTATGGCTCTACTTCTGCTATGAGTGCTTCGAGGTTGGTCATGATTAGTCTTATTCGAGGTTGGTGACTTTGAGGCTGTAGATGCCCTTAATCTCGGTGATGATAGGCAACAGACGACCAGCCGCCTGCGTGTACTCTGTAGGCTTCTGGTTAGTGCTATCACCAACACTCCACTGAGACACCTTGATGCCATC
Source organism: Bacteroidales bacterium (assembly GCA_045600485.1). GTDB lineage: Bacteria > Bacteroidota > Bacteroidia > Bacteroidales > UBA3663 > Liminaster. The sequence goes on from JAZRXX010000049.1 coordinate 29,015, forward strand.
ATTGGAGTTGATGTAGGACACATTCTCTTCGGGGATAAGGTCGCTATCCTCAACAGAGGGCTGAATCTCGCCAAGGTTGCCAGTGGGCAGGAACACGATGCGCTCGCTGTCATTGGCGTTGTCCATGGTCGGGTCAACGAGAGAGCGTTTGCCATCCTTTTCAATGGCCATACGGCGGGTGACCTGCGTGATGGGAGGCAGACCGTAACTGGTCAGTGCTGCGTTGAGGTCAGGAATGGTGACAAGAGAAGAGGAACGGTCATTGCCGTAAACCATCTTGCGGACAACCTTATCACGCTGGATGAGGACGAACATCTTGGGAGACATCATCATTTCACCAACGACAATACCCTTGTCGGACATTTCTCTTACCACATCCTGCAACTGCTCGAAAATGTTGAGGTTTCCAGCAGCAGAGTTGGCAGCGTTCCATTCAAGATTGTTACCACTGCTGTCCTTGGAGATTTTCTTGTTCTCTTCGGGCATCAAGTAGTCAATCTTGTAGCTGGCGGGACCCTGTGGATTGTTGAATGAGGTAGTGAACTCAACTACACCCTCGTGGAAGATGGAGTGCAGGAAGATGTAGTCCAACGTATCCTTACAGCCGAGGTAGGCATCTTGGACGTTGTTGAAGATGGTGTTCTGCAACTGACGAATCTTTGCTGCATCGGATGTACGAACGCTCTCCAGAACTTGGTAGAGCTGACGGAGGCGAGAGGCTTCCATCGGGTACTTGTGACCGATACGAGGAATCTCGTGGGTCCAAGCAGAGAAGCCAGTGGTTCCACGCAGTGGCGTGCTGGAATCGTTTCCAAGCACGGAAGCCATAACACGGAAATTGTACTGACCCATAAGAGCCTCTGCGGTGAGACCCATCTGAACAGGATTGTAGGTGAAGTAGCGGTCCACCATCATGGGAGTGAACTTGGCAATTTCAGCCTCTTCGTACTTGTCGAAGAGAATCTGCATAAAGCCAATGAGGTCAAGAGGCTTCAGATTGCGGAGCAGTCCGTTCTGAGCATCTGCGAAAATTGATTTGTTAGCCATTGCTTAATTCTCCTTTCTTAAAGCATAGAGGTGAAACGAATGTGTGGGTTCTCTGCGAGATAGGTGCCAGTGGCATCTTTCTGTGCATCTTCGACAGGAAGGATGCGGCGCTCATAGATGGCATACGACATTGTATCGGCACACACATCAACGATGGTTTCGTTGCCATCCTCACGAATGAGGGTTTCTGCAACAACAACGCAGTTAGCCTTGATAGTGTCTGCAACCTTTTGAGTGGTTACAGCCTTGGTAGGAGTGGTTGCATCGGCAAATACCTTGTTGAGGGTATCGCCAGCAGCACAACCGCTGATTGCAGCAGATGTCACGAGTTTACCGCTAACCTTGTCGTAGGAAGACACGGTGGCTGCGTTTGCGATGAGAGCGGAACTTCCGACCTCGCCCTTATACAGCTTGTCGCCTGCTACGATATCAAGACCCGGGGTAATCATGTAGGTTTTGTTGGTGTTATCAGCAGTGATAACGCCAGCAGACACGGGAGTGCTATCAACGGACTCTACTTGCACGAGAATGTCACCAACGGCGAGCCCTGCGATGGTGGCGGAAAGGGTGACAACATAGCCGTTGTCGGTGTCGCTGATAGCGACAATGGAGGGTGCGTCCGAAAAAGCAGATTTGCCAGTGACGGTTTTCAAAACCTTTTCACCGATAGAGAAGATGGGGGCAATGAAAGCGTCACTTTCCAATGTCACAATCTTTGCATCTTCTGCATCGATCGCCTTTACCTTTGCGGTCTTGACGATAAGCACCTTGCGGGTGTTCTCGTTTCGACGTGCAAGAGTACCAGCAGGGATAACGTCACCCTCTACGAAAATTTGGCTCTCTCTGTCAAGCAGGAAGCCACCAACCTCACGAGTAAGTGAGCCAGTGGCTATAGGGCGAGAGCCTTCATAGGATTTGGTTCGTCTTTTCATAATTACTGATTTTCTTGTTTGACATGGGCTTTGAAGAAGGCATCAGCAGCGGCTTTTGTTTCTTCGTTACTTGCAACTTGCCGACCTTGGTTATTCATGCCGGGAAGTTGCTGTGTGACGAACTTTTGAGCCATACCAGCGACAAACTCGTCGATTTTTGCCGTTTCAACACTTTCCGGTACCGTGACGTATTCACGCAGGTATTCGGGAATGTTGTGCTTTGAGAATGCGGCACCAATCGCATTGGTACGTTCCAACTTTGCTTTCTCTGCTATGAGGGTGTTGTTGGAATCCTCAAGTGCTTTCATTCGTTTCTCCTGTGCCTCACGGAATGCCTTGAAGTAGGCAGGCTCCTCTTCTGTATGTGTAGGAGGAACTGGAGGAGTGGGAGGAACTGGAGGAGTTGGCTTGGCTTTCTGTGCCCATCGTGTGGCTTCTCCTTGCGAACGCTTGGCAACGTCAGCGATACGATTGACGACAGTTTCAATTGCCGCTTCGTCTGTGGAATCGTCGGTAATGTCAGCACCGAGAAGTTCGGTTACGCCATTCACAAACTCTTCCGAAAGACCCATGTCCTTGCATTTGTCTTTGACATTTTGCTGTAAAATCTTGTTCATTGTCCTAAATTGTTAATTTATAATTCGTCTGCAAAAATACACATAATTTGCATATTATACACGCTTTGTAAATCGTATGTTTTTCAAATCATAATGCAAACATTATCAACTATCCGAGCAAAGATAATAAAAATATTTTTCGCTATTCAAATAAAAATTCGTACTTTTGCAGCGGATAATATACACGCAAAATGTCAAAATCTAAAGAAATCATCAAAGTTCGGTTTCACCAACCTTTCAATGGTAGGTCGGAATACTATTTCACAAATCTCACTGCTTTGTACAGGGAATTAACATCGCAATCTCTTGGCATCTGTAGGCAGGCACTTATCAATGCCAAGTTCTATGAGAAGCGTTTTTATGCGAATGCTTATTGCGTTATCGAAACAGTAACACTCAACTAATATGGCAAAGATTGATTACAAAAAACTACGCAACGAGCTTTACAAACGCACTGAGCGTTATGCTGAAAGCGTACAAGCATTGTACGATGAGGCATTGAGAGATATAGCCAAAGAGTTTGCATCTGTTGATTACGACCCAAACGAACCTTTCTCGTTTGAGGATGTCGGAAAGTTTGATAAGGTTGATGCCATAATGAGGCGATTAGAGACCAAAATTCAACAGGTGGTAGAAAAAGGTATTGTGACGGAATTTGGAGTGGCTTACAATGGCTGTAATGAACTTATAAGGCAGGTTATTGGCGATAGGTTGAGAGATAATATTGAAAAGGCTTTCTCTCCGAGGATTGGAAGTAGTAATGCTGCAAAGGCATTTATCAGAGCCAATAGGGCAGGGAGTATTACAGCGTCACAACGTGTGTGGAATGGTGCTGTGCTTGGTCAAATGGAAACCGCAGTGCAGGAGGCTTTGATGGAGGGAATGCCAGCAAAGCGAATGGCGGCACTACTGGAGGACTATCTTGTCAATCCAGATGATTGCTTCCGTAGGTTCCGAATAAAGACTGGGGAGAATGCCAATGGGAAAACGATGTACGGTCGCCAGTGGAAAAAGCGTGTGATACATAAAGACGGTAGCACCACTTGGAAGAACGCCGACCCTCGTAATTATCCTACTGGGCAAGGGGTGTATCATTCCTCGTACAAGAACGCTCTGCGGTACGCAAGGACTACGACAAATATTGCCTATCGTTCAGCGGAATACGACCGTTACCAAGAATTTCCATTTGTCATTGGTATAGACATTCGCTTGTCAAATAATCCTGCCCATGTAAAGGACATCTGTGACGAACTGCAAGGGAGATACCCAAAAGACTTCAAATGGACAGGCTGGCATCCAAACTGTATGTGCTACCAAGTGCCAGTAATAGCAACCAAGTCTGATGTTGATGACATGGTTGATGAGATACTTGATGGCGGTAATCCGATGGACATAGAATGTGATGGCGAGGTCAAGGAACTACCACCCAATTTTGTTGATTGGATTATCAACAACGAAGACAGGTATCACAATGCTGTAGAACGTGGCAGTATTCCATATTTCCTGCGAGACAATATGCGATACACTAACGCCGGACTGAATAACGCTGTCTCTCTTGATGATGTGATAGGCTTTCAAGTGTTGAATTTTTCACAGCAGGAGCGAAAATCTATTATACGAGATATTCGTGAATTAAGACACTCGGCACATCTTTTTACGGACGTAGATATCCATGTATCTATTGAGGCTCTTAATAATGGCAATATGATGACTTTCGACAATGGAAAACTGCTTATATCGGACGTGGAGTTTGCATTCAGCGATGGCGAGACGTATTGTCCTGCAAGGGAACTGCATTCAGCATTCCAAAAATTAAAAAACAAAAAGGAGTTGAACTTTTATGAAGAGTATGCTATCGAGAGCCTTTTTCACGAGAGCATGCATTCAAGATTCAACTACACCTGGGGTGGTAATATTGATGCCTCAATTAACGAGATTTGTACCCAATTGTATGCAAGGGAAAATTACCCATCAATACTTTCTACTTTTGGAGTGGATGCTGTCAATCAAGATGACATTAGGCGAAATGGACTCGGATACCATGATGGGTGCAATCATTTACGCAGATACTTTACAAAGGACAATGAAGTTGATAGCCAAATGCTACTGACTATGTTGCTGAGCGAAAACAAATATGAGAGTTTGATTAAACTGCTGACAAGTCTTGAAGTTAAGCCAAAGGAGATTAAGGAGCTACTTCGTAATCTTCTTTGAAGTGCTGATAGCCGCTGTAATCAACATTTAGTACCTCGAAAAACTTGCGTTTATCATCTGGAGTTTTGTCGAGGTATTTTTTTGCCATCTTTTTATTTCCTCTGTTTTGGTACAGGTAGAATATGTGGTCGTATGCCTTACGCTGGTCAAGTCCATTGACATACTCTTTTTTTGTCATCGTCATTCCGAAGAGGTCTTTCAACTCTTCTTCTGTTACATTGTGGTCAAATATTGTTTCCATATCATCGTAACGATTGTTGTCTGTTTTTATTGCACCTCCATCACAAAAATGTTATCTAACTCCCGAGCCGAGATAACATTTCAATTATATCAAAGAGGGCTGCCAGCGAACCGACAGCCCTAAGAGTGACTTTCATAGTCTTTTCTCGAATTTACCATTCACACATTGTTTGTCAAGAAACTGGCTCCACTGCTCAAAACAACATTTGCACATAAATGGTCTGCGAGGCTCATAGTTTGTCAGTTCGTGATAATCGTATGAGTGTTTGCACTCACAACACTTTCCAAGAGGTGGTTTATCTGGCTTTTGTGGGGCTTTTCGTCTCATGTGTGGAGAATTATAGTGTTGGCTCAAAAACGTCCATTATAGAGGCTGATTTGCGACGTTCATCCTCTTTGGTTTTCTCTTTGTTGATTCGCTCCATTTCTTTTTCTGCATTGTCAATGAGCGGTGACTTTTCGAGCAAGGTCTGGAGTGACATTCCGCCGCCACCATACTGGCGCATAAGACGATCAACAGCGGAGGCAATATCATCACCAAACGGCGGTTGAAATTCGTGGTGCAGATGTAGTGCGTCATAGGAACCACCAGCAACATCGAGGACGTTGCCCATGATGGCTTTCATAAGATTGCCAGTGCGTGACAGATAACCATCGTGGGTTTCCTTACGCATATCGGCTTTGATGGTACCAAGCATCATGATGTGTTCAAGTGTGGCTCCAGAGGCGTTTGCCAATCCTTGCAGGTCTTCGAGTGTGATGTTTGGAGTAAACGACTTGCTCAAAGCTTGTTCGTCAAGTGTCTCAATTTCGTCCTGCCGTGCTTGGTTGGCATTGGAGCGTTCGAGATATTTGATTTCTCCACCATTCTTTAATACATAGAGTTTGCTTTCCTCTTCCTGCTTTGGCAACGTGTTCACAATCTCTGCTGTGGCCACCAGTGCAGGGTCTGCAAAGTTGTCATTGCTGTCTGCGTTGCGAGAATAGGCATCTTCAATACGCTCAATGATGGACTGCGTACCATCCCATTCCACCTCTTGAATGAAGACTATAACAGGTATCTTCTTGACAAGATTTGGACGTTTATCAACCTCCCAACGACCTCCGTTTGTGTTCTGGCAGAAATAGACAAAATCTTTCGTGTAGATGTCGTAGTGATAGACGGATCTATTTTCTGCATCGAGTGTGGTGTATCCCCAAGCAAAGGCGGTCAATCTGTTGTACTGGTCAAATAGGGTGTAGATGTCGTCATTCTTGCTTTTGGCAAGTACACGAATAAGCATCTTTGCCTTGCCATCTTCTTGGTAGGTATGGAAGAGCATAGCCGAGCATCCCTCGCAACCTGCATAGCGTTTTGCTTCACGCAGATGAGCATCAAAACGGCAGGTATCCAGCTGGTCTTTGAGGCGCTGGAACTTGGCATCCATCAAGTCCGAATAGGCATCTATCTCGGCGATATTATCCTCAATTTCCTTGATGTTCAGCTTTGTCTGCTCGATTTGCTGGACTACATTCTTCCTTTCCTCGATACTCTCTTGTGGGTTGGAGTAGTTGCCGATGCTTTCTTGCAGGGCAACAAGTTTTCGCCTCTCTTCCATTCTGGGGTTTGGTGTGGCATTGCTCCACAGCACAGGCTTGCCGTACATGAACACCAAGGCTATCTCGTTGATGAACTTGTGGTAGGGGATAGCAATGCGATTCACGTCTTTGTTGCGAATAAAATTGCCATTCTTGTCATAGATGGCTTTCGCAGGGCGTTTCATCACCTTGTGGGTGTCCGTATTGTATTCCAGGAGATTTTTCACGGCTTGTGTGGAACGATTTTCAAGCATGCCAATAGCCCTTGTTACATCCTTGTTGTCGAGCAATTCTGCAAAGGTCTGCTGGTAGCCGATAGCCGCATTGATTTCGTTGGTGATTACACCAAAAATGCTTTTGATTTTTTCCTTGACTGACATTGTGTTATAGCATTAAATTTGACAAACGTTTTTCTATATCATCTGGCAGGGCAACGTCCACATAGTCGAAATAGCAACGCATAAGCATTGCATCACGCCAGTCCGGGCTGTGCCCAATATCCTCTTTTATTTCTGCTTTGGGTTTGAGTTGTAGGCGACCATCGCTATCACCATTCCATGTTTGCAGCTGCTCAATCTCAATAACAATAGCCTCTTTTTCCTCTTCCGATACAAGTGTTGGCTCAAATCCAACATCGTGGTTGTTGATATGCTCTGCAAGCCGATAGCCGCATTGTGTCTGTAGGTTCATGTAGTTCTCGGCTGTGAGTTCGGTTGGCTCCAGTAATGGTGTTCCATTGTTGCGAAATCCAACACAGCCAGTATGGTCAACAACACCTCCACCAACTCCATCTTCATCAGCAATACAACGTGAAGATGGAATGCGATAGAGCCTTTGAAAATGGAGAATACACTGCTCTATCTCTGTTGTTGAGGAGGTGTCGAAAGACCGTAAATCTACAACCGTATATCCATCCCAAACAAGCACTCTTGCCCGGTCAGAACCAAAGCGAGCCACATCGGCGGTTAGGTAGTATTGACCATTGCGAATAGAGATTTTGTTGCCAAAGATGGAACATATATCATCGTACTGACATAGGGCGTTGGGGTTATCCTCGTAGTCCCAATTGCCTTTAAGAAGACGCTCTTTCTTAACCTTGTCACCAATTTCACGAAGCTTCTCAATATATCCACTCTCGATGAATGGATTTTCTTGTACCAAACAAGGCATATAGCACTTCTTTGCATCAAGAATACCTTTCTTCCATGGCTCGTAGAATATGCGGAACATCCAGTTCTTTTTTGGGTTGCAGGTAATAAACAACTTGCCATGGATATTATAAGCATCATTCATTTGGCGGTTGATACGAGTTCGTAGCGTATCATAAGCGTCAAAGCATACCTCGCCAGCTTCTTCTATCCAGCCACTGGTGTATTCTATTGAACCGAGCGTTTCATAGAATGGGTCCGATGGTTTTCTGTCCAATGCAACGAAGTCTATTCTGCTTCCATTGTAGAACTGAAAATAGTTATATCCACCGTTGAAATAATATAGGTTGCTGGGTATGTTGTACGCTTTCATTACCTTGTAAAAGGTTGGTAGTGTTGATTCAATGAGGCGCTTTAGCACGGCACGACCAACGAAGTATCTTGTTTCTGGGTATGATAGAGCCATAAACAATTCCCATGTTGCCCCAGTCCAAGACTTGGCACCTCCAGCGGCACCACCATACAGAAATTCAGAGTGAACATTATCCACGAGAATATTAAGGGCGGATTCTTGCTTTTCATGCTTCCTATCCTCACGCACCGTAACGAAGTCAAACATGCCACGCTTGAAGGCTTCCACTTCCGCAGAAACCTCCAATGGTAATGCCGCTTTCCATATTCTCGAACCCATGTTACTTACTCTTTTTCGCTTTCTTTAATAGAGACATCAGCGAGGCGAGTTCGTTATTCGATAAGCCGGACAAGTCAAGGTCTGTAGTATGATTCTCTTCAACCTCAACAGTCTCGGTATATCCGCGTTTTTTGCCTTTTGTCTTTAGATGGAAGATGATGGCTGTCATATTGCCATCTTGTATCTGCTCCACCAACTTGCTTTCAGAGAAGTCAAGAAGACTCTCTTCTGCCTCTGTCATGAGTTCATTAAGCCTTGGGCTATTTTTCCTCCAACTTTCAAGTGTGTTGCGACAGATGCCCAATGCGGCGCAAGTGGCCGTTTTGTTTGTACCCTTTTTCGAGTATATTTCTGCGACCTGCTTTGCCGTTGGCTTTCTCTTCTTGGCACTCTTTTTTATATGTTCATTTTGTGCATCGCTCATTTCACGACAAGTATTGAGTTAGGTATTCGTATTTGCTTGATAATTTGCCATTTACAATCATTGTTGCCTCCTGCAATTCTCTCGTATGGAGCATATCGTTTCCAAAAACGACTTGTTCAACCATGTCCGAGAAGTCTTCGCTCGCTTCTCTTGATAGGGCATTGGGTAGATTATCTACTGCCATCACAGATATATTATCCATATCTTGAAACAGCGGAACCTCGTTAAGTGAGTGGTCAATGTCGTAAAATGGGCTGCTGTGTGTCGAATAGCGAGTAGTGGTAACGACACTGCCTTTTACATCACACGTTATATCACCAACGACACGGATGCGATTGCTGTGTCCTGCAACAAGTCTTTCATCAAGGTACACTGGGGCCCCATTCTGGTAGCAATGACAACAGAGCAGAATGTCGGTCACTTCTGCATAGGGGAAGAAACGACTTGAAAAACGCTCTGGGTGTTGGGAGAATGTGTTACGATCGAACGGATAACCATAGGTGTCAAATGTGAGGTCTGCCACGCCTACGATGCTGTAGCACGTTTCTTGATGTACCATGAACTTGAATTTGCAGGCTGGTACGTACTTGATGCCGATTGAATCAAGTATTTCCTTTGCACCTTTTGAAACTCTTCCGTTTCCGATGATGAGAATCTTGACGGAACGACCTTGGATAATGTCGATAACTCCTTTGAGGTTGTTAATCATCCGTTGCTTCGTGAATGATGCAGTGAGTGGCTCCAATTCATAGCATCCATATTTTTCACCATAGAGGCGCAGGGTGTCGTAAACGCCGGCTATTCCTGCCCAGTAACCGAATGCGATTTTACGCTTACCTTTTGCGTCTTTAATCAGTTCGTAGTCGGTAAGGGTGGAATGTGCATCCGAGAGTGCCTTGAAAAGCTCCTTATTGTATGGTGGTTTGTTGTCAAGGTGGCTGAAAAAGAAATAGTGTTTGTTTGGTATGATTGAGGCCGCAGATGGCTCTTTTACGCCGAAGATAATGTCACAATCGGAAAGGTTTTCGGACACAGATGCCCCGCACGACAAATACTCGCTATCGGGTATGATGCGAGTATTGCTTGGCTGTACGGAAAACGACAGGTCGGTGCGTGTTGAGAGCAATTTACTGATTGTCCGTGGTGTCAGAGGTGTCCTGCTCTCCTGTGTTCTTGTTTCTCTTACTATTCCTATTTTCATCATCCAATGCTTTTTTTGCGAGTTCCAAAAGCTTGTGAAATCTCGTGCTGGTTGATTTGATTTGGTATTTGCGTTCGATGGCTTTCATCATCTGCAAGTAGAACTCTTCGGTTTCGTTGGCATCAGTGAGTATTACCATTTCGCTGGTGGACATCTGCTCGTTGATTATCCCGAGTAACTCTTCCAGCATGGCTTTCTCTTTCTTGTAGAACACGAGAGAAACGGAGTACTGCTCCTGCTCGATACCAAAGCCAACGCTGTCCATGGAAATGGGCGTAATCTCGTTGATATCGATATTGGCAAACTCTTTGAACTGAATGCTCTGTATTTGCTCAAAAAGGCGTTTTAGGATGCCCTTGTCGTCTTCGCCGTGTAGGGAGTTGTGCGATGTCTGCAATGCGATGAGTTCATCATTTGTCATATCCTCCTCGTTGGCATATATGACAGGGACTGTTTTGTAACGAAGCTGGACTGCTGCACGGTATCTGTGATGCCCACTGAAAATCTGATACACGTCACCTTTCTTGACGCAACCTATAGCAGAGCTGAGGCCTCCACTGATCTTGATGTTCTCAACAAGCCTATTGAAGTAAGAATCCGTCATTACGTTTGCATTCAACTCGGACTCTCGTAGCAATTCAATTGGTACTTCTTCTAATTTCCATTTATTGTGCATTTTTCTGTCCTCTCTTTAATGATTGTTGATATTGATTGATAATCTCCATATTTCCGTCTATCTGGCCCAATGTGGTTATGTACATGAGATAGTCTTCAAACACATCATCTTTCTTCCATTTGCTTTTGTCAAACTTGGTGAACTGACCTCTGTATTTCATTGAAACAGGGGCATGGGTATATACTTTGGTGTATATATTCTCAATAAAACGCCCTGTAACACGTGAAATAGCCCGCTGGACTTGCTTTGACTTGATGCACATGAGGATGAGTTTGCTTAGCCTTGGAACGTTGTTATTGGTGCAAAAATCGGATAGTAGCCACATGTCAAAGTCAACTATCTTTGAGTAGTCGAATCCGAAGCCGCCAAGGATGTCATTTTCGTAGAACACCAAGAATCCGAATTTGCACAGAGAGACCTTTCTGACCTTCTTGATATACCTTTGTTGGAAGTACTTTAATTGGGTCGGTGTAACCTGTACAATTTTCAGTTTCGATGGGTCCGTGATTTGAATGTCGTCGCTGGGTTCTGTATAACTTATAAGTTCAACCTCGTTCTGATGGTAACTCACTCTATTCTTCTGCACATCCTTTGTCGAATAAAGGACTTTATCGCCGATCTTCGCCAACTTATTCATGTGCAAGTACTGATTTGTACTCATTATGAACAAATCCGTGCCATCTGGCAGGTTCTCTTCTACATGATTGTAGAAAGTTGTCAAATCGTCATTGAAATCCAGAGAATAGTCGCTGTTCTTGTGGAGCTTTGTGATTGTGGAGTGACTTTTCTTGTAACTATCGAACTGAAAGAATATATCCCCACCATCGACTATTGCATCATTTAGTGTGCCAACTTTGTACTGGCACTCGGAGAAGAATTTGATGAGCTTGCCAGAAAACACCATAGCCTCTTTGAACGTCTCATCAAAGGAATCCTTAATGCTCTCCAGTTGCTGAACGTAATATTCATCTTCTCGAAAGTTGTTCTTGATGCTGTGGAATATGAGCATCAAGGCTAACTGGACCTGGTTATCATCACTGTTGTGTGCTTCCAGAAACTCGGCATACTTGTTGTAATGAATCTTCAGCTGTCCGGTTGCCATTAGGTATATGGCATGATTGAACTCATCGCTATTGTATATCGAAATTTTCTTATACTTACTCAGTTTTAATTCTGTTATATACAACTTTGGGTTTACACAAGATAGAGTATCTCCTGTATTCTCAACCAGCACGGAGAAGAAACTGGAATTAAGGTCAACGTGAGGATGGATATATATGTCCTTATTTTGGTCTTCAACGTTCGCATAGTATATTAGTGGGGGTGGGCAGATTGGGAGGCTTGTGGGGGCTTTTATGAGGCTTATGAAGTCATTTGGTGTGCTGATTTGTTTGAAGTCATTTTCTGTGTGAGTTATCGCATACTGAACGAAGCGATAAGAGAACATAACACAGCGCACCATTTCTTCAAAGCTGGTTGTGGAATTGAAACAGCGAAACTCGACGGTCTTACGCTTAAAATAGGATGCTATATTGACAATGCAACGGTCATACCCTTTGCAACTATTATTCTCAAAGACCCTTTCGATACCACGGAAATCAGTGGCCGCTTTTACACCGATATATTTTTCCAGCGTTGGACTTGGGCGGTAGATTTGTAAATCGGAGTATTCTGGAGTATAACAAATCTCTTTCAGTATTCCGCTGGTGTAGTAACTCAAATAAAAGATATTCTTAACCTCTTCAACGGTTAGGTCGCCAATATAGATGTGAACCTGCAGGGCAAGGTCTCTGATGGCTTGTGCACCATGCTGACGTGCGCTATCGATGAATGTTTTGAGTTTTGCGAAATCTTCGTGACAGAGGCGCATCGGTGGAGTGTTTAATTCTCCACCGATTGGGACTGATTTCCTGCCTTCGCTCATGTCTGTATTTTGGACGATTTCATCTTTATCCCAAACAAATCCCTCTGGCATTATTACGGAATCTCGTACAACATCAGCCAGTTCCCATTCAATACCGAATGTTCTTTTTGTGATTGCAATCTCGCTCATGACTAATCGAATAAAGACGTTTGTTTGGGTTGTTGAACTGGTGCAGGAGCAGCGAATTCACGAATGTTTAAGCCAAGTTCCTTATTGAGGAAATCTGCAAGCAAGTGCCTATGACAGAAGTCGCCTGGCTTTTCGTAGCACAGCAAAGCAACATTACGCCCTTTGGCGATGCTGCAAATTTCATTCATGATTGAGTTGGCTCCACGCTTGCACAGAATTTCGTTGTACAGCTCAATGTACTCATCGTGTTCGCATTCGTCAGATAGCATGTAGCGAGTAGGGGCCACAGAAAACATATTGATACCCTCATAGAATCGGGGCTTCCATCTGGCAATTCCTATTGGCATTATACCTGCGGCTGACAACCGTTTGAGGTTTCCAAAATATGATGTGTATATCTCCATTTTAAGTGTGTATATAATACAATAACGCTGATTTTGATAATATATTGTGTAGCAGTATAAATATTTTTAATTAAGTGTATCTTATACACTTTTATTTAGCAATTTGTTGAGGTGGTTTTTTGCTGATTGAATATCAAGACCATCATCCTCGCAAAGGTAGCTTGTAACAGCTTCTCGAAACTCATCAAAAGAGCGGATGATTACATATTTGTTTCCCACCTTTTCTGCTTCTGCTTGCCACATCTTCTGGGCTTCGCGCTGAACGCCCTTTCCCTCCTTCATTTCAATACAGAGGGAGCCGATGCCGTTCTTTGGCACAAGCAGGATAAGGTCGGACACACCAGCGACAACACCTTCTTGTTTGAGGATGCCAGCCTCTTTAGCATTGCGATAACCGCCATTTGGCACTGCAAATAGTAGGTGTGCATATTGTGGGTAGGCGTACCTAAAATAACGCACACAGGACTGCTGTAACTTACTCTCGTTATGCTTCATGATTACCACCCTCTCTGCCGTTGCCAAAATCTATCTCACGCTCCGAAAGACCAAGCGGTCCGCTTTTATATAATGACCAATAGTCTGCTCCGAGTGTATTCTTGCCCATGTTGGTGAGCAGCCTGCGGTTGGTGCCATAAGTGTTGATTATCCTTCCTTTGATAACAATCGTCAGTCGGTACTCGACACGGAACTGACGCTTGATGATGCTTAATAACTTCTTCATTGTGATATTGATTTTTCGTTGTACTTTTCAAAGATGTAAAAATGCGTTATCGTTTCTGTGCGGAAGAAACACATACCTGCTTGACCCACCCATTGTGTTCCGTTCCATTTTGCAACATGAAATGTTCCATCAGAAAAACGCACCAGAACCAGTCGATCATTCCATGGCTTACGCTTGTTTGCGTCATACCATTCGTTTGTTAAGATTGTTTCTCTCATTGTTGTGTGATTTGGGTCACATTTCGTCATCAAACAGAATACGCTCCATCCGATGAACACGGTTACGCACACTGCGTAAATCTGATGTGCGTTTTACATACTCCTTACGCTCTTCTTTGTGGATCTTGGCATATTCTCTCGCCATCTGCTTTTCGTGCTCTTTATTGGACTCATATCGCTTTCTGCGAGCAATCCTGCGTTCTTCACGTTCTTTGTCTGTCATTTTTGAGGCTTTTAGGTGTTGCGACAAAGCAGAACGCTCTCTCAAACTTTTGCATACGCACAGAGTTCTGCAAGTGTCTTTGGATACGCCACGGTTATATCTGCAATTTTGACAATAATGGGTGCCCACTGTTATTGTCACCTTGCCCTTGCTTGGACTATCTCTCATACGTTCAAATGGGCATGGCTTTCCACTTGGCAACTCTTCGGCATTTGCTTTTTCATGTTTTCTGTAACTAATTTTGTTCATTATTTTCTTCACGTTAATAGATTACATTGATTGATTGTTAAAATTCCAAAGATAGCTGATAACCATACTCCCTATAATGTTTGTGAGTGGCCAGGAACTCATTCTTTAATGCTTCCCTTATCCTTTCTCGCTCTGCTTTAGAAACATTATTCTTATCAGCCTCATAGTTAATATTTAGAGCATTTTCAAGAGAGCCCCCAACATCTTTTGAGTCAAGAAAAATAGAATATTCAGTATACACCCGATTACAGTATATTGCGTCTTTTTCTTCTTCTTTCGTCTGATTCCTTACATATACTGTTTTCTGAGCAGTCTTTCTACTCCATTCGCTCCGCTCTGGCACAAAGCAATTCTCATAGATTACAGATATTGCCTCGTGCTTCTTTACTTTGTTGAGCTTTGCCCATCCGTAATATACTTTCATATCGTTAAATATGGTGTGGTTTTCAGATATTCTTTCTTGAAGTTCTCAGCCTGCTTCTCATCCATCTTCTGGTTGAAATAGAGCTGTCGGTCCATAACGAAAGTCTTTAGGATGTATTCTCCGTTTGAATGAACACCAAGGAACACCCCTCCATCAAATGGACAAATAACTTCATGCGTTATCATGTCTTCCTTAAATGAGTACTGTCTGGAGTTGAGCAGGAGGTGGTCTTCAAGCTGCTCCATCGTACCATTCCATCTGTGCCTCTCAACAAATCTCTGTAGTGCATGCCTGTTAATCGTGACCGTATGTATTCCTGGCTTTTTGGTGATGTTCCCATTGGTCAGCCCGACATACATACCATCAGTGAAGAGGATAAGATTATCCATTTCGTCATACAGGTGTATCAGTATGAATCCACGGCCATCGATGCTATACTTGTCAAGTATGTGGTACTCACATATCACTTTGCCTATCGTTGGCACATTCACTCTCTCAAATACTATACAAGGGAGAGAACCGTATTTTTTTGCCATACGGAATACCTTTTCGTTGATTCTTCTATGCGTGAATCTCTTCCAGCAGTAACGCTTGGCGTCGTTCATTTTCTCTATAAGTATTTTTGTCATAGTATTTAGATTTTGATTTTGAAATTGTCGGCAAAGTCGGAAAAACCGACTAATCTCAAATAGTGCTGAAACTCGTGGACGTACTCAATGCCAGCGATTCCAATAACTTCCCAATACTTGACTATCCAATCCGAACCTTCGAAGTGGTCGATTTTGTAATACACTTTCAAGTTCTTATGGTCTTTGTGTTCAAGCATACCGTCATAACCACCATACTTGAATCCGTTGGCGGAAATAATCTCTTTGGTGAGAGGGATGGGTTCCAAATCGTCGAAGCTGTCAAATTTTTCGGCATCTTCTGGATTGATGGGATGTGCCGACCAGTTCCAACCTTCGCATATATCGTCGTTAATGGACACGCCTTCTATCCTGCAAGGAATACGATGTGTTGTCTCGTTATCGTTTTCGTCACACAAATTTACCGTGGCAATAACACAGTCGCCTATCATTAAGTCTTTTGCTTTCATAGTGGTTTGTTTATTTTACGAGTTCAAACGTGTACGCAAAGACCCAAGGGTTGCGTTCCCAGGTTCCTTTGCCAGACACTTTGTTGATGAGGGCTGCGAAAGCTTCTTGTGGAGTGAAAAAACCATCGCCATCATTTCCTTTGTAGTCGTAAAAAGGTGTGGCGTACATTCCTCCATGTTCATCGTAATCAACGAAAATACCTTCCTTCAAGCAATCCTCATCGCTGATGTCTTGCAGTCGCTCAACCTTGATGTCGGTGATTTTGATTTGTTTAATCATTGCGTCAGACTTCACGAACATCTTGTTTGACACCGGCATACGACCACCCTGTATGTACTTGTGGAAGAAGTCTCTCGTTATTGAACTGGAAGAGCCGTGTGTGCGTTTCAGCTCCTCGTAGATGTCGTTATAACTCTGTGCGACTGCTACGACTTCGCCAACTTTGTAAGGTGACTTAATCAACACCTCTCCTATCACTACACAATCTTTTAGAAGACGGTCGGGAACTATTCTCCTGGTCATCGTCTTGCGACCTTCAAGGACTGCTTGTGTGAGGCGAAATTTATCATTGAACATTATTTTCTTCATGGATTATTCGTCTATTATAAAGTTAAAATTTCTCGGGTGCCAGATGTATCCACACTCTCTGCAATAGCATGTTGTTCTAATATGCGTACCACCATCACCTTCTCCATCTGCCTCTACATATCCATTAGTAACCTCGTAGATAAGTTCCTGCACACACTCGTCACATATCTGGAATGTTGCGCTGCCGCATTTGGGGCATTTCTTGTCAGTCATTTTTTGCCTCCTTGTTTAACATATTGCAATACTGATTCTTTCCAAAACAATTTCTTTTGATTGTAATTGCAGATGAAATCTTCTGTCACAGCCATCCACCGTTCTACTTCTTGCGGAGTATTAGACTTCTTTCCACTCAACAAACCTATACGATATTCATCACAGTAACTGATGCTGTCATGTATCATCGTAGAAGAGCGACTGATGTCAATAACAGGCTCTATGCTTGCCCAAGTGTAGATGTCAAACTCTTCTTTGAGCCGTTTCATTGCATATATACGTTCTTGGTTGGTTGATGCACCTTGCTCTAAGTCATCACGTCCTGTCAGTGTGAACCCTATTTTGATGTTGTATCTGTTCATACGTATGGCTTCAAGGATTCCGTATGCAGGATGTTCATCAAGCCAGTCTGCTCGCTTTGTTAGTACGGTTACGGGTATCTTCTTTTCGAGACAATATGCTATGGCGTACCAGTTTACCCATAATGTCTCTGGCAGACATGGGTCGCTCACGAAGTTGAAAAACAGACCGTCTCTCCGTAGTGCTTCAATATGCTTATCGCACTCCTTTTTGAATGTATTCACTGCATCATTATCTCCTATGAGAGACTTCTTCAAAGTAGGTTCGTCTTTACCGAGCAATGCTTTGGCTTGACAGTGGCGGTTGTAGCAGTAATCGCACTTGTTTGAGCAACCATTGTAGAAGTTTGCTGCCCACGGATTATATTCTTTGGCTTTGCCTTTCGGCTGGTAGATTATGCTCATTTCTCGCCTCCTTTCAAAAGTTCTACGATTTCTTCAATAGACTGCAAGCCTTGTTCAACCTGCTCCAACTTTTTCTTCTTTATAGTAACACCCTCTCCTATCTCATTAACACTGCGATGCAAGTCGTAAAGCAGATTCATAACCCTATGCTCTTTGCTTTCTTGCAGTCTTACGATATTCTCTTGCAGTCGTTTAATCTCCTCAGACTGCTTTTTTATCTTCTCATCGGCTGCAGTTAGTTCTTTGAACATATTTTCAACAACGCCATCTTCATCCGACGCAGTTCCATTCTGCGATTTATGGCTTACTATACGCTCACAGCGCACCCAGTCTTGCGTTCCGCCGGGCATTGATACTTTCACGGAGCGTGTGGGAAAGCACACGTTAATCACATTAGCCTTGATATTGTCGTCAAATGTAACTTTGTCGTAGGCTCGCCATATCTGCATAAAAAATTCCTTCTCGGTCATTGATTTTCTCCTTTCTTGTCAATTCTAACTATTGATGTTATTTGTGTGGTTGTTGTAATGTGACGATACTCTACTGGCAAGAATACGTCATAATCCTTTGGACGGACATATACATGACCTTCAAGTTCTGCAATAACATTTCCCTCAACGTCATATATAATAGTCGATTCTTTCGTTTGTGGTTTGAATAAGTCATCCATATTGTTAATATTTAGAGTGTTCTATTTTTCAAGTATTCAAGTTTCCATCGTAGATAGTCGTTGTCTTTATCTATCTTTGCTTGTCGTTCTTCCGATTCTTTCTTTTGTCGTTCGGCTATGAGAGCGTTTCGTTTTTCCACTTTTTGGGGGTCAATAACCATACGTCCGTCTTTATCAATAGAATAACCGAGATTCGACATCATCTTCTGTTCGTCAATAGGTTTTGTTGAACTATATCTTTCTCTGTCAGCTTTCAGATTCATTTCGTAAGCAGTTTTGCTACGAATATTGGCGTATTCCTCAAACCATTTTATTACTTTTGCGCAAGACAACTGACCATATAACTCTCCGTACTTACCAAGTTTGGCATTTCTGAATATAACATTGATGTCGGCAAAGTTCAGCATATACCCATACACATCCATGACCTCTTCTGCTATCAACTCTATCTCCCCTGTCGAAAGTCCGTTCTTTTGTTTGAGAAAAGCATCAAGGGATATGAGGTGAGCCATAATCAATGCTTTCACTTGAGCTTCATTGCATCCATCTTTTTTAGACAGGCATTTCAGTGATGGTGCTTTGACACTCAAGGCTTTCTCGACCGTTGTGATATCCGTGAAAGTCTTACTTATGAGAGCCGGACTGTAAGGTTTCAGCGATTCGTGTAATGAACTCAATATTATCTCTTGCGTTTCCACTGTTTGTAACTGATTGTTTGTTTCCATTTTTAGTACCGTTTTTCAATTGAGTGTATATTTCATTAAACTTGCTATGGATAATAGCAGGACTGGCATTTGCTTTAATCCAATCATCAGACTTGGTGAAAATCATCTGAATAAAGATTTGAAAATTATCAGCCAGCATACCGAGGTTGCCTCGATCTTCGTCTGACATCTGCGTTCTTATTTGCTTCAATATCCCAACTATGGCAGCCATATCCTTTGCACTCCAATAATAGTCTGTGCCTTTGTGTTGCTTGAATATATTGGAGAAAATCTCTTTGCAATGGCTGTGAAGCTGCGTTTCTTCGTCAGAATACTTCTTTGAGCGCCTTTTGGGTTGTTGGGGGTTGGTTTGTTGTTGTGACTCTATTTGAGTGGCTTGTATTGGCTTATTTTCGCTTTCTCCCCAGCGTGATTTCATACCGATACTTCCGCTCCTACTCCTGGACTTGCTTACCTCTTCCAAGTGATTCATTTCTGAGCTTAATTGATTCGAGTGAAACATATCGTTGGATACGTCGAATAGGCCATAATCTTCAACAATATTTCTAACCAAACTTTCCGAAACGTGCAGCTCCCAAGCGATAGGAGCATAGTCTAACTTGAGTGAGTACCCGTCACTATCACGGAGCATTTCTATTATTGCCCAATATACGCCATAGCCCTCCATTCCGCAATTTCTGCGGACAGCAATCAGCCTCTCATCATTGCGAGCATTGCTATCGTGCTTGAAGTTATGTTTGGGTTTCCTCATTTTTTATTATTCCATTTTTTTAACATTACACGGAATTGTCGTGCCGCCTCAGATTTCTTTCTATCTTTACGATCTACACCATCGAGCAAGATTGGCAGGTTCCGTATAATTTTATCATAATCAGCATTTGAAATCTCTTTCATCGTATTCTATTATTCCATAATTTGTCTGGGTCTGGTATTTCAATATTAAGATATTCTCTGCCGTAGTCACGAAGTTTGTCGCAGTAGGTTGAGAATGTAACTGTATCCATTTCAGCTGTGGATTGAGGCAACTCAACCACCTCTCCTGTGTGCTTATTAACAAACTGCTGTTTCCCGAGCAAACTTTTGAAAAACTCATGAACTTGATGCACTGTAACAAATTCCCACCCCTCATTGTTGAGTGCTTGCATCAGTAGAGGATATATGCAACCGAAAAGCCATCCATTCTGGTCCAAGGTACGCTTCCTTCGTATCTTGGTTATCTCGATACGATAGTTGCCATCGGGGGCATTTTGGAACCATTGGCATAGTAGGCTGATGTCGTATCGACCATCCTGTTTTAATACAAATGTGGTTTCCATTATATTGAGAGGTCTAATTGTAGCCCATATTCAGCCACATAGGTGGGCTTATTGAGGCTATCGGATACTATATGTAGGAATTGTTGTGGGTCGGAGTTTTCGTGGCTTAAATGGAGCAAAATAACCTCTTTGGATGGTTTGAAGCAATCCTCAGATTGTAGATAATCCAACATAACCTCCAAACCCATATGAGTATCACGGCTTCGCTTAGCAACATACCAGTTTGTTCGCTCTTCATCAATGGCTTGTTGTAGGCATTCCTCAGACCAATTACACTCCATCATTATGTGGTCGATGTGTCCAAACGTGCATCCGAAACCGGAACTATCCGTGACGAACAACAGTGTGCCCATTTCTTCATGCTTGATGAGATAGGCCCAACAAGGGACATCGTGGTGTGCATACATGGGAACCACACTAAACTCACCTATCTCTGTAGTCAGTATTGGTGGCTTTATTTCACCACGCTTGTATGTCGTTCCAGTGTAACTATCCCATACGTCTTCATTAGCATAGCAAGTGATACCTGCTTTCATAAAGTCACCCATGTACTTGGCATGGTCTCCATGTCGATGGGAGATTATACAACCTTGTATAGAACCAAAGTCATTTACAAATTGACGGACATTGCAGAGTGGAAGACCCGCCTCTATAAGGAGTGCCTGTCTCTTGCCCTGCAGTATATAGCCGTTACCTCGGCTACTCGAACCATAACATATTAGTTTCATAATCCTTCTTTTTTTGAAAACTTTGTGAGGGGCCAGGGAATTGAACCCCGATGGGCTAAACCACGCTGCCACGCATCCCCTCTGTTTTGTTAATAGCCACACTCATCATTTGCAGGTTGTGCAGTTTGCTGTGTCTGTTGAGGTGTTGGCCGGGACATTTGTTGCGATTTCGGCTGTTGAGCTGGCTGTTGAGGTGTTGGCTGAGCAATATCAACCATCGTTCTTGGTGATACGCCAACTTTGCTTTGGATAATCTCAGCCTCTGTATCAACGGTAACAATATCCTCATTCTCTTCGACTGTGTAAATGCCCATGGACAATTCCGGAGCGTATTCATTGGCCCAGAATGATGCAGCACGATATTTAAGCATCTTGATGGGCATCGTTTGCCACTTGCTACCACTCTTGGTGTACCATCCCTCTTTGATAGCCATCACCAAATCAACAGGAGTGCTTTCCATTACCTCTTCTCCATTCTTTTCAGTGGTATAGGCGATACATTGGATATTGTCGATGTTTGTTCCATCAAACTTGGCTTGCTTTGGAGTGTTTTTCTTGTACTTACGCCCTGTTTGAGGATTGGTTTCCCAAGTGCTTTCGTATTCGGTGTACTCGATAATGCCAATTTTGCCGAGGTTTTCCATCTTATATTTAAGAGGCTTGAAGCGTCCACAGGCATTGATTGTAGCGATGAGAAACTTGCTGCTCCAACTCGGTCTTCCGTATATTGGGACCATGTTCTGCATAACCATGAGCGGGCTTGCACCGATTCGGAGTGCGATATCCATTGCTATCATGCAGTTGCCTATAGCCTTTGCCTCACTCTCCTGTGATGTGATTTTGTAACTGTCTGGCACAAGGTCACTGCTTGCATACATCTTGCAATAACGTTGCATTGTGGCGAATTGCTGAGGGTCAAAAAAATTGAACGTGGATTGCACTGCGTTGCCATTTGATGGCTGTAATGCTTGTTCAGCGGTTGGATTCTGTTTTTCTTCCATTATATGATATTTTATAATTATTAACAAGGGTGTCGCTACGAAAGCGACACCCAAAAGATTAAAGATTTAATTCTGGAAAGGCAAAGCGAGGGAGGGGCGGCAACGGAAGAAACTGCGGTAACGGACGTAGTTGCTGAGACAGCCGCTCGCACCGTTGAAGAACCAAGTGTAGGTCGCATAGTAGTCAGCGGACGAACGCTTCTCTTTTGGGATGTATAGTTCGTTGGTAGTGTACCAATCTTCTGCAAATGCTTCTCCACCAGCCTCAACCAACTTATCGTTAATCTGGTCAATGTAGATGCAGATGATTGCCGCCTGCTTGCGATTGAATGTGGATAGATTGAGTTCTTTAAGCCGGGTCATTGCTTCGTCATATTTGAAGTTATCCTTACCGTCATCAATGTCGTGCAGACCGATTACAAAGTCTTCGCCAAGGGCTTGCACACGGACACCTTGGATGTCTTCTGGACCATCATAGACCTCGATGATAGCGTCACAGCTGGTGGAAACCTTGACTTCTCTTCGGGTCATCTGTGCTGGGTTTATCGAAGACAGATACAGATTATCCTCGGATTCATACGATTCCAACTCCTTGAAGATAGCATCGCCGAGTTGTTCGCATCTGGTGGCAATATA
This sequence comes from Bacteroidales bacterium, assembly GCA_045600485.1. Classification (GTDB taxonomy): domain Bacteria; phylum Bacteroidota; class Bacteroidia; order Bacteroidales; family UBA3663; genus Liminaster. Next base: position 51,813 of record JAZRXX010000049.1, read on the forward strand.
GCTGCCTTTTTCGTTCTTTGTCCCCTTGTCTGGGGTTACAATTAAGCCACAATTGAGTGCTTTTTTCAATTCAAGAAATTCTTTCATTTTTGATATACGTTTATGAGTTAAATAATTGCATTGCTTTTTCTGCATCCACGACAATCGATCTACCATTTTGGCAACAGGCACTGGCGATTTTACCATTCTTTAGCCGTTGAGCCTTACTCTTGGAACAACCGAACAAATCCATTATTCCATTAAGCCCATATACATATTTACCAGATGGCTTTTGAGGGATGGCGAAAGTTCCCAAGCCTTTCTCTTTGAGATAATCTTCAAACTCACCAATGGTGAGGTCAATAATTCGTGTGTTGCGTGTGATTTCCATTTTACATTTCAAATATCAGTTCTTTTGCATTTGCATCCACCGTCAGCAATATTTTCTGGCTTTCTGTTGGAATGTACTCAACAACACTCTCGGCATTGTCGATAAATATTGGCAGGTGAACGCCCTCGGTTCTTGCAATGGCATTGATAATGTCAAGGCCGGCATTGACTTGTCCAGCGTGGTTCTTCTCGCTGTACGGCATACCATCAACATAGCAGTTGCAAGCTATCTTGTCATTGCCGTTATACTGCTCTGAAACAAAATCCCATGTTACGATGGAGAACAGGCGATTGATTTTATCCAACAACTGGCGGTCTTTGGCTTTTTGAAATTCCTTGGCTTCGTCTTGCATTTTTTCCAGTTTCGCAAGTTCATTATTTAGGGCTTTCTGTTTGTTTTCCAACTCAACAATTTGGCCCTCGATACGAGTGATAGTTTCTCTCGCCCCGAGTTGCTGTAAGAAACCCTGTATTTTCCGTTCAATCTCTTGCTTGGTAGTGATGAGGGTTGACGGAGATTGATAGGCTGTAGAGGAGGAAATTTGGGCTTTTAGAGCCTCTATTTGTCCGTTGATAAGTTGACAGGTTGCATCGGACTTGATAAGGCTGATAACGTCAGTAGGCTGGAAATTAAGTGATGCCTTTTGCTGGTTGAGTTCATTGATGCGTTCGTTGGCTGAACTGATATTTGCCTCCAGAGTGGTTGCCTCCTGCTGATAGCGGTCATAGTCTGCTCGGATCGTCTGACCTTGGGCTTTGTTCTCTGCAAGTTTATGCTCAACGAGTTTTTCCTTGTCGTAAGGGCGACCACAGGTTGGGCAGATGAGCTCATTGTCGGTGTACTGGAAAGTACCGTCTTTGATAGAACGAAATTGGGCACGTTTTTCATCAAGCAAACGTGCAAGGTTTTCAATTGTTTTGTTGTCGGAGGCAAGGCGTGTTTCATCATTGGAACGTGTGGCCATAAGCGAAGCAATGTTGGCATCGATTGTGGCTATCTGTTGACGTATGGCGTATTCCTTATTGGTCACCTCCGTTCGTATGGCATTCTCTCTTTGGAGTAACTCATATTGCTTGTTGCTGACCTCGGAGCGCTTCTTGTTGATTTCTTCGGTGGCACTTGCTTGACGTGCATTATCGTCTGCAATCTGCTTGTCAATTTCTGCAATCTGTTCCTTGTTGGCATCGATAAGACCTTGTAATGCTTCCCAATCATCTACAGGTGGCATAGCCTCTTTTTTGGCAGCAATCTTTGTGGGGATGTCGTCAAGTTCTGATGCGATGGCTCTGATTTTTGCAACAACTGTTGCGTTGAAATCCTTGACTGGGGTACCATTGAGCGATTGGACAAAATTGGTAAATTGCGGACATTCTGCTAATACCTCTTTTACTACCAATTCATCTGCTTTCTCGGCATCTGTTGTTCCATAAGCCATTTTTAATAATACAGACTTCTTGTAGTCATCTTTTTGCGACATAAAGAAGTACACGTCTGTCATGATGCGAAATACGTCTTCGCTAACAATTGCAGAAACAGCTGCATCGTACTCTTTCTTTGTGGCACAACGTACACGGTCAACGTAGTAAGCGCATTCATTGCCGGATAATACTTTTTCTTTAGAGCCACGAGGTTTGGTCCATTTCTCAATAACAACACGCTCAAATCGTTTCTCTGAGCCATCAACTTCAAATACGACTTCACAACCATACTCCAGTTCGTGAATAATAACACCATCTTGGTTACGGCGTTTATAACCGAAGTCAGTTCTACCATTGCTATCTTTTCCGAACAGCGTGAATGTGAAAGCATCGAACAGTGTTGATTTACCAGCGCCATTCGTTCCACGAACGACCGTGTTGTGTCCAAAACCAAAGGTTCTGTCATCAAAGCATCGGAAGTTCCTCGGGTGGATTTCCTTTAATGTTACGTTCATTTTCAGTTACTTTTTATGTTTACATTTAGTTTGATTTTCTCGCTCCAGTGCCTTTTTGATAATCTGATAGACAGATGCAGCACGCTTAAGATTGTACTTGTTTGCAAGCCATTCATAAGTGGCTGTTTTGTCCGATCCGTTGGCCATACACTGCTTATAATCTTCGAGTAGTGCAACGTCTCTTTCGTTTCGTTTTCTTTTTACTTCGCTAATTATTTTTTCCATTTTTTATTAAAATTTTCTTTTATATTCGATTTTTCTTTTTATCTTTGCACTGTGTTTAGTATGAAAATTATTTGCAAAGATAGTAAATAATTTACTATTGGAAAAGAAAAATAATACATAATTTACTAAACTACTTGTAAAACATTAAAAATGTGTCTATTGTTAAATGTTAAATTTTCATAATTATGGCTACTGATAGGGTAAAAAAGACTGATTTAAGCTTCCGAATTAGTAAAGTTCGTGGGGTGTTTTGCAGTGACGATAATCGTAAATTTGCCCAAGAATTAGGCATTTCGGAGCAACTTGCAAGCAGTATTTGCACAGGAAATAAGCCTGCTGGCGATGGTACTCTTAACAAAATCCTACATGCCTTTCCGAGAGTAAACAAAGTATGGTTATTCCTTGGAGAGGGTGAAATGCTACGTTCGGAACCAACCATATCAGCTGAACATATAGATAATGCTGCATTTGGAAACAGCGTAAGTGGGGACATTGTGCAAGTAAAGAACGAGTCACAGCATTCAAAGTCAGACATCGATCGTCTAATCACATTGCTTGAAAACAAGGATAGACAGATTGATAGACTGATTGCATTGCTGGAGGATAAATTTAACCAATAGTTACTATGGACTTCGGTGATAGTATCAGACATTTTGCTAATGGTATTAGCGAAACAAAGAGGTGCTGTAAGACAGAAGAGGGCACAAAGCACTCTCTTATTCTTCCAGTCATCCAAATGCTTGGGTATAACATATTCGACCCTACAGAAGTGGTGCCAGAGGTGGATTGTGATATTCGTGGAACTGGCGATAAGGTGGACTATGTTATCCAACAAAGAGGTCAACATCTGATACTTATTGAGTGTAAACATTGGACAAAAGACCTTGACTATTATGTCTCGCAGTTAAGAGGTTACTTTGTTGGCTCCAAGGCTCATTTTGGAGTACTCACAAACGGCGTGGAATGGAGATTCTATACAGACCTCGATAATACAAATTTAATGGACGAAAAGCCATTTTTGATTGTGGATATTGAGAGGCTAACAGAAGATGGCTTAGATGGGCTTAAAATGTTCTATAAAGAAGCTTTTAACGAACAATTTATTATGGAAAAGGCAGACGAATTAAAATGCACTAATCTGTTGCGTGATGAAGTCAGACAGGAATTTTCTGACCCATCTTTTGAACTGGTTACACACTTTGCAAGGCGTATATATGGACAGGTGCCATCGAGGGCTGCAAGAGAGCGGATGAAACCACTGCTCGCTAAGGTGTTTGGCGAGATAATGGCTACAAATAGCGATAAGCAGACTTTGGTAGAGCAATCCACATCCGACATGCCGGATATTCTCTCTGTGGTGCAGGATATTCTCAAGGACATCGTTTCGCCGGAACGAATCAAGTTGTTCGTTGGTACTGGATATAGTTCGATACGTCTTGATGGTAGCCAATGGTGGCCAATCATTAAATTCAAGTACACTGATTTTTCCAAATGGGTTGCTCTCGGCAAATACTGGCCAGAGACATATCATTTCTATTGCGACCATAACAAAGAACGCATTACCATTGGAAGTATCGATGATGTTCGCAACTTCTCTGATGATATTAGGGATATAGTACAAGTAATGCTCATTGGAGGCGATGACTGTGATGAGCGTAGGGCGGCTTGGGTAAACGAACACAGAACAGACTGGTGCTGACACACACTTAAATCAATATATTATGCACACTGAAATTGACCAACAAGTAGTAGCCAGATTCTTTGAGGCTATGGACGCTCTAAAAGAGCGAAAAGACATCAAAGGGTATCAAGCATTCTGCAATCGCTATGGTATCGACAAACGTAATTTCTACAAACAGCGGAAGCAACCTCAAATCCAGATTATGCACTTTGACTGGATTGTGCCTCTCGTAACGGAGTATGGGATATCCTCTCTGTGGCTAATAACTGGTCTTGGGAAGATGTTCCTACCGATGTTTGAAAATCCTCAAAAGGGGGTTCCGTATTGACCGTTTTGTAGGTCAAAGTGTGTGTATTGATTTGAACAGCCTATATTCCAGAGCGATACGTAATACTGGACAATTCACAAGTGTATTAGGAATAATAAAAGAAATGAAAAGTCTCCATTATTATGCATTCGTTTTTTCGAATCATCTTCAGTGGAGCATTTCATAAACCTTTTATTACAATACACAGGGAGTCCAGATCCTACTACAAGTAATAGGGAAAAAGATGAAGGGCTCCACTTTCTGATATGTGTTTATTGTGCTATATTGAGCCTGTGTAGCTTTGATAAAAGTTGCAACCCGACACGGATAAGGGTAAATTATGTTATTTAATTCGTTTGAATTTTTGTTGTTTTTTCCATTAGTATGTATTGTGTACTTTTTGTTGAGGAAACGACGAGTTCAGAACACGTTTTTGCTTATAGCAAGCTACTATTTTTATATGAATTGGAAGCCTGTTTATGCAATACTTATTTTGGCATCCACAATAATTACATTTTTTAGTGGATGTTGGGTGGAAAAACTTACTGATATTAGAAAAAGAAAATATGTATTGTTGGCGTGTCTGATTTTGAATTTGGGTATATTGTTTATTTTTAAGTATTTTAATTTCATTAACGAGTCAGTGTTTCAATTGCTTGACGTGTTAGGGGTGCGTTGGAAGGTTCCAAATTTGGATGTGCTACTGCCTGTAGGCATATCCTTTTATACATTTCAAGCTATTGGATATAGTATTGATGTGTATAAGGGAACGATTAAGGCAGAACGGGATTTTTTTACATATGCGTTGTTTGTCTCGTTTTTTCCTCAATTAGTAGCAGGCCCGATTGAGAGAGCAAAGAATCTTCTTCCGCAGTTTCATGAACAGCATTTTTTTAATTCGCAACGTGCGATAGATGGGTTCAAACAAATGTTATGGGGGTTTTTTATGAAATTGTGTGTGGCAGACATGTTGGGAAGTTATGTGGATGCGGTGTATAATAATGTGTCGCAACATAACGGTACAAGTATACTGATGGCTACTGTGTTTTTTACTTTTCAGATATATTGCGATTTTGGAGGGTATTCCAATATCGCTATTGGGGCTGCTAAAGTAATGGATTTTAAATTAATGGAAAATTTTAAACGACCTTATTTGTCGATGAATATTAAAGAGTTCTGGAAACGTTGGCATATATCTCTTTCCACTTGGTTCATGGATTATGTATACATTCCGTTGGGTGGCAATAGGGTTAAGTATCCTAGACATTTGTTCAATCTTATGGTTACATTTATGATTAGTGGTTTATGGCATGGGGCAAATTGGACTTTTGTGATTTGGGGGGCATTGCACGGTTGTTATCAAGTAATAGGCAATGTTTTTAGAAAATATGTTTATACACTCAAGTATGATTCGGTGTTGTCAAAGATTGTTGGTACGTTGTTTTGTTTTGTACTTGTGTCTTTTGCATGGCTGTTTTTCAGAGCCAATAATGTTGCAGATGCGTTTGATATCGTCAGAAAGATAATTACGGAAAGAGGTGGATTGTTTGTGAATCAGAATGTTTTTATTGTTGGTTTCATGTCTCTGCTGATACTTGTATTCAAAGATGTGAAAGACCAGTTTGAATGGAGATTACATTTTTTACATTCGAAATTTTGTTTTATCAGATATGCTTCAGTTATTGGCCTTACTTCATATATTTTGTTGTTTGGGGCATTAAGTGGAGGTCAGTTTATATATTTTCAATTTTAAATCATCTTTTGTATGAAAAAAGAATTACAAAAATTTGCTTTACATGCAGTTTTATTTATTGTGATATTATTTGCGGTAGATTTTTCCGTAGGAATAGTATTTGATTGGACTATGACAAAACTTCCAAATTATAGTGGACAATTGGCAAAGGATAATTATAGGATAAATCGGGTTGATAAAGATATAGTAATTATAGGTTCATCTAGAGGTAGCCATCATTATGTTACAACAACATTAGAAGATAGTATTGCAGATTATCTTGGATATAGGGTGCCAATTTACAATGGGGCAATTGATGGTAAATTTGCTAATAGTAATTGCTGTGCAGTTGAATCTATTTTAAACCGTTATCGTCCGAAATTGATTATTCTTGAAATGTCAGAGGGAGAACTTGAAAATGGAGGAGGCGTGTCTGATTTAGAATTTTCCGCACCTTATTATTGGCATAATTCGGTGGTTCGAGACTATTTAGATAGATGTGGATGGAAAGAAAAAATAAAAATGAAAATGAGTTTGTATCGTTATAATGATAGAGCATTGAGAATTGCAAAATCTTTTATGATGACAGGAAATGATAGTACGGGATATGAACCCATATTTGGCACTTTAAAAGATACATTGATAACAGACAAAGAGATAAAAGAACGGGGCTTTGCAGACATAAACCAATTTACGTTAGGGAACTTTATCAGCGTCTTGAAAAAATGCAAAGAGAATAATGTCCCTATCATAATAACGACTTCTCCACGGTATCAACCAAATGACAATAATAATATTTTGGATAGTGTTTGTCAAAGTTACGGAGTTCCTCATATAGAAAGGTATAATGATGATTTGTTTAATACGAATTTGATGTATTTCAAGGATAGAGCTCATCTGAATGATATTGGGGCACACGTCTATACAAATCTTTTTTTTAGAGACCTCAAACCATACCTTGATACTTATTTTGAAAGAAATAATAGGTATTAGATGTGTTGTCCATCAGTCTGTCAAGATTCGTTCATTATCCGACACATAAACGACATATGTACGGCAATGAGTTGTACATCTCTCGTATGAGGATGTAATATTAGTGTATAACGATGGGCTGAATCGGCGCTGCACCTTGCTATTGCGGATACACTCGGTGCTGCCGCTGACATGTTTGGTTGTGGCTTTTTGGCCATAATTGCCTTTTGTCGCTTGTCCGTTTCTAACGATTTATGTTCGTTTTGTCCGTTTCTCAAGGTTCTTTGGCTGATTATTATCCTCACACCTTTGACTCGAATCTTTACCCACCCCATGTTGGCAGTAAGTCCAAAAAAAATTAAGCGTAGTCATTATCGGCTACGCTTTTGTTTGTATGCTCGGCATGAGCATTGTCTAACGGGTGTAAGTCCCCAACGAGCCCTGATAGTGGGAATCGTATAGCCAAAGAGACAAGGGTGTCCATCGCGAGGTGGAATCTGAAAGAAGTCAGCGGCAAACATCTGGCCTA
>JAZRXX010000050.1:0-2529 GCA_045600485.1 Bacteroidales bacterium
CTGATGGGAAGTTTGAGGATGGTAGAAACAAAGGGTTTCGAGAAATACACAACTTGCATTTGTTGGGAGCTAGGATGGCTGTTTACAATTATTAACGATAGCTCGGAAGGTAAGGGTGGCATTTAGATGCGGTTGCCCTGACATTGAGAGGATCGAGCGCTTCGAACTCATGCTTTGAATCGCGTAATGCAGCTTTACAAGGTCCGCACCAGGTTCCCCACACATCGAGCACGATGCAACGGCCACGATAGGGTTCGGTAAGTTTCGAGAGGATTGCCTCGCCATCGGTCATATCCTTCACATCCGAAGCATTACGGATGGCATAGGTCTGCATCTGCGAAAGCTTCATGTACTTGTCGTGCAAGGCCTGGATATATTCCCGTGTTGCGGGGAGTTTCAGGCTGTCCATCAGGAGCTCGTAGGTGCCATCTGTATGAACTTCGCTGTTTCTTTCACTCTCGGCATAGTAGTCCAATGCAGCACAAATATCGCGCAGGTCCTGTGGGAACTTGGTTAAATCGAGCACAAGGGTCGGAACGGCTTTTCGAAGGCTGTCAACTACGGCAGAGATCAACTTGCCTCGCTCCGATTCATCTAACTTCTTGTTCTCCTTCTCCTCCATCACTTTGACTACCCAAGGCGTATTTGTCATCCATCTGCTTATGCTGTCTTTGCCGACACGTGCACGACTGAGTTTGATCCATTCTTTTCCGATAGAGTCTTCCATTTGGAAGAATTGTCTCTCTTCGTCCGTCAGCTGGATAGCGCCCATCTTTTCAACATCAGTGGCAGATAAGTTCAGATAGGGTTGGCGGTGAACCCATCTGATGTCTCGAACATAGGTACCTAAATCTCTGAACAATGTGTAGGGACGAGGCAGGTTCTCTCCATATTCCAAAGCCAGATAATCCTTCACCTCCTGGCTCAATTCACGATTCTTTACGTTAAAACTGAATTGTCCCAAGTTACGGGCAACACCCATTCGGAAGCCTACTTCTACAAATCGTTGCCAACGGGTGGAGATCTTAGGATGCTGAGCAACAAAGTCCTGGAGATTCTGCAGACATTTTGACAAATCCTTTCGGGCAGTATCCATATAAACGGTGGATTGCTCGACAGGTAAGTTTCTGACATCCCTCTGATATGCTTCGATGATACGTCCAAAACGATAGGAAGGATGTGCCAGCATCTCGTTCTGCAGACGACAGTCATCACCCATCAGGAGTTTTTGACCGGTCTGGAAGTTTACATAGAGGAAATACTCCTTGCCAGGTTCCAGGACAAAGTGGAGGTTGGATCTACTCCAATCAGCATAGACCTCTGAAGCGCCATACAGAGGTACTTTCAACTCAAACTGACCCGTTGAGTCCATCTTTGCAGTAAACTTTTCATGATTTTGCGTGAAAATGTTGTATATTACTGCCGAGAATTCCTTGCCCTCTGCCCAACGATTTCTGTTCATGCCATACAACCAGCCACGCACTATGGCTGTATCTACTTTGTACTCAGTATCGACAAAACTATCACGCAGATCCTGGGTCGGATAGTCGGACAGGAAATGCTTCAGAATACGGCTGCAGGCGATTGGTTTGCCTCCATCGATCGAAATCTTGCGAACCAAATTCTTCTCCTTGCTGATGTGGAGGGTATGACGTTCCTCACCACAGGCAATGCTTACGGTATAACCTTTGGCTTCCTCGTTGCGATCTATATAATCCCATACGCGCGAATTGTAGATCGCCTTTTCAGGCAGGAGGCTGAGCATCCAGTCGCCCGTTGCATCATTACGCCAGTTTGAGGGAATAAGATCCAATACGGTATCGCTAAGGTTGACCACAGCATTGACGCGAAAACCTCTTTCTACATCCTCGATGAAGTCGAACTGTCGGGTATTGGCTGGACGTGGACGCATTATCCATTCGTTGAGTGGCGCGTCAGCATGTTCGCGGATCATGTACTTCATAGTATCCACGCGCAGATAAGTAGGTGTCATCATGCGGATATTGCCTTTGCCTAACCAAGAGAGCGTCACAACGGTCTCATCGGGTTTGAACTCGACGCGAGTGATATCTACATTTCCAGAATAACGGGAGGCATAAGGTTTTTCCCAAACGACGCAACTACTGCACATAGCAATGCAGAGTGTCAGGATCGCGGATGTGATCAGTCTTTTCATAGATAAATTGTAAAGTTATAGTAAATGTGATAAGTAGGTGTTCAGAATTAGTTTAATATATTTTTCTTCTATTGGGATGTAGATTTATTCTTTAGAAGAGGGTGCAATGTGACATTGTACCCGATGATAAAGGATAAAGATGCACCCAAGAGTGAAAAAGATATTCGAAAAGAAACCTACATGATAATATAAACTAATTTTGAACAACTACTTAATTAGCTGGTGCAAAGTTAAGAAGATTCAACAAAATGACAAAATAAATTTGCTTACAAAATCTTACAAAATGATGCTGTAAGTTTTTGTAAGCAAATTCTGCCAATGCATACATTTGTCTATCAATACATTCCACCCAA
>JAZRXX010000051.1:0-31670 GCA_045600485.1 Bacteroidales bacterium
CGAGCGTCTTGATTAGAAACACTTTTCCGCAGAAACGGCATTTTCGCTTGATTTCCAGACCTAAATTTGGCATTGTTATTTTTCTTTTTAGTTAATATGTAACATGTAACAAATTGAAATCGCCTCAAATCGCCACTTTACCATCCTGTACGTCACCGACTTTTTTGTAAGGATTAGTAAGGTTTTGTATGGTTTTGTCGAGCTTCACCGACTTTTTTGTAGTGTTGCATGTATGTCGCAAAAACGCCGTAAAAAAAGGAATAATAAGCACATAATAAACATGAGCCTATAAAATACAAATAGCGTGTAACTCGTTGAGCTACACGCTATTTGATAGTGTTTTGTTATGTCTTTACTTATCGGCCTCATTTGACCTCCTCGAAGTCCACATCCTGTGGTTCACCATTGTTTGGAGCACCACCCTGAGGGCCTGCGCCTGGGTTGCCTTGAGCACCTGGCTGACCGTACATGTTCTGGGCAGCTGCACCCATCATCTGCTGGAGTTCCTCGGTAGCAGCATCGATGCCTGCGATATCCTTAGCGTCCTTAGCAGTCTTGAGTTTAGCAACGACTGCCTCAATCTGAGACTTCTGCTCAGCTGGGATCTTGTCGCCATTCTCCTTGAGCTGCTTCTCGACTTGGAAGATCATAGAGTCGGCAGCGTTGATCTTGTCAACCTTCTCGCGCTCAGCCTTATCAGCAGCCTCGTTGGCAGCAGCCTCAGCCTTCATGCGCTCGATCTCCTCCTTTGACAGACCAGAAGAAGCGGTGATAGTGATGTGCTGCTCCTTGCCGGTGCCCTTATCCTTAGCGGTTACGTTGAGGATACCGTTGGCATCAATATCGAAGGTTACCTCGATCTGAGGAACGCCACGTGGAGCCATTGGGATACCATCGAGGTTGAACATACCGATCGACTTGTTGTCCTTTGCGAACTGACGCTCGCCCTGGAGTACGTGGATCTGTACTGAAGGCTGGTTGTCGGCTGCAGTAGAGAATACCTCTGACTTCTTGGTAGGGATGGTGGTGTTAGCATCGATGAGCTTGGTCATGACACCACCGAGGGTCTCGATACCGAGAGACAATGGAGTAACGTCGAGGAGAAGGATGTCCTTGCCACCTGCTACGTTCTCACCTGCGAGGATACCGCCCTGAACGGCAGCACCTACTGCAACGACCTCATCTGGGTTAACGCCTTTCGAAGGAACCTTGCCGAAGAACTTCTCAACCTCACGCTGAACAGCTGGGATACGGCTTGAACCACCTACGAGGATAACCTGGTCGATCTGTGAAGCAGAGAGCTTGGCGTTCTGAAGAGCACGACGGCATGGCTCGATACATGCAGAAATCAGATCGTCGCAGAGAGCCTCGAACTGAGCGCGGGTGATGGTCTTGTTCAAGTGCTTTGGAGCACCACCTGCCATTGTGATGTATGGCTCGTTGATGTCGGTAGAGGTAGAGCTTGAGAGCTCGCACTTAGCCTTCTCTGCAGCCTGCTTGATACGGCTCAATGCCATTGGATCCAGGCGGAGGTCAACGCCCTCTTCCTTCTTGAACTCGTCGCACAACCAGTCGATCAGCTTGTTGTCGAAGTCATCACCACCGAGGTGAGTGTTACCGTCGGTAGAAAGAACCTCAAATACGCCATCTGAGAGGTCGAGGATAGAGATATCGAATGTACCACCACCAAGGTCGAATACAGCGATTTTCTCATCTTTGTCAAGGTTGCCGAGACCGTAAGCAAGAGCTGCTGCGGTTGGCTCGTTGACGATACGCTTAACTTCGAGACCTGCAATCTGGCCAGCCTCCTTGGTTGCCTGACGCTGAGCATCGTTGAAGTAAGCAGGAACGGTGATGACAGCTTCGGTTACAGCCTGTCCGAGATAATCCTCGGCGGTCTTCTTCATCTTCTGGAGAATCATAGCAGAAATCTCCTGTGGAGTGTACTGCTTGCCATCGATCTCAACACGAGGCTGGTTGTTGTTGCCTACTACGTTGTATGGGATACGGCTGAGCTCCTGCTGAGCCTGCTGCATATCGCAACCCATGAAACGCTTGATAGAATAGATGGTCTTGGTTGGGTTCATGACCTGCTTACGCTTAGCCAATTCACCTACAACACGCTCGCCATTCTCGGCGAAACCTACGATAGAAGGGGTAGTGTTACGACCCTCTGAGTTTGCAATGACGGTTGGAGTGTTACCCTCCATAACGGCTACACAAGAGTTTGTGGTGCCAAGGTCAATACCAATAATCTTTCCCATAGTTGTATTTTTTTTAATTGTTATTTTGTTCTGTTGTTGTTACCTGCGGAGCGAGAGGCAATCCGGAGGTTTTGTTGCCAGAGTTGGCAGCGTTTGCCTATATTGTTACAAAAGCCGTGCCAAACTGTTCGTATGACAAAAAAAACGGCAAAAATGACATTTTGGCAGACTTTATTTGGAGAGTACGCAAAAATTACGTAACTTTGCCCCTGAAAAAATCCCCGAACCATAAAACGGAAAGCATAACTTTAAACATTATATGAAAATAAGAGTAGGATTTGGTTACGATGTTCACCGATTGGTCGAAGGCCGTGAGCTTTGGCTGGGTGGTATCAAGTTAGAACATACATTAGGACTATTGGGCCATAGTGATGCTGACGTGTTGATTCACGCCTTGTGCGATGCCCTGTTGGGGGCAGCCAACATGCGTGATATCGGCTACCATTTTCCCGACACATCGGCCGACTTTAAGGGCATCGATAGCAAGATACTCTTAGCCGATACCATGAAGTTGATACGCGACAAAGGCTATGAATTCGGTAATGCTGATATTACAGTCGCTGCAGAACGTCCCAAACTCAATCCTCATATAGAGGAGATGAAGTCCTGTCTGGCCCAAGTCATGAATGTAGATGTGGACGATATTTCGATCAAAGCCACCACGACCGAAAAACTCGGTTTTACTGGTCGCCAGGAGGGTATTGCCGCCTATGCTACGGTGTTGATACAGCGACCTCTCCCAACCTCCCCTAGAGGAGGAGAATGAAAGTTACAAACTGAGGACATATATTGGGATGAAATTCAGCAGACTGTCAATTTTCCTTTTTCCTTTATCCTTTATCCTTTCCGGAAGCGACTCGTTCGCTACTGGTTGCTACCGTCTTTATCTGACAGATAAGGCGGGGGCGGATTATTGTGCGTTAAGTGAAAGGTCGATGCAACGCCGACAGCGGCAAGGTATTGAACTTGACAGTACGGATCTTTGCGTATCTCCACAATACAAACAGGCGCTCCAGTTGCAAGGTTTGCGTATCGTTACCGAGTCGCGTTGGTTGAATACCGTTGTCGTAGAGCCTGTTGCCGGTGCATTGGGCGAAACTCCCGATTGGTCTCAGTTTGCTTTTGTCGATCGATATGAACGGGTGTCTGGCTTCGAGCCCACACAGCCAATGGCATCTTCAAAATTTAGACAAGAGTGGTTGTCGGAATTGACAATGACCGAAAAGTCGGACTTCTGGCTTCCGATGTTGGAGGTTCATGGAGAGGCTTTGTTCGATGCTGGCCTTCGTGGCCAAAATATGCTGATTGTGGTGCTCGATGGTGGCTTCCAGAATCTTTGCTACTATCCGTTTTTGATGCAGAAGGTCGATGGTTGGTACGATTGCTATGCTCCGGCTGAAACTTCGGGCGCAGAACTTTGGCGAGCCAGTAATCATGGAACACATGTGCTTTCGACCATGGCTACCGATAGTGCTTATGGCGTTTGGGGTACAGCACCCGATGCCCGTTATTATTTGATTCGCACTGAGTCCTCCGATACCGAAACTCCATTGGAGGAGGACATGTGGGTGAGGGGGGCTGAGATTGCCGATAGTATTGGTGCAGATCTCATCAATAGTTCGTTGGGGTATGCTCAGTTCGATGATGCCGTGTTTGATCATAGACGGGATGATCTCTGTGCTCATCGGGTTTTTGTGTCGCAAGGAGCTCGGGTAGCTTGTCGTAAAGGAATGTTGGTATGCAATTCTGCCGGCAACGAACGGATGCGTCCTTGGCAGACCATCAACTTCCCGGCCGACGAGGAAGATGTATTTACCATTGGAGGAACAGATACGAATCTGGAACCAAGCCTCTTTACCAGTGTTGGGTGGATGGAGCCTTACGTCAAGCCCGATGTGAGCTGCCGAGCAACTGATGCTTGGGTAATCAATGCCCAGACAGGTTATCCTGGCGTGGCAAGTGGTACTTCGTTCGCTTCGCCGTTTATGTGTGGGTTGATGGCTTCGCTGTGGAGTGGCAATCCAAGTCTTTCGCCAGTACAACTCATGCGGATTGTCAGGGCTACCGCGTCTCAATCTGCCTTGCCTGACAATCTGTTGGGATATGGGTTGCCAGATTTTAGCAAGGCATTGGCACAGGTCCATCCGGATTTGTCGCATATCCGAATGTCGGCAGTCGAAAGGAATGCAGAGGCAAGTTACAATCTGCAGGGGCAAACCTGTCTGCCGAAAGGACTTTGTATTACGCGACATAAGGTCATCTTTATCAAGTAATCTGCGTCGTTTTTGCTTACTGCGCATGCAAGTTGGCCTCAAATGTATCGTGCCTGCGTATAAATTAATAATGTATATTTGGCTAGATGGAAGAAAATTCCTATCTTTGCGCGAAATTTTAAATCATTAAGGTTTACTAAATACATATTTATTGGTTATGTTGAATATCGTAATTTTCGGTGCTCCAGGTTCTGGTAAGGGCACTCAGAGTGACAAGATCATCGCTGAATATGGTGTAGCACACATCTCAACTGGCGACGTTCTTCGTGGTGAGATTAAGGCAGGCAGCGAACTCGGCAAGACTGCCGCTGCTTACATCAACGAGGGTAAGCTCGTTCCAGATTCATTGATCATCGACATGCTTGCTGCTACTCTCGATGCTAAGGGCAAGGACATCACCGGCGTTATCTTCGATGGTTTCCCACGTACCATTGCACAGGCAGAGGCTCTCAACGCTATGCTTGCAGAGCGTGGCCAGTCTGTTAGCACTGTAATCGGTCTTGAGGTTGATGACGCTGAGCTCATCAAGCGTATCATTGCACGTGGCGCTACTTCTGGTCGTGCAGACGACAACGAGGAGACTGCCAAGAAGCGTCTCGATACTTACTATAGCCAGACTCTCCCTCTCAAGGATTTCTATATCAACGAGGGTAAGTATGCAAAGATCCAGGGTGTCGGTTCAATCGATGCCATCTACGCTGAGATCAAGAAGGCCATTGATGCAGTAAAGTAATTACTGCGTCAAGTTAATAGTTATTAGTTTTCAGTTAGGGTTTCCCCGCTGGACTAATAACTATTATTTTTTAGTTATTTATAACTAATAACTTATAACTGATAACTTAGTTATAACTAATAACTTATAACTGATAACTTAGTTATAACTAATAACTTATAACTAATAACTTTTTTTGATATCAAAAAATCATGGCAGAATCGAATTTCGTTGACTATGTAACCATCTATTGCCGTTCCGGTAAGGGCGGTCGTGGCTGCAGCCACTTGCATCGTGCTAAGTATATTCCAAAAGGAGGTCCTGATGGCGGCGATGGAGGCAAGGGCGGTTCAGTCATTCTGCATGGCAACCGCAACTATTGGACACTGTTGCATTT
This sequence comes from Bacteroidales bacterium, assembly GCA_045600485.1. Lineage (GTDB taxonomy): Bacteria > Bacteroidota > Bacteroidia > Bacteroidales > UBA3663 > Liminaster. The sequence goes on from JAZRXX010000051.1 coordinate 5,647, forward strand.
GCGCTATCAGCGTCATCTTTTCGCTACCGACGGACAAGCCGGCAGCGAGAATAAGTCGTTTGGCAAGGATGGTCAGGATGTGACTATCGAAGTCCCTATGGGAACGGTTGTTTACGACGCCGACTCGGGCGAATATATTTGCGAGGTCACCGAGGATGATCAGAAGATTGTGCTCCTCAAGGGTGGCCGTGGCGGATTGGGTAACTGGCATTTCCGCACCTCAACCAATCAGGCCCCACTCTATGCCCAGCCAGGCGAGCCAGCACAGGAGCGTCGCATTGTGCTCGAATTGAAGTTGCTGGCCGATGTCGGTCTTGTCGGTTTTCCGAATGCCGGTAAATCCACTCTGCTGAGCAGCGTGAGTGCTGCCAAACCTAAGATTGCCGACTATCCGTTTACCACCATGGAGCCAAACCTCGGACTGGTGCCTTATCGCGACAACCGTTCGTTTGTTATTGCCGATATTCCTGGTATCATCGAGGGCGCTTCAGAAGGCAAGGGTCTGGGATTGCGTTTCCTTCGTCACATCGAACGTAACTCGACCCTCTTGTTCATGATTCCTGCCGATAGCAACGATATTCGTAAGGAGTACGACATCTTGCTCAACGAGTTGGGAACCTACAACCCAGAGATGCTCGACAAGCAGCGTCTCTTGGCCATTACCAAGTGCGACATGCTCGACGAAGAACTGATCAACGAGATGCGTCAGGAGTTGCCTGAGGGTGTTCCTACTGTTTTCATTTCGGCCGTAGCAGGCATGGGGCTCGAACAGCTCAAGGATATGCTTTGGACCATGCTCAACGATGAGTCGAATCGTATTCAAACCTTCACCCATCGCAACCTTGATCTCAGCAAGGGCTTGGAGGATGACTATACCGAAGTTGATCCATTCGGTCCTGGTGACATCATAATCGAGGGTGTGGCTGAATCAGATCTCATCGAAGAGGACTGGTAAGTTTTTTTTTCGAAACTGGGTTCAATTTTTGAAGCAATACAAGAAAATGGAGATTCTCTATGTGAGGATCTCCATTTTTTTGTCTAAGTAGGTGTTCAGAATTATTTAAAATTTGGAATTTGCGTTAGATCAACCATCATGAGGGTGAGTCGTTGACCGTCGGAGAAGTGTCCGGATTGGAAACAAAGTTTCGTGCCATCGGGACTGAAGAAGGGTTGTGCATGGTCGGGTTTCATGCGACAATCGGAAGCAATCTGAATCCTTTCGCCAGTGAGAGTATTGATGATCCAGACGCTGCCAGCGAAAGTGTCACTTGCAGCCCATTTGTTATCGCGGCTTGCGTTGCAATGCCAGAAACCTTTTCCATTGAGCATGTTATTGTCGATGATGGCTGGTGTGCTTGTCTCTACCTGGCCGATCACTTCTACATCGTCGTTACGAAGGTTGATACGGAAGATGCCATGTGCCTGTTTCCTGAGACGAGGCTGAAATCCCAGTACGTTGAAATAGACATAGTCTTCGGTGGCAAAGGTTTCATGGGTTACCCAATCAAGGGGTGTCTCTTTGTAGAGTGGTTTTAGATTCGAGCCATCGCTTTGAACATACCACATCCGTTGATAGGCATCTCCACCAGTCTCGTTGCAGAACAGAATCTCTTCTGGACGGAAACGGCTGGCCTGAATATGTCCGACCTTGAATTCAACGTCGCACACCTTCGAAACCTCTCCAGTGGAAAGATTCATCTTGCGAATGCCACTTAGTGAAGGTTTGATCTTGACTGGCTGGTTGCTTTCCGGAATGAAGGCATTCTTGTTCATGCGTTCTATCTCCTCTGGGGTTCCGTCTCGTTCCACAGAGATGTAGGCCCATTCATCGTCGCTGCTGATGCAGTAGCCTCCAGGACGTCCCATTTCTGTAGGGAATGTTCCGATGAACTTCTCGTATTTGTCGGCATTCTTCACTTTGCCGGCATGGGCATCTGCAAAGAACTGGTCGAGGTCCATGACATACATGTTCCAATGGTTGTCAATCCTTCGATTGAGGAAAAGTCTGTTGGAACGATTGGCCAAAAAGCCACTTCCTGTATGATCGCCTGTAGTAACCTGTATGATGTGCCCAGTTTCTACATGGATGCAGTACAGTTGTGTAACTTTTCTCATCTGAGTTTTTCCATCTTTGCCGGTTACCTCAATTTCGTCTGATGAACGACTGGAGGAGCGAAACAGCAGATATTGTCCATCGGGAGTCCACATCGGATCGGTCTGGTACAAGAATCGGTCATTTTTTGTCGTATCGGTGAGGAGTGTCAGGTTGAGGCCGGTCACCGGATCTTTGTATTCGCTTTTCTCCGAGGGGGAAAGATGACCATATTGGGCCTTGGCTGTGATAGCTGCAATGAATAGGCAACTGGCGATGATGATTCTTTTCATAAGGCAGTGGGTTAGAGTGTTCGACTTCTGATGCTTTACCAATGGACCTTCTCGTCCTTCACGCCTTGGCGCTTCTCGGAGAAGATAGGTTCGTCGGTCTGCTGTTCTGTGGGATATAGATGCACGGCCGAATCATTCATTTTAGGATGTGTGTTCTGGAGCAGTCTCAGCATTTCTGCACCTGCCCACACCACAGGACCATAGCCGTGAGCTGCCATGACATGCACCGGGCGGTAAGCATAGAAGGCGGGATCAAAGCCCATGCCCGATCCTACGCATGTGCCTTCTACTTGCCCCTTGGCATTGACTTTGGTCGCAACGGCGTTCCAGGCGAGGAATGTCTGTGCTCCGTAGGCCAATGGATCGATCCAGCCTTCGTTCATGGCATGAGCCAGACAGTAGGTAAAGATGGCTGTGGCCGATGTTTCGAGATAGGTGTCAGGATCGTCGAGCAGTTGATGCCAGAAGCCAGTCTTGTGTTGCAGGCGGCAGAGTCCTTCCAGATGCTGACGAAGGAGGTCGAGCACAAAGTCCCTCTCCTTATGGTCTTGAGGTAGGGCATCGAGCACTTCGCATAGGGTGAGTACTGCCCATCCGTTGGCTCTGCCCCAATGGTAGGCTGGATGTGGATTCATCTCCTCGACCCAACCATGACGGAAGAGCTGTTTTTCTGGTACCCACATGTGTTCTTTGAATAGACGGATCTGGCGTACTGCTTCGTCGTAGTACTCCTGCTTGCCGGTCAGCCTGCCATACCATGCTAGGCACGGAACTCCCATATACATATCATCGAGCCATATGGTATTGTAATGTGGACGTATGCGACCGAAGATGCCATTCGGCAGCCGGTACTGTTTGCGATAGACGTAATTGATGTAATTCTCAATGACCAGTTGTTCGTCCTTGCTCATTTTTCTGCCCTGAACCAATGCCATACGGATATAGGCGGCACACATTGCGCCAGCGTCATCGAGCGCTGAAGGATTGCAGACTTTGCGCATCTGGGGGTCTGTCTCTGCTGCCGCAGGATTGTTCCTGTTTTGGGCATAGAGGTTGGCGATGAGGGAGAGACGATCTGTCGTGAACGTTGTATAGCGGGTGTCGTTGGCATATTTCCCGGCATCGAGGGCGGCTGCATAGAGAACGCCTATTTCGTAGGAAGTAAGTCGAAGCGTGCCTTGCTTCAGTCGATTTCCATCTGTTTGACAAGGCATGGATGGTTCCAGAAAGTTGAATACTCGCGACAAGGTCTCCTTGACATCTGTGGCCTGTGGTACGCCGTAGGGAGTCTCGTACTGTGGCTGCATGAGATGAAGGGGTGTGTTGACGTCGTTGACTTCTTGCGCAATGACAAGGTTTGATGCCAGCAAGGCAAGGGAAAGCAATTGTGTTTTCATCTGTGTTTTTATTTCCAGGAAATTTTAAGTGACTCGATCAGACTGGCACTCGGGCCTGTTGATCCGGTGTGCTGCATATAGAACGAAGAGTGAAGTGCAGGAAGTGAAGAATTCGGAATTTCTGTTTCCAATGTGACCTTCTTGCTGTCATGCGATGCCGTTGCCGTGAGTTTGTTGCCTTGCTGCTCAAGTGAGACTGAGCAAGGAGCGAGATAGCAAGTGGAGACTTGTGCCTCCGAGAGAGGTGTCACGATGCCGTTGACGTATTGCACAAGCTGGAAGACTACTGCCCGGTCATAGTCAGGAGTGCGCTGAATACGGAGGGCGTAGCCAGTGAGCGTTTCTGGATTGAAACAGATTCCGATGTCTAAGTATTGTCCAGTGGCGCTACCGAATCCTTGTCCTGCAGTTTTAGCAGGGGCAATGACGAGTTCTGCACTCATCTCGGAGCAGACATCGAACATCGGAGTATAGAAGCAGCGTGCGCCACGAGTAGCCTGCACCAAACCGACGTATGAAGCTGCGCCATCGACGCCATGTCCATAGTACCAGGCATTTTGTGGGTTGGGTTCCCAGTTGTAGGTCTGCGTGTCGGCTGGTTTGTAGGCATCGAAGGTCCAACACCCCTTTATGAGTCGTGGCTGGTGTCCGATAGGAATGTCGTGAAAGTCGGTTTCGAGCACAAATGGCTTCTGTTGGCGAATCGCGGGCAATGTCTTCTCGTAGGTGGCAATAGTCTTCTCTCCAGGCAAGGAGATTGATGTTTGTGGCGTTACCTCTGCCATGAGATGATAGCCCTTGTCGGCTGGAGAGAGAGTATATTCGTGGCCGATGTGTACAGCTATGGCATCTGAATGGTCAACTTGCGTGTATCGATACCAGACAATGCGACTGAGGTCTTCGCCAGCGCAGTCGAGTGAGTATCTGAGTTGGAGGCATTTCCCCTTTTTGTTGTATGATAATGTAGGAGTCTCGACAAAATGTGGCGCTGGCTCGAGCATTGCCTCCTGATGAATGCGACGCTGGGCACGGAGACCATAGGGGTGAGAGATAACGTCCGTCATTTCGGCCGACGAACGCATCTTGGCTGGTTCGCCATTCCAACAGTAAAATTGGACTCCCTGCTTGTCGTCCCATTTCATGTAGGTTGGCAGAGGACCATGCAACAGATTCTCGACCGTGTAGGCTTTGAGCATGGGAAGCTGGGAGATGTCGGTCGCACCGACTACTTGTGCCGGCTCTCCATTGACGGTTACTTGGCTATAGTAGCACGAGGCATCGTTCTGTCCGTAAGTCGGGATAATGGTCAGGGGTTCGTTTTCCAGTTGCCGGATGTTGGTACGGATGAGGGACAGTCCACCATGCGTCTTCATGAAATACTGGATTCCCTTGACGTGTGTGTCGATCTGGCAATCGATGAAGACGGGGCCATGGTAGGGCGCTCCCCAGAAGGGTTTGCTCGAGAAGAATTCGAAATGGCAACGATTGTAGATGGCTGAACCCTCGAGCGCATCGTCGGTACATTCAAAGTGACAATCGGTGAACAGAGCCCGATGCACACCACTGAAAGGGCAGAGGTTCAGACGGCTGATGAAGCGACAGTTTGATGCCTCAACAAAACGGGCATTGGTGTGAATAAGTTGTGCCTGGACGATGGCATTGGCACGACGTGGACGGTTGAGTAGTGGATTGCGGGTGTAGTTGAGATCGACCGAACAATAGTTGCCGAAAGTGATGTTTTCGGCCTGAATGTACTGGCAATCCATAAAGAACATCGTGAAATTGCCCATGGCACCTTGTGTTTGTCCACGGTTGCATGCCAGTACGATATCTTCTGCGTTGTCCGACAGTCCGATCAGTTTTAGGTTCGATGCATGGAGACGAAAGCCATAGGGCGTACTGTTGTCGGCCGTTTGTCGTATGGCTGGATCGTCCGGATCATCAACCCAATATACACCTGGGGCGATTTGCAGAGAAAGGGTGTCGGTAGCCGAAAGCTGGAGTGTATTGATAGCAGAAAGCGCCTCCTGCACCTTGTTGAAGAGGTAAGGAGACGCTGCGGCATCAGCATCGCTCAACGATTGGTCAAGCAAGAGATGCCTATTATCGAAATCGGCACCAACGGCAGAGTTAGCAAGGATCGCTAACGTTGTCAGAAGGAGCGGAAGTTTCATTGTTGTTTGGATTTTTTAGCAATTCGAACTGGTCAACAAAAATTTCGGTCACATAGTGACGGATATTATTCTGGTCGCTCCACTGGCGAGTGCGGAGTTTGCCTTCGAGATAGACGAGCGAGCCTTTGTGAACTTGGCGTTCGATGCGTTCTGCAATGCCTTGCCATGCTACGATGTTGTGCCACTCGGTTTTTTCTGGAACTTCTTCGCCAGAGCGTTTGCGATAAGCGCGTTCGGTCGTGGCCAGCGGGAAAGAAGCACAGATAGTACCATCTTCGGTGCGTCTGATGTCTGGATCACGTCCCACATTTCCTAAAAGGATGACTTTGTTTACTGCCATGTTGTGTGTAGTTTTGGTTTTTAAGGTTAAACGACGCGACAAAGATACTCTTTTTTTGACAATGTTGACAAAAAAACTGCATTTTTTAGTCGAAAAGGGCTGAAAAATGCTTGTTTGCCTCAAATATAGGCTTTGGAACTGCTTTTTCTTGCCATTCCTGCCATGAGATGCGGATATAATCGGCAGGCAATGTGGTGATCGGTTCTGTAAGTTCGATGACCTTGAAGGTAATTCGCAGCAGTTGGTGGGTAAGTTGGTGCTTGATGGACCATGCTCCCTTCAGATTCTCAAGCTTCTCCTTGCTTGTGAGGTGCGAGGTTTGTCTTTTCACCACTTCGGGGGAATCGAGTGGGGCCGCATAGAATTCCCAAAGACCTTGCCAGATGTCTCCAGCACCGCGTTGATGAACCCAAATCTCATTATTATATTTAAATAGGTAATAGTGCAGATGTCGCTCTCGTACTTTAACCTTGCCGGCTTTGACCGGTCGCTCGGTTACCGAGTGGTTGGCATAGGCCAGACATGTGGATTGCAGCGGACAGTCTTCGCAGCGAGGCGAAGTCGGGGTGCAATGCAGGGCGCCGAATTCCATGATGGCTTGATTGTGCCGTCCGGGATGTCGTTTGTCCAATAACTCGGAGGCCAGCGCCAGAAACTCCTTTTGCCCAGAGGTGCTGTCAATGGGCGTCTCAATATCAAAGAGGCGGGCGAGGAGGCGATAGACGTTGCCATCGACTACAGCCACCGCTTCATCGGACGAGAAACTGGCAATTGCCGCAGCCGTGTAAGGCCCGACACCCGGCAGCTGGATCAGTTCGGCATAGGTGTTGGGAAAGGTGACTGTGTTTCGAACAGTAGCACCCTGTCTTTCGACCACCATTTTGGCCGCTTTGTGCAGATTGCGTGCACGACTATAGTATCCTAATCCTTGCCACAGTTTCAACACGTCGTCTTCGGGGGCGGAGGCTAACGCTCCAACTGTCGGATAGGTATTTACGAATCGGTTGTAGTAGTCGAACCCTTGGGCTACTCTGGTTTGTTGCAAAATGACTTCTGAAAGCCAGATTCGATAGGCGTCTTTTGTTTGTCGCCATGGTAAATCACGACTGTTGGAAGTGTACCAAGATTGCAAAATATGGCTAATTTCCATATAATTATTGATTTTCAGTTGGCAATTCTGCCTATTTCGGGCGCAAAGATAAACTTTTTTGCAAAAAAATCCAATGATTTCGTTGGAAATTCGAAAAATAGCAGTATCTTTGCAAGCCGAATTTATGAGAATTCTGTAAAATTAAATTAAGATAATAGAAAAAAGTTTATGACTAAAGCAGAGATCGTAGCCCAGATTGCAAAGAAGACTGGACTTGACAAAGAGACCGTTTTGACCGTTGTAGAGCAGTTTATGGCCAATGTAAAGGATTCGTTGGTTGATGGAGAGTGTGTTTACCTCCGTGGTTTCGGTTCGTTTATCATCAAGGAGCGTGCAACCAAGACTGCCCGCAATATCAAAGAGGAGCGTTCTATCATTATCCCTGCCCACAACATTCCAGCTTTCAAGCCTGCCAAGTGCTTTATGGCTCAGGTGAGTGGTGATCTCGATATTCAGGATTAATCAAATAAAGAAATATAAAGTTTAACCAATTAATAATTATTTGCTATGCCAAACGGTAAGAAGCACAAGCGTCACAAGATGGCTGTTCACAAGCGCAAAAAGCGCTTGCGCAAGAACCGTCATAAGAAGCACTAATTGGTGCTGTGACAAGGCGTTGAATAATAGTAGCGCCAGAACAGGATACAGGGGTGCACATGATGTGTGTACCCCTTTTTCTTAAAAAACATTTTTAAATCCCTATCTCGTCATGACAAGAGAAGTAGTCATTGATGTGCAGGCCAAAGAGATCACCATTGGTCTCTTGGAAGATGGGCGTCTGGCTGAGTATCAGCGCGAACAGCAGAATGCCTCATTCTCGGTCGGTAACATCTATCTGGCTAAGGTGCGAAAACTGATGCCAGGATTGAATGCTGCCTTTGTCGATGTGGGGTACGAAAAAGAGGGATTTATTCACTATCAGGATCTTGGTCCTCAGTTTAGGAGTTTGGCCAAGTTCGTCAAGCAGCAATTGTCTGACCGCAAACACGTCCTCCCCTTGGATAAAGTGAAGCGCGAATCGGATCTCGAGAAAGAGGGAACCGTGAGCGATGTGCTCCAACAGGGACAAGAGGTGCTTGTTCAGATTGCTAAGGAACCCATCTCGACAAAGGGTCCGCGCCTGACCAGCGAAATCAGTCTTCCTGGTCGATTCATGGTGCTGATACCTTTCCAGGACAAGGTTTCGGTGTCCGCGAAAATCAAATCGAGCGAAGAGAAGGTCCGCCTCAGGCAGATCATCAATGGTATCCGTCCAAAGAACTTCGGTGTAATAATCCGTACCTCCGCACAGGGAGCTGCAGCCGAAGACCTCGAACAGGAAATGACCACGCTCACACATCGCTGGGAAGAGGCGATGCTCAAACTTATGAAAGGCCAGCTGCCATCACTCGTTTATGAGGAAACCAGCCGTGCTGTGGCATTACTTCGCGACATCTTCAACCCCTCGTTCGAGAACATCTGGGTCAATGACCCGGCAACATTCACGCAGATTAAGGAATATGTCCATCTGATAGCCCCTGAAAAGGCAAATGTTGTTCATTTGTACGAGGGAGAAGTACCGATTCTGGATAAGTTCGATGTAACACGACAGATTAAGTCCTCGCTGGGCAAAACTGTGTCGTGCAAGGCTGGTGCCTACATCATTATCGAGCATACCGAGGCGTTGCATGTTATTGACGTGAACAGTGGACATCGTAGCCGTCAGGCATCCGATCAGGAAGAGAACGCTCTTGCTGTCGATTTGGCTGCGGCCGACGAGATAGCCCGTCAGATGCGACTGCGTGATATGGGAGGCATTGTGGTGATTGACTTTATTGATTTGAATACAGCCGAACATCGCGAACAACTCTTCCAGCACATGAAGGAGCTGATGCTGACGGACCGTGCCAAGCACAATATCCTGCCTTTGAGTAAATTCTGTCTGATGCAGATCACGCGTCAACGCGTACGTCCGGTGATGGATGTGCAGACGGCTGAAGCGTGTCCGGTATGTGGTGGAAAGCATGTGGTCAAACCGTCCATTCTCTATCCGGAGCAGTTGGAACAGAAACTTGATTACTTGACGGAGGAACTGAAAGTGAAGCAATTCTATCTGCATGTACACCCATTTGTGGCAGCCTATTTGAAGCGAGGCTGGATCTTTTCCCGTCTCATGAAGTGGAAGTTGCGTTATGGTTTGGGTTTGCGTCTTGTGTCCGACCAAAGCATGGAACTTCTGCAGTACAAGGTCGTCGATACCTATCACAATGAGATCGACCTTAAACAACCGGTAGATAATCATGTCTAAAATCATTTTAAAAGATGCTTTGGGGCGTTTGCCTCAAACCCGGATGCTCGCTCCCGTCAACTTTGTGCTTGGCGAGGGCGAGCACATTGCTGTAATGGGACCGAACGGTGGTGGCAAGAGCTGCCTGCTGGATCTCATTACCGGCAAGAATTTGTTGCTCGAGGGATCGTTGGAGTATGACTTTGGCGAAAAGGGCAATTCTGCCTATGGCAATATCGTACAACTGACTTTTGAGGATGCTCTCGGATCGGTCGAAAAACCATACTATTTCCAGCAGCGTTTCAATTCGCAGGATCGTGACGAGTCCCCCTTGGTTTCGACCGTACTGAAACGCGCTTTGGCATCTGACAAGGTTTCGGCCACTGGCTTAAGTGCCGACGAGGCGCGTGCTGCGGGCCATGGTTTGACCGAAGATGAGGCACGTGCAGCTGGTGCTGAAGATGATGCTGAATTCTTGGCCAATCCTTTGCTGGATACCTTTATGATGCGTCCGTTGTTGCAGAAGCGCATGGTACTTCTGTCGAGTGGCGAAATGCGTCGCTATCAGTTGTTCAAGTATCTGATTAAGCGGCCAAAGGTTTTGATTGTCGATAATCCTTTCATCGGTCTCGATGCTCCGATGCGTGAGCAGTTGAGTGGCTTTTTCCAGCATCTGATCGATGGGGGCGATGTGCAGATTATCATGGTGCAGTCGATGCTCGATTCTGTGCCTGAATATATGACGCATGTCGTTCTGGTCGATAATATGACTGTTGGCGAGAAGATGACGCGTGCGGAGTATCTGGCCACAAAATCGGATTTCGATAGCGATTCCCGTTCGCGTTTGAGTGCCGAATTGCGACAGCAGATTCTCGACCTGCCGGTCATGCCTATGGCTAACTTGACAGCCGATGGTTCCTGTTCCGACGAAATCATTTCGATTCGCAACCTGAGCCTTTCGTTGCCAGATTCCGATCGTGTGCTTTATAACGGTTTGAATTGGACTGTAAGCCGTGGCGAGAAGTGGGCGTTGCAAGGCCGTAACGGTGCTGGAAAATCGACACTTCTGAGTTTGATTTGTGCAGATCATCCGGCTGCTTATGCCTGCGACATCAGTCTCTTTGGCCGTCGTCGTGGTACGGGTGAGAGTATCTGGGAGATCAAGAAGCATATTGGCTTTGTGTCGCCGGAGTTCCATCGTGCCTACAAGGAAAATCGCCCTGCAATTGATATTGTGGCTTCGGGCTTGCATGATTCGGTCGGCTTGTATAAGCGTCCTCGTCCAGATCAGGTGGATGTCTGTCTCTTTTGGATGCGTGTGTTTGGTATCGACCATTTGCGCGATCGTCTTTTCCTGTCATTGTCAGCTGGTGAACAACGGCTCTGTCTCTTGGCTCGTGCATTTGTCAAGGATCCTGCTTTGCTGATTCTCGACGAACCACTCCATGGCCTCGATACCTATCGCCGTAATCTTGTGCGCGATGTGATTGCAACCTTCTGTCAGCGTCCTGACAAGACGTTGATTATGGTGACGCATTATGTCGAGGAGTTGCCGGGTGAGATTGGACGGAAACTTATGCTATGATTCTGTCTTTTATGATATTTTAAATAGGAGCGTATTGAAAAGTTTTGTTTCTTTTCGATACGCTCATTTCTTTCGCTTTTGCATCGTTTTTGCAAAAAAGGTGGGAATTCTTGCAAAAAAAAAGAAAAAAGTGCGGAAAATCGACTTTTTTTGAAAAAAAAGGCTACTGTTCCATAAATAATTGTTATCTTTGCGCACTAAATAGCCCATCCAAAGGTGTGGTTATGGTCATAAAACGAATAAATTAAGGAACACAACTATATGAAGATTCAACTCCGTAGTGCACAGACGACAGAAGGTCGTCGCATGGCTGGCGCCCGTGCTTTGTGGGTAGCCAATGGTATGAAGCGTGAACAGTTCGGTAAGCCAATCATCGCTATCGTCAATTCGTTCACCCAGTTTGTCCCAGGTCACACTCATTTGCATGAGATCGGCCAAATCGTGAAGGCTGAGATTGAGAAACTCGGCTGTTATGCTGCTGAGTTCAATACCATCGCTGTCGATGATGGCATTGCCATGGGCCATGACGGTATGTTGTATAGTCTTCCTTCTCGCGACGTTATCGCTGACTCGGTTGAGTATATGATCAATGCTCACAAGGCTGATGCCATGATTTGTATCTCAAACTGCGACAAAGTTACTCCTGGTATGCTGATGGCTTCTATGCGTCTCAATATCCCAACGGTATTCGTGAGCGGTGGTCCTATGGAGGCTGGTAAGTACAAGGGCGAGAATGCTGACCTAATCACAGCTATGATCAAGGGTGGTGATAATACCGTCAGCGACGAGGAACTTGCAGAGGTCGAGAACTGTGCTTGCCCAGGTTGTGGCGCTTGCTCTGGTATGTTCACTGCCAATTCAATGAATTCTCTGACCGAGGCTCTTGGTCTCTCCCTCCCGGGCAATGGTTCTATTCTTGCTACCCACGTCAATCGTATCCAGCTCTTCAAGGATGCAGCCAAGATGATTGTCAAGAATGCCTTCGCCTATTACGAGAATGGCGACGAGAGTGTATTGCCACGTAGTATTGCAACCCGTGCCGCTTTCCTCAATGCCATGACTTTGGATATTGCCATGGGTGCATCGACCAATACTGTGCTTCACCTTCTGGCTGTGGCTCAGGAGGCCGAGGTTCAGTTCACTATGCCGGATATCGATGCTTTGAGCCGCAAGGTTCCATTCCTCTGCAAGCTCGCTCCAAACTGGCAGAAGTATTCTATCCAGGAGGAGAACCGTGCCGGTGGTATTCTCGGCATCATGGGTGAGTTGGCCAAGGGCAATCTGCTTGATCTCTCTTGCAAGCGTGTCAATGGTGCTACTCTTGGCGAGGATATCAAGAAGTATAGCATCACAGGTGCTACCATCGATCCAGAGGCTAAGCGTATCTATTCTTCAGCTCCTGCCGGTAAGTTCTCTACCAAGATGGGCTCGCAGGATACCCAGTGGCCAAGTCTTGATACTGATCGTGCTGAGGGTTGTATTCGTGACATCGAACATGCTTACACCAAGGATGGTGGTATGGCAGTCCTCTTCGGCAACATCGCTCAGGATGGTTGTGTTGTGAAGACTGCAGGTGTGGCTCCAGAGCTCTGGCACTTCGAAGGTCCTGCAGTCGTATTCGATAGCCAGGAGGATGCTTGCGAGGGTATCCTTGGCGGTAAGGTCAAGAAGGGTGATTGCGTAGTCATCACTCACGAGGGTCCTAAGGGTGGTCCTGGCATGCAGGAGATGCTTTATCCGACCTCTTACATCAAGTCTATGCACATGGGCAAGGAATGTGCCCTCATCACCGATGGTCGTTTCTCTGGTGGTACTTCGGGCCTCTCAATCGGTCATATCAGTCCAGAGGCTGCCTCTGGCGGAAATATCGGAAAGATCAAGGATGGTGATATCATCGTGATCGATATTCCAAGCCGTAGCATCAATGTCAAGCTGACCGACGAGGAACTTGCTGCTCGTCCACAGCAGCCATTGAAGCGTAATCGCGTTGTGAGCAAGGCTCTGCGTGCTTATGCTCAGTCTGTATCTTCGGCCGATAAGGGTGGTGTTCGTATAATTGATTGATAGAGAAATTCTCAAAATTCTCTTATTCTTGATAAAAATCTTGATGGGAAAGATAAGCGGATCAGAAATCTTGATGGAGTCGCTCAAGGCTCAAGGTATCAAGACTATCTTCGGATATCCTGGAGGTAGTATTATGCCGGTCTATGATGCACTCTTTGACTATACACGTGGGCCAAAGAAGGCCTTCGATCACATTCTCGTACGTCATGAGCAGGGAGCAATCCATGCAGCACAGGGCTTTGCCCGTGTGAGCGGTGAAGTGGGAACCGTGATTGTTACCAGTGGACCTGGCGTAGCCAATACCTTGACGGGTATTGCCGATGCCATGATTGATTCAACTCCGGTTGTTGTTATTGCCGGACAGGTTGGCGTGGGTGTATTGGGTACCGATGCCTTCCAGGAGCTCGACCTTATCACTGTTGCACAGCCTATCTGTAAGTGGGTTTATCAGATCCGCCGTCCAGAGGATATTCCGTGGGCAGTCAGCAAGGCATATTATTTGGCCAAGTCTGGTCGTCCTGGTCCTGTGGTGCTTGATTTCCCAAAGAATGCTCAGGTGACACAGTGTGAATATGTGCCAACCAACGTGAATTTTGTCCGTTCCTATATTCCGGCTCCACGTCCCAAGCAGGAGCATTTGCAGGAGGCTGCCGACCTGATCAATTCGGCCAAAAAGCCTTTGGCTCTGGTCGGACAGGGCGTAGAGTTAGGCAATGCACATGAGGAGCTGAAAGCATTCCTCGAGAAAGCCAATATCCCTGCAGGTCGCACCATGTTGGGTCTTTCGGCTTTGGCATCCAATCATCCACTCAATGTCGGTATGTTGGGCATGCATGGTAACTATGCGCCTAACTTGAAGCAGCAGGAGGCCGATGTGGTCATCGCAATCGGTATGCGTTTCTCTGATCGTGTGACTGGCAACCTGGCAACCTATCTCAAGCAGGCCAAGGTCATCCATCTGGATATTGATCATGCCGAAATCAACAAGAATGTGCAGACCGATGTCGCCATTGTGGCTGATTGTAAAGAGTCGTTGCCAATGCTTACCGCTCTGGTCAATAAGGCCGACCACACAGAGTGGATCGAGAGTTTCAAGGCTTTGCAGGAACGAGAAGAGGAGAAGGTAACCCGTCGTGCCCTGCACCCAACCGAAGGTCCTTTGCTCATGGGTGAGGTGGCAAACGCAGTCGCAGAGGCAACACAAGGCATGGGCGTTACTGTAACAGACGTTGGCCAGAACCAGTTGTTCTCTACCCGTTACTCTAAATACAATACACCTCGTTCAATCATCACCAGTGGTGGTCTGGGTACCATGGGATATGGACTGCCGGCAGCCGTTGGTGCTACTTTCGGCGAGAAGAACCGTCCGGTTGTAGTCTTCATGGGCGATGGTGGCCTGCAGATGACTATTCAGGAGTTCGGTACCATCATGGAGTATCATTGTCCTGTCAAGATGGTATTGATGAACAATAACTTCCTGGGCAATGTGCGTCAGTGGCAGAATATGTTCTTCCAGAAGCGTTATGCCTTTACCCACATGCTCAATCCGGATTATGAGCAGATTGCAACAGCCTATAAGATCCCTTATCGTAAGGTAAGTGACCGCAAGGAGTTGGCTGAGGCTATTCGTCAGATGCTTGACACCAAGGGCCCATTCCTGCTCGAAACCGTTATCATGGAGGAGGATGATGTAATGCCAATGACTGCTCCTGGTGCATCTGTAAGTGAAATGATGTTAGAGAAGGAGGCAAATTGATATGGAAAAGAAGTTATATACTATCCTGATTTATTCAGAAAACGTCGTAGGTGTCCTTAATCTGGTTACAGCGGTCTTCACTCGCAATCAGGTAAATATCGAGAGCCTCAACGTGTCGCCTTCCGGTATTCATAATGTCCACAAATATACGGTGACGGTCATTACCGACGAGTCGCAGGTCAAGAAACTCGTCAAGCAGATCGAGCGTAAGGTAGATGTCATCAAAGCCAACTATTATCTGGAAGAGGATATTTTTGTGAGCGAGGTGGCTATCTTCAAGGTTTCAACCCCAACCATCTTGGCCAATCCGGAGATTTCTCGTTTCGTGCGCCATTCTGGTGCAAAGATATTGGAGATGAATGAGACCTATACCACCATGCAGCTTTGTGTGAAGCCGGATGCTGTAACGGATCTCTATAAGAAGCTTGCCAAGTATAAGTGTATTCTCCAGTACACCCGAAGCGGTGTGGTCGCTATTACCCGCGATAAGGTGGAACGAGTCTCGGAGTTCCTCAAGGAACAGGAGAACCAGCAGTTCAGCTTCCTCGAAGAGGGTATCAACGACGAGGAGTGCTGAAAAGACCTCGGATGAGACAATTCCAATGAGATAAATATTCAAATAACAAATATTTTTTAATTTATCATTTTTAATTTTTAATTTAAAAAATGGCACAGTTAAATTTCGGTGGCGTTATCGAGAACGTCGTAATGCGTGAGGAGTTCCCTCTTGAAAAGGCTCGTGAGATTTTGAAGGACGAGACCATCGCAGTTATCGGTTATGGTGTACAGGGCCCTGGCCAGTCTTTGAACCTTCGTGACAATGGTTTCAACGTAATCGTTGGCCAGCGTGCAGGTAAGACTTATGACAAGGCTGTCAGCGATGGCTGGATTCCTGGTCAGACTCTCTTCTCTATCGAGGAGGCTGCTCAGAAGGCTACTATCATCATGTGCTTGCTCTCTGACGCTGCTGTCATGAGCGTATGGCCAACCTTGAAGCAGTACCTCACCCCAGGTAAGGCTCTCTACTTCTCACATGGCTTCGCTATTACTTGGAACGATCGCACAGGTGTTGTTCCTGGCAAGGATTACGATGTAATCATGGTTGCTCCTAAGGGTTCAGGTACTTCACTCCGTACCATGTTCCTCGAGGGCCGTGGCTTGAACTCTTCATACGCTGTTTACCAGGATGCTACTGGCAAGGCTATGGATCGTACCCTCGCTCTCGGTATCGGTATCGGTTCTGGTTATATGTTCGAGACTACCTTCCAGCGTGAGGCTACTTCTGACCTTACCGGCGAGCGTGGTTCTCTCATGGGCGCTATCCAGGGTCTTCTCCTTGCTCAGTATGAGGTTCTTCGTGAGAACGGTCACTCTCCATCAGAGGCATTCAACGAGACCGTTGAGGAGCTTACTCAGTCACTCATGCCACTCTTCGCTAAGAACGGTATGGACTGGATGTACGCAAACTGCTCTACCACCGCTCAGCGTGGTGCTCTCGACTGGATGGGCCCATTCCACGATGCTTGCAAGCCAGTTGTTGAGAAACTCTACAACTCTGTTAAGACTGGTAACGAGGCTCAGATCTCTATCGACGCTAACTCTAAGCCAGACTACCGTCAGGGTCTTGAGGCTGAGTTGAAGGCTCTCCGTGAGTCAGAGATGTGGCAGACTGCTGTTACCGTTCGCAAGCTCCGTCCAGAGAACAACTAAATCAATTAGATAATTGATAGTTATTAGTTATCAGTTAATAGTTATTGCCCGATCAATGCAGGACATTGAGTAAGCCTAACTAATAACTTATAACTAATAACTTTTTTTTAAAAATACAATGGATAAGTTAAGTTATGCCCTTGGCTTGAATATTGGTGCTCAGTTGAGCCAGTCAGGCATCAAGGATGAGCTGGTGGGCGCAGATTTCGCTGCTGGCGTTATGGATATGCTTCTGAAGAAGCAGCCGCAGATTTCTTTGCAGGAGGCTCAGTCGGTCCTCAATACGTTCTTTACCGAACTCGAATCTAAGCAGCAGGCTGCTGCAGCTGAGGCAGGAAAGGCAGCTCGCGAGGAGGGAGAGAAGTTCCTCGCAGAGAATGGCAAGAAGGCTGGAGTTACTACAACTGCCAGTGGTTTGCAGTATGAGGTTTTGACCGAGGGCACCGGTAAGCAGCCAAAGGCTTCCGATACAGTTCGTTGCCATTACGAGGGTCGTCTGCTGGATGGAACCGTTTTCGATTCCTCTTATCGTCGCGGTGAACCGGCTGATTTCGGATTGCGTCAGGTGATTGCAGGTTGGACCGAGGGTGTTCAGCTCATGAAGGAGGGTGCCAAATATCGTTTCTATATCCCGTACAATCTTGCATACGGCGAGCGTGGCGCAGGAAGTGATATTCCACCTTATGCAGCACTCATCTTCGACGTAGAGCTTGTCAAGGTGCTGTAATCAATATGTTCGAAAAGATCAACAAACGGCGTAGAAAGCTGTTGTGGAAACTAATCAAAAGGACAAAGGTTAATCGTGACCTTTGTCTTTATGTTGCTAACCGTTGGCGTTGGCTGCTGTTCGATAAGACCAGGAGTTGTGCGATTCCTTTTCCGACCAATGGAATGATTGAGTTGGGCAATGTATGTAATCTGCATTGCAACATTTGTCCACGCGAATATGAGTATGGCAAGCAAATGGACATCGGCTTTATGCCGTTGGACAAGGCCAAGGCGTTGCTCGACGAGATGATTCCTTACCTGGATTCTATTGGACTGACGGGATTGGGCGAAACGATGATGTATCCGCATCTGCTTGAGATCTTGCAGTATATCAAGTCCCGAAAGCCAGCCATTGTGACCACGGTTTCAACCAATGCCCATTTCCCGGGCTACTTGCAGAAGGTAACTCCTTTGTTGCCTTATCTGGATTGCATACAGTTTTCGGTCGATGGCTGTGATGAGGTTTATGAGCGGATGCGACCGGGAACCAATTTCAAAGAGATTACCGAAAATATCCGCCAGACGATTTCTTTGAGCAAAGAAACCGAATTTATGATCAATTTTGTAGTGACGCAGGATAACTATACTGAAATGCCGAAACTGATTGATTACGCTCTCAATATGAATGTCTGCTTTGTCAATTTCAATATCATGAGTATCCGTTCGATGCCGAATCGCACGTTCCGTTACTATGATTTCATGAAAAGCCCGGATTTCCGCGATGTGTTGACCTTGTCGGTCGGTAAGGCTAAGCAACATCTGGAAATGGAGATTACCGGTCTTGACCAGCTTGACTGCAGTGGTGAGGCTTCGGATTTCAGAAGTTGCACCACGATGTGGGAGCATCCATACATAACCTGGAACGGCTATTATGTGCCTTGTTGTGGAAAGCCATTCCCCAAAGTCTTGCATTTCGGCAATGTCTTTGACGATGGTTTAATGCCCGTTTTGAACAGCGAAAAGGCACAGAACTTCCGCCGTCTGTGGCAGAAGAATACTCCACCGTCGTTCTGTCATAACTGTATTGGTTTCTGACTTGCTCTTCATTACGCAAAGATTGATTTCAAGAAATACCCCTACCTTCATTGGTTGTATATGAAGGTAGGGGTTAATTGATGTTTGGTTAGAAGAGCGCATTATGTCTGTTCTATTTCTTGGGCAGAAAGACCCGTGGCTGCCATTATCTGGTCGATAGAGAGCCCTAATCCTTTGAGGTTCTTGGCTACGGCTAATTTCCCTTCAGTTACACCTTCAGCCCGTCCTTTCTCCCAACCCTCTTCACGGCCTTCGGCGCGACCTGTCTCTATCACGCTTCGTTGATAGCGCAGATTCTCCATCATCCGGTAGTAATCCTTGCGCTCCTCTTCGGACAAAGAGCTGACGCGGAGACGCTCGCGGGCCTCCTGCAGTCCTGGCGCTGTCGCTGTGACAGGAATCTCGCCACTGTTCAGGAAACTGATCCATTCATCCAAAGGTGTCTTGGCAACTGTGTCGAACTTATCGACACGCAACAGATAGTACTCTGGAAAGATGTCGGCCGGGGTATTGCAATGGAATGCCTTTCGTTGTGCCTCCGACAGACGCAGAACATCGTTGGTGTCATGCATGCTGACGAACTCGGTCTTTCCCTTGTAGGCATAGTCGTTTCCCTGACCGAGGGAGAAATAAACGATGTTGATGGAATAGACCTTGCGGATGTCTTGATAAGGCTGGCCTTCCTTTAGATATTCGGCAATGACCTTCGATGTTCCGTAGGCCATGCGATGGAAGTAGTCCAGTTCTCGGTTGTTTTGTATTTCGAACAGGAGGAGTTCTCCTTCTTCATCTTCGGCCAACAGATCCACGCGGTTGAATTTGTCATCTGGAGTCTCTTTGTTGCTTTCGCTCTCGAGGATGCTCTTGATCTTTATGGGTCGTTCCAGAATGACAGACAACAAGCCCTCTACAACGCAGTAGTCTGCCTTGTTCCTTAATAATCGCTTGATGGCCCAATCAAAACGGACAAGATTTTCCATAGTTGTAATATTTTTGGTTTCGTCGGTGCAAAGATAGGCAGAATCTCTGTAATCTCCAAATAATTAGTGCACAAGATCCTTTTTTTTGCTTTTTTCTTGGAGATTTGAGAAAAGATGCGTATCTTTGCCTCGCAATTGTTAGCTAATCATTAGCAAGAAGTGACAGTCTGATGAATCTGAAAAAAGTGCATAATACCCTGAAAATAATTGGCCAAATATTTGGTCAATTCAAAAATTGTGTTATCACTCACTCACTCACTCACTCACTCACTCACTCACTCACTCACTCACTCACTCACTCACTCACTCACTCACTCACTCACTCACTCATATAGTATATACTCATAATGCGATAATCTCTCCGCATGGGCACATAGTGCCAGTGCGGAGGGATTGTCGTATATGCGTCATTGTACGCTATGCGAACCGGAGTGACCGACGATAAATCATAACAACATCATCATAATTCACAATGAAAAGGAGATACACATCACCACATTTGACAGTCGTCCGCTTAGACGTGGGCGAAGTCATAGCCGGCAGCACGAATGCCGTCATACCCGATGCTCCGTGGGATAAGGGCAACAGTCATACTGGTGCCACCATCCCCAATGCAGGTTGGGCCGATGATGACAGCGGTTGGGGCAATGCTGCCTCCAGTCGCGGCAGTTGGAGCGACTATGAGAATTAGTCGATACAAAATGTCACAATGAGTTTAATTATAAATCTCAAGGAAGATTTGAAGAGTAGAAGTATTCTTGTCTATAAACATCTTCATATCTTCCCCTCTTCTCGGAGTTTTTTAATCTCAAGAAGATATGAAGAATAGAAGTATTCTTGTCTATAAATCATCTTCTTATCTTCTCCTCTTCTCTGAGTTTTTATTATTCTCAAGGAAGATTTGAAGAGAAGAAGTATTCTTGTCGATAAATAATCTTCTTATCTTCCCCTCTTCTCTGAGTTTTTTATTATTCTCAAAGAAGATTTGAAGAAAAGAAGTATTCTTGTCGATAAATCATCTTCTTATCTTCTCCTCTTCTCTGAGTTTTTTATTAATCTCAAGAAGATTTGAAGAGTAGAAGTATTCTTGTCGATAAATCATCTTCTTATCTTCCCCTCTTCTCTGAGTTTTTTATTAATCTCAAGAAGATTTGTAGAGTAGAAGCTTTTGGTGGCCGTCACTCTTCCTTACTTCTCCTCTTCTCTGAGTTTTATTAATCTCAAGAAGATTTGAAGAGTAGAAGCTTTTGGTGGCCGTCACTCTTCCTTACTTCTCCTCTTCTCTGAGTTTTTATTATTCTCAAAGAAGATTTGAAGAATAGAAGTATTCTTGTCGATAAATCATCTTCTTATCTTCTCCTCTTCTCTGAGAAAATAACCTAAAAGTGTCACAACCGTATTCCAAACAAATAACAGTTACAATTATGAAGAAATCCATTCTTTGTGGCGCCGTGGCAGCAGGTATGCTGCTCTGCGCCTGTAGTCAGGAGGAAGATGCCATCGTGGGTGGCAAGCTCCTGAGTGGCATCCGCGTGAGTATTGAGGATGCCGAGTTCAGTCAGACCCGTTCGAGCTATGTGGTCGATCCTGCTCTTGGCTTCGTATCGACCTGGACAGCTGGCGATGTGATCGGCATCTATCCAGTGGGAGGTGATCAGGTTTCGTTCCCCATCTCGGAGGGCGAGGGCACCAATACCGCCTGCTTCGATGGTGGAGCGTGGGCGCTACGTGCTGACCGCCAGTATGCTGCCTATTTCCCATTCAGCGCATCGAACTATACCGTCAGCGAGAGTGCTATCCCAGTCAGTTACGTTGGTCAGGCACAGTCGGGCAATGCCTCGACTGCCCACCTCGGTCAGTATGACTACATGGCAGCCGCTGCCGTACAGCCTAATGGCACAGGTAGCGTAGATCTGCAGATGAAGCACCTCGGTGCCTTTGTCCGCTACCAGCTCACCATGCCTAAGGCAGCCACATTGGTCGGCGCCCAGATTGAGAGCGATGGTGAGCAGTTCGTTACCGCCGGTAGCATCGACCTGACTGCAGCCAAACCTGCCATCTCGGCTACCAGCCGTGCAGCCAGTTTCAGCCTTGCACTCAGCAATCTGACTTGTGCTGCCGACGAGGTTGTTACCCTCTATGCTATGGTAGCACCTGCCAGCTTGGGCAGTTCGGAGCTGACCATCACCCTGACCGACAATGCCGGCAAGACCTACAAGTATGTCACCGCAGGCTCTAACTATACCGCCGGCAAGTCCTACAGCTACACCATCACCGAGACCTCAGGCGGTACAGGCGCCACCATTCCCGATGCCGGTTGGGATACCAGCGGGCATGAGTATGTTGATCTCGGCCTCTCGGTCAAGTGGGCTACCTGCAATGTGGGTGCTTCTGCCCCTGAAGAGTATGGTGACTACTTCGCTTGGGGAGAAACAGAGCCTTACTATACCGAGGGCCACTCACAGGACAGCCCTTGCTCCAACTGGAAGAGCGGCAAGAGCGGCTACAATTGGTCAAACTACAAGTACTGTAATAATGGCAGTTGGACGGGTATGACCAAATATACCTATCCAGATGGTCAAACAGATGGTATTTGGTATAGTGGTAGTAGTTTTATAGGAGATAACAAGACCGTCCTTGAATCTGCCGACGATGCCGCTACTGCCAACTGGGGTGGTTCTTGGCGTATGCCAACCCGAGCAGAACAGGATGAACTTCGAACCAATTGCACTTGGACCTGGACAACCTTGAATGGTGTGAATGGTTATAATGTGAAGGGTCCGAATGGTAATTCCATTTTCCTGCCTGCTGCGGGTTATCGCTACGACGGCTACCTCTACAACGCAGGCTCCTACGGCTTCTACTGGTCATCGTCGCTCTTCACGTCGGGCTCCTACTACGCGTACGAACTGTTCTTCAATTCGAGCAGTCAGTACAGGAACTACTACAGCCGGTGCAACGGTCAATCTGTACGCCCCGTCTGCCAGTAGCTCAGAATTTAAAGTGCATCCATAGAACAAAGGAGCACAAAGAACAATAACCCAAAGGAAGGATGAGGGATGCAGTGCTGCTGACGGGGCGTGCCCCCAAGGGCACAATCCAGCCCCGTCAGCAGGACTGTATGCCTCATCCTTCCAAATTAAGAAAAACGAAAATGGCAGGAATAAAAGATATTCTTGAAATCGAAAAGATGCGCACTTCGGTCGATGATTGGCGGCAAGTGAACCTCTTTCAGGAGGGCAGTTTCTATCGGGCATACGAAGTGAGCGCATGGCTCTGCTGCTGCCATCTGCATGAATTCAAGGTGACGAATAGGAACATGAAGGGGATTGAGCAACTTGTCACCTTTGTCGGTTTCCCTTTGACAAGCATTGAGAAGTGGAAACCAGCGGAGGCACAAGTTACTCAAGTTGCCGAAAAGCAAATGCTTCTGACTTTGCCCACCTCTGTTTGGACAGATGGGACAGATGTCAAGAATCTGGAGGAGGTCTTCATGGCATGGAAGTCGGATCTGCCCCTCTCTGAAACATCTTCGCATAAGGTAGCAGAACCAACCAAGGAAGAGGGTGCGATGCGAGAGGAGAGAAAAGGAGGAGAGAGGGTTTCGCTTTTCTCGGTTGCACACGATGTCCTTGAATTCCCACTGGAACGCAAGTCGCCTATCGACTGTATGCTTTTTCTTGCCGATATTCGTCAGAAACTCGCAACTATATTATAATATAATGGATGCACGTTAATCCGACAGATTCGGACATTGACAAATTCAAAGGCAGTCTGTCTTGGTCACCCGGTTGTGACTGAGAAAAAACGCAAAGACCCTCGTTGGCTCATGCACCAAACCCCAAGGTGATTGTTCCTCCGAGTGGTAGGTATCAGATAACTGCCGAAGCGCCTTACTTTTCCTGCCTGCTGCGGGTTATCGCAACGACAGCAACCTCAACAACGCAGGCTCCAACGGCAACTACTGGTCATCGTCGCTCAACACGTCGAACTCCAACAACGCGTACGAACTGAACTTCAATTCGAGCAATCAGAACAGGAACAACAACAACCGGTACAACGGTCAATCTGTACGCCCCGTCTGCCAGTAGCTCAGCACTTGTCTATGACGATCAGCAAGTCCTGACGGTGCATCCTTTTTGGTGACCCTAACCTTAACCCTATTGCTAATGCCTGCCTACCAATTAACTCGCGAACAACTGCTATCTGACCTCTATCAAGCCTATCTCGATGCTCGAAGGCACAAACGCAACCGCCACTATCAGTTGACCTTTGAAGCTAATCTGAATGAAAATCTAAACTCTCTGTGTGACGAACTCTGGACACGTACCTATCAGCCCCGTCCCTCTACCTGTTTTATTATTACCGATCCGAAGAAGAGGGAAGTCTTTGCTGCCGACTTCCGCGACCGCATCGTGCATCATCTGTATTATAACTATGTGCACGAGATGTTGGAACGGACTTTTGTTCAAGATTCCTATAGCTGTATCAAGGGGCGAGGTACGCACTATGGTATTGACCGACTGGAGCAGCATATCCGACAGGAGAGTCAGAACTACCAACAGTCATGCTATGTGCTGAAGATGGATATTCAAGGGTATTTCATGCACATTCGACGAGAGCGGTTGCTGGAATTTACTTTGTCGTTGTTGCGTAAAATGTCGTCGCATAAGGTGAATCGTCGTGGTGCGGAGCGTTGGAATGATAGGGTGGATATGGACTTTGTGGAGTACCTGACTCGTGAAATTATACTGCTGGATTGTACAAGAGACTGTATCATCAAAGGTAATGCATCGGATTGGGATGACCTGCCGTATGACAAGAGCCTCTTTCATAGCCCAGAGGGTTGTGGCTTACCAATCGGTAATCTGACTTCGCAGCTGTTCAGCAATGTCTATATGAATGAGTTCGATCAGTACATGAAGCGCACACTTGGATGCCGGCATTATGGCCGCTATGTGGATGACTTCTATGTGGTGAGTGCCGATAGGGAATGGCTGAAGAGTATTATTCCTGAGGTTAAAACTTTTCTGAGTGAACGGCTTGGCCTCACCTTGCATCCGGGCAAACTGCGCATAGATGATGTGCGAAGTGGTGTGGAATTCCTGGGTGGATACCTGAAACCGTGGCGCAGGTATGTGAGCCGTGTGACCCTTGCCCGCATGCTTCCCAAGATGCAACAGTTGGAACAGATGGATGATCCTTTTGCCCTGCGTTCCCGCCTGAACAGTATGCTCGGAGTGCTATGCCATTATCGGTCGTGGCATTTACAACGTCACCTTGTGCTTGGATTGAACAGCCCTTGGCTATTCGGGCAATATCGCCTTCTAACAAGGGGGTATAGATACGAAATCGTTTAGATTAAAGGATTAAGGATAGAGATAATTGGCAACTACGGGCTGAAGGCCCAATGTTTGCATACAGCCCAGGGCAATGCCCTGGGCTTTTGTCATAAAGATCAATCGCTCTGTAAGAGCAAAAGGGCTGATTGCGCTTCGCGATTACCCCTTCAGGGTGCTCTTGTTACTGATCGTTATCAGTACGGTGAAATTCCGCGTGTTTTGTCGGCAATACCTTTCATTTCCATCAAATACTTGTCAAAAAAGTTAAAATAATTTATCAATATATCATAAAATAAATAAAAATACCTATATTTGCGCACATAATTGAGTGTTATAATATGACAAAAACAACGATGGGCACCAAGTTGCCCAGAAAACTTGAAGAGAAAATGGCTACTGTAGGAGAGCAGATCAAGCTCGCACGTCTTCGTCGTAACCTGAGCATTGCACAGGTGGCAGAACGTGCTACCTGTTCGCCATTGACCATCTCCCGAATAGAGAAAGGGGTTCCAACAGTTGCTATAGGTATCTATCTGCGTGTGCTCTATGCTTTGCAACTGGAAGATGACATTCTTCTGATTGCTCAGCAGGATGTCTTAGGTCGTCAGCTGCAGGATCTGGCATTGACTCATCGAGAAAGAGCTTCGAAGAAGGTGTGAGATAGGTTGTTCCCAAAGAATCAGATCAATGAAGAAGCTATATGTATATAGGTCCAAAGATTAGAAGACTGGTGTCTCGCAGAGTTCTTTGAGTAGAATGAAGTTTCTTCTTTACACTCGTCTTATGGGCTTGTATAAACCTCAAAGAAGAGGAGAAGCCAAGAAGATTTGTAGCAAGCAAAAATAAACTTCTAATCTTCCATTCTTCCTGAGAATATTATAAAAACTCATTGAGACAATACACAATCTTCTTCTCTTCTAATGTAGCGTTTCAATGACTTGTATATAAACTCACACGAAGGCACGAAGATAAAAAGTCTTTCCCCCTTAGTCATCTTTGTGTGGTCTCAATTTATTACAAAGGGTATTAAGTTCACAAAGGCAATATGCCGCAGGCCTTCATCTTCTTTGTG
>JAZRXX010000052.1:0-57318 GCA_045600485.1 Bacteroidales bacterium
AGGCAAATGGATCCGTCCTATGGATTATGTCTCCAATGACACCTTGTTCTATAGTGCGAATCGAGCACTCGCTGCGGTCGGCCTAAGCCTCTTCGTCAATTATTCAAAATGTGTATAGTTAATTTTGAACAACTACTTATAAGTGTAACAAATGTGACCACCAGTGGGATTAACTAGTCTTTATTCATTCTCAAAAATGGGCTGTCAGCCCATTTTTTTGAGTAATTTGACTTATTATGCCATTATATCGTATAACAACCAAATGCCGTACAAATACCAACGGTGTCTTAGTAGAACCCGGCATGTCTGTCGAGGTCGTTTCAAAGAGTCTTAGTAATCCAGTCCTTGGAGATAGCAATGCCGTAGCAGCCGCCTTCATGCGTGTATACGGCTTGGATCTAAAGAAGGCTGGGGCGTTGAACACAATGTATTTAAGTACAGAACGAATTGGATAATGATGGAACAGAATGTAGAATGTAGAATGTAGATGTCCCAAATGTAATACCCCAACTTGGAGCATAAAGCATTTGAAATCAATTCTTGAACAATGTAGTCCCGGCCCATTTATGTGTGACCCTCTATGGGGTAAAGATGTGTATAATTTCAAATGTCCAAAGTGTGACCATGAATGGAAGTATTCCATAGATGAGGCACTAGAAAAGCATTCTGAAATGCTCAATGAAAAAAAAGAGACATCTATGACAAAGGCTTGTGTTTGGATTGCTATTATTGTATTTATTTCTTTGGTAGGATGTATGCAATTATGGTATTTCTCCAATTATTATGCCAATGCTGCATGGTGGTCCTGGATGTTGACATTTATTGGAGAGCTGTTATTGAGTTTGGGTGTATGGATATTTGTAATGGTTCAAATTTCTAAAAAATAATAAAATGGAACAGAAGCAACCAGATGAGAGAACTCTCCAAGAGAGTCAAAAGCATTATAGTGAGGAAGGACTGTGGGAAAAGATTGCCAGTGTGGCCAAGAAAGCCGGTATCAAGGTAATCTATCTTGCTTTGGTGCTATATTATACGGCTGCTGCCGAGACAACTTCTATGGTTCATAAAGGCATCATCTATGGTGCGCTCGGCTACTTTATCCTACCGATTGATTTGATTCCGGATCCAATACCTGTCGTTGGTTTTTCCGACGATTTGGCGGCATTACTGGCTTGTATTGGTTCTGTGTCGATGAGTGTAACACCGGCTATACAAGATCAAGCAAAGGAGAGATTGAAGATATGGTTTGGTGAGTTCAATGAGAAAGAAGTTGATAGTTTAATCAAGAAACAATGAAAAAGGGGAAAATATACAATGAAGAATCTTTTGCATGTCCACATTGTGGAAATGCTGTTTTTGGAAATCTTGTTGATACAGTTGGCCGAAAAATAGCAAGAGGTGCTGGTACAGCGGCAATAGATTGGATTCCTGGTTCTGGACTTATTAGGGAAAAGGTTCAAGATTTCTATGAAGATATCTATTGTAGCATAGACGACAATAATGAATTCGATTTCGAATGTCCTGCGTGTGGACATAAATGGAGATGGACATATTATCAAGCAAAACAACATCGATATCAAGGAGGCTCTAGTTCCCAAAATCTTTCAGTAGGCGCTTTCTTCTTCATGATATTGGTTTCATTTATTTTTGTTGCTGGTATCTATTTGTTCAATTATTTCCAAATATACACGACTGATGGAAGTTTGAATTCTGCAGGATGGGCAGCTTGGATTCTTACAATAATTGGTTCCATTGGGATGTTATGTATTGCTTATGCATATCTCTCGGGTGGATTTGTAGGATTCCTCGCTTTTTTGGCAATCATTAGTATCGATTCCACAAGTTATCTTCTACTTAAGAATAACAGAACTACTGATAATGATATCATAGCATCAGAAGCTGTAAAGGATGTTGCAACATCAACGTCATTAGTAATGCCACAAGATAATATAGACTCATTCTTGAAGGATAAATGTAATATTGGTAGCTATGAGATTCCTCTGTCTAATGGAATAACAGCAAAGATAATAGATAATAGCAATGAAGCAACTCTGTTTTATAAATCTTCATCAATTGGATCAATTTCTGTCGAATATATTCCAGATGAAGTATATGATCTTAAGGCTCATTGCAAGTCATTGTCCAAAGAGTTTATAGACCAACCTCTTACATGGACCAAAATGAAAAATAGAAATATTATGTATGTGACAATAGCAGATCCTAGCGCCCCTAATATTTATCATGCGTATCTATATTGTGGTCACTACAAGGGAGAACAGATCTCAATGAAACTATGTAGCTCAGTAGGAAATGACGCTGTTGTTCGAAAGTTCTTTGAAAATGTTGTGGCTAATATTAGTTATCAAGAACGAATTTCTTTGTTAGATAATGAAGAACAAAATGATTCACAAAGTAACATAATCACCACTGGAGATCCAAATGATAGTATCATTGCAACCTATGAAACATCTAATGGTATGGTTTCTTATGTTATTAAGAAAACAGATTCTTATGATCCCGATTATTTCTTTAGTTATGAACATAGTAGCAATTCCTATCATTCATTTGCAGAGAATTTAGAGAAGGAGATGGCGATGTCGTTCAAAGAAGCAAAGGCAATCGGTCAGTACATATACCTTATTGCCAATAATATGGGTAGTGGTATAGGAAATACAGATATTGTTTTGAAATTTGATTCGAACACAGAAACATTTGAACATG
The DNA here is from genome assembly GCA_045600485.1 of Bacteroidales bacterium. Taxonomy (GTDB): domain Bacteria; phylum Bacteroidota; class Bacteroidia; order Bacteroidales; family UBA3663; genus Liminaster. The sequence continues at coordinate 2,722 of JAZRXX010000052.1, forward strand.
TATTCGGCGGAGGAGTGGCAAAGTTTGTAGAGGATAATAAGATTGAATGTACGGAATATGAAATTTCCATACCAGAAGGTGGATGCAATGCTGATGCTACATATAACTACACAACAAGAATAATTGATATGTAAATACAAGATGATGTAATTGTTTCTGATCAAAGCGAAGTTCGTTGATCGATGTTCGGTATTTCAAAAGTACTAGCATGGGACATAGAAGATTATAAATAGATCGCCCTATCTCTTCGGAGATGGGGCTGTTTCTTTCTATTGGATTTGCAGATTGCGCACGACGTGCGCAATCTGAATTGGTTGCAATTACGCATGAAAAGAAGAGCGGTAACGGCGAAAAAATAGCATACTTTTCGGTGTTTTGTGCAATGTTTTTGCAATTTTTAAGTGTAAGGATTTGGAAAATTGAATAATAGTTAGTACCTTTGCATCGTCAAAGACTGTCTATATGAGAAAATTCAACCAATATATCACGATATTTATCCTTTCAATTTTGGGCTTGACCAGTCAGATGAATGGTCAAACCATTGATTGGCAGGATAAGGTATTTTCCGAAGATAATGCTTCAGCAGATCTGACCGCAGTCATCAAGAACAATTTGACAGAGGTCTGCTATGTGATGATTTCGCAGGAGTATTATGTGAAGAAAGATTCGTTGCCCAAAGCTGTTCTTCGTAAACTGAATACCCGCTTTGGAAACAATAAACTCAGTTTGTTCCTGAACAATCAGGCGACTCGTCTGGAGGAAGATTCCATCAACAGTTTCCCCGAGGCTTTCATTAAGAAGCTGAAGCCTAAAGAGCGTTTTGACCTGGAGGTAATCACGACTCGAAGCCAACTGTTCGAAGCTCAGCGAGAATTGAACAGACGATTGCTGATTGTTCCGGTTTCTTTCCTTGACAAGATTGCACCGAACTTCGAGGAGGTGATGAAGCAAAACCGATTCTTGTACGAACCCAAGAAACTGACCGTGTTCTGGGGCGATTTAAGTGTGAGGTTCCGATCGTCACGTTACGGAATGGAAGATAGTTATGAGTGGCAGAAAAGAATCCGAACTCCATTGGTTGCTGTCGATGATCTTTCGGATGATTTGATTGTCCCAAGCTCAGATTGCGATGTCGAGCCACAGTTCCCCGGTGGCAGAATGGCTTTGGTCGATTATTTGCAGGCCAATACCGAGCAGCAGAAAGATGTAACCGATGATACCGGCATGCCGGGTAGAGTAACCCTGACCTTCGTGGTCGAATTGGATGGATCGATTGCCAACATACAGGATCAGAAATCCAATTCAGGTACATTGACCAAGGCTGCTACACGTATCGTGGAAGCCATGCCGAAATGGAAGCCAGCCAAATGGCGTGGCAAGGCAGTCCGTTCGAGATATACCCTGCCAATCACATTTATGCCTTGACCTTCTTTCGCTTTGCCCACTTCTGGATGAAGAAAGAGGCGATGAGGATGACGATGGCGATTGGGAAGGCATGGAGAGGCTCGATGCCTCGTATATCGTAGTTTACCTGAATCGGGATGCGAATCCAGAGAATCAAACACCAGCTCACACAATAGACGCGCGTAATGTCGTAGCTATAGTTCACAAAGATAGTATGCAGGAAATGCGGCATACGTGGAATGAGCAGATGGAAAGCCGAGATGATGAACAGATCGAGCGCAAGGTAGAAGAATGCCTCGGGCAGAGTGTGCCAATAGTATGATGGCGAGAACGGTCTGTTGCCCCAGATAAACAAAATGATGAAGTAGAGGAGTGTGAGAGCTCCCGATGCGATAAAGGCACGCTTGTAGAAGAAATCAAGATCGGAGATATGGCGGAGATATTGTCCGAAGATATAGCCGATAATCGGGTAGATGGCCCAGAGCGTGAACGGGAAGCAGGAAAGGCAGATGTCAGGATTGACTTCGCCCGACGGTATGAGCAATCCCCAGAGGGCAGTTGCGTAGCCATTGCCTGCGTCGTATGCTTCGAAGCAATGTCCGACAAGTTGGAAGAGAATGCCAGCAGCCAGCATCATCCAGTTGTTGAGTTTGAGTTTAAGTGCCAGGGCAAAGAACAGGAACATCACTCCGGCAAACTGAAGGATATCGACAATCATATTGGCCTTGAGTGCCATGTCTGCATAATCGACACCGACCTCGTTATTGTCCCACCCGGTTGCCATACCTCCCATGATTGCTAAGAGTCCACCACGAAGGAAACTCAGGAGATAAGCACCAAGCAAGTATTTGATGCCTCGTTTCAATAAATATAGAGGAGAGGTGTGACGGCTGTAGCATAGGCTGATACCCAAACAGATCATAAAGAGAGGAGCGACACTCGGACCTCCTAAAATCTCGTCGGCAAAGAAATAGAGAGGATCTTCGTCGTAGCCAATGCCTAAATGCATCACCGCATGGCATAGCACCATGCAGATGACAGCGAAGCCACGAGCATAATCTAAAGCTAATTGGCGTCCTGTGTTCGTTTCTATAGGACTTAGAATTGACATATTGGATTCGGTTGAAGGATATAAACAGGTTTGTTTCAATAATGCAAAGGTATTGATAAATTGCAGCGTGTGCAAGCAAAATCGTCAAATAGTATAAGAATTGATGTTTTTGTCCAGTGATTTAGTAATAAGCACCTATCTGCGACTTGCAAACAGGTGCTTTTATGTTTTTTCGATAGAGAAATTATTCCAAAACTGGAAGATTGGTGCCGAACAGCTTTTGGAAACTCTGTGGCAAGCCGCAACGCTTCCAAGTCTCAGCAACAGGAGTACCGTATGACATCCAAATCAACTCGAAGGTATTATCGTCAATCCAATTGATGTCGCACTCGTTGCCATTGCCGAACACTTCGGTAATCTTGGTGTTGTCTGGCATATACTCAACCTCAGCAACCTTGCAACCCAAGTTCTCTTTGCCTTCTGTAGCATTCAAAGAAGTGATGAGCAATACATAACCTGGAGAATAGATCTTGTACATAGTTCTGTTGCTCTCCTCACTGGTATGTGCCCAGCAACCGGTAAACTTGTTGAAATTGGTATCGAACTTCATCTCGAGCATGTTGATAGTATTGACAACACCCTGAGACATATAATTGCGAGAGTAGTGCTCGTGAATGTACTGCTCTTCTGGGAAGAGAGAGGTGTTGTGCTTGCGGTTATACCAACGCATGGTGAATTTGTCCTGACCAACCTCTACAAGGGCAGTTTCCTTGTTGTCTTCGAGAGGAGCACCTGTATAAACCAATGGCTTCTTTTCGTTGCGGTTCATGTAGATAGCGGATGTACCACCACGGGTGCTGTGAACGCTCAAGTTCAATACCATATCTTCGCCACAATACTTATACTGCTCCATGTTTGGCAATCTGTCTGGATTTCCATTTTCGTAACCAACGCTCTCCAAACGATACAGACCTTTAGGATTCTCGTTTGTTACTTTGGCTTCGTCGTTGCCACAATTGCTGAACAATGTGATTGTAGCAAGAGCCACAATAGCAAAAATTGAATTCTTTTTCATTGTTGAAATAATTAAGTTTATTGAGTTTGTTTGTATTGACGTAGATTTGATTCACAAAGGGGAACGTACATAGATATTCTCCACAAAGTATTGGCTTATAACGTGGCAAAAATACAAATAAAAGTGTGAATGGCAAAATAATTGCAGATAATACTATGTGTCGATGCCTTGATTCTTGATTTATTGTAATATATAATTGTCATTTTACAAACGGTTTTCCATGATTTTAGTGCCTGTGAAATGCAATAAAGCGCACTGTCTGCCGTTTATAGAATATGCTTTCTGTACTTATCCCTACTTATAATCGCAAATGCTATGCATTGGTCTTGTCTCTCCAGCAGCAGTTGGAGGCGACAGATTGTGACTATGAGATTGTTGTGGCTGAAGATGGAAGCAGGGATCAGGTGTCCATTATCGCCAATCATCTGATCGGAGAACTGCCTCATTGTCGTCATATTATCCGGCGTGAAAATGTCGGACGATCGGCTGTGCGGAACTATTTGGTCAGCGAAGCGAAGGGGGAGTGGCTGCTGTTTATGGACAGCGATGGAAAGATCACTACCTCCGATTTTGTGCAACGTTATCTGGTTGTTATGACTTCGGGGCATGATGTAGTGTGTGGTGGAATTACACATCCTGAACAATGTCCCAATCCGGAGCAAAGTTTGCGATGGAGCTATGAACGTGATTACGAAATCCGTAAGGGACGCATCAGCGATGCTTTCCGTTCGTTCTGTTTCCTGGTTCGCAAAGAGGTGATGCTGGCAGTTCCCTTCGACGAGACTTACAGAATGTATGGGTGGGAGGATGTTCAGTTCGGTTTGGATCTGGAACGCAAAGGATTCCGGGTGAAAGGCATCGACAATCCCCTCATGAACGATGATATAGAGACCAATGCCCGATTCCTGCAGAAGACAGAAGAGTCACTCCGGACATTGAAGGAACATGCATCGGCATTGCACGAAAAGGTAACCCTGTTGCAAGGTGTGCAGAACCTGAAACAGAAGCACTTGCTGTGGGTTGTGCGGTGTGCGTTCTCGTTGCTTCGTCCGATGCTCCGAAAGAATCTGCTTGGAACTAATCCAAGCCTGAAATGCTTTGCCCTCTATCGGGTGGGCTATTATACCACTTTGTAAATCGTAGCACAGTATGAATTCAAGTATAAGCTTCATCATTCCAGCATACAATGCCGGACAATACCTTCAGGATTGTCTGGACAGTATTTTTGCGTTGAAGCTGAATGGCTGCGAAAGCGAGGTGATTGTGGTGAATGATGGCTCGACCGACAATACGGCCGACTTGTTGGAGAGATATCGGCAAATGCACACGTTGACAATCATTCATCAGGACAATCAAGGATTGAGTATGGCCAGAAATCGAGGCATAGAGGCTGCTTCGGGGCAATATCTCTGTTTTGTAGATGCTGACGATAGACTTTGCCCGGTAGATTCCACTCCCTTGCTGAGGGCTATGCGTGACGGCTTTGACTTGATTGGCATCAATCTGCATGAGGTGAATGCCCGAGGCAAACGCTATCCGTACCGTCGGTATGAGCCGGAGTACAATCGGCCCTATCGCAGTGCCAAGGAGTTTATGCGCAATCGCAATCTTTTCCCTTGTGCCGTTGCCTATCTGTATCGAAAAGCGTTTTTGGATCAGAAGAATTTGAGATTCTATCCAGGTATCTATCACGAAGACGAGGAATTTACCCCCCGCGCATTTGCGTTGGCCGAGAGTTTTGTCGCCTTGCCATTGGATTGGTATGACCGGATATTGCGCGAAAACAGTATCACGACCGATCCGGATAAGGCCAAGCAACAGCGCAAACTCAAGGATATGCTGTTCGTCTTGAAACGATTGGATGCGTTGAAGGAGGAGAGTATGCAATGCAAGTTGGATTGGCTTACGGCCGATATACTCCAATTGATGATTCGGCAGAATCAGGATAGTGGCTTTTGTCGCGAGATGGTAGCCGAGCTCAAATCTATGGGGTATTTCCCCCTTCGATGGCGTTGGAACTGGAAGTATCTGCTCTTCCGACAGTTCACCCAGCTTGTCTTCTTCAATTTATAACGCACACCACACAACATCCCACATGTAACACCCAACATTTATGCACATTCTCGAAATACCCTCGTTTTTTGTTCCTCATGGTGGTTTGTTCTGCCTGGAACAGGCCCGTGCCTTGCAGGCTCGTGGTCATGAGGTGCGTATTCTGGCATGTACGGAGTTGGGATTGACGCTCGATGGTCTCTTCTATCTGACTGCCCCGAGGGGAAGATCTTGGATCAAGATGGAGGGCATTGAGGTTTACCAAAGCTACTACCGTGCTATTCCCAAAGCCGTTCTGTATAACATGGAGCGATGGTGCAAAATGGTCAAGAACATGTATCGTGACTATGTGGCTCGATACGGGACGCCAGATCTTCTGCATGTGCATTGTTGTAAATATGCCGGATTGGCCGCCTATTATATTAAACGCGAGTTTCATGTCCCTTACTTCATTACCGACCATTTGTCGTCCATCCTGTTCGTGAAGCATTTTGGCGAGAACTGGAGTAAGTATCCCGGCATTCGACTGCAGTTGAAAGATGCCTACGAAGCGGCAGATTGTGTGATTCCTGTTTCGCAGGAGTTGGTCGAAGACTTGGCTCCTTTCTTTGGCCGAGATTACAAATATAAAGTCGTCTCGAACATTATTGATACCGATTTCTTCGCCTATAAAGAACGAGCAAAGTGCGAAGGCCGTCCGTTCCGCTATTGCTGTCTGGCTGTGGCCAATGTCTATGGCAAGGGATATGATGTGCTGGCAAAGGCATGGCACGATATGGACGGTGCCGAACTGCATATTGCTGGTCGGGGTACGGATGGAGAGGTACTGTCGCGTCTGTTTGCCGGAAGCAAGAACGTGACACGTCATGGAAATCTGGACAAGGCAAAGGTGCGTGATCTGCTTTACCATTGCGATGCCCTGGTTCTGCCGACGAGGTCGGAGGCACAGGTGCTGGTCGTCTTGGAGGCCATGGCAACGGGCATTCCTGTCGTGACAACCGATGTCGTGGCTCAGTCGGAACGTCTGCCGGGTGCTTGCCTGATAGCACCGGTAGGTGATGCAGAGGCTTTTCGATCTCAAATGCTCCAGATACAGTCGGTGCGATGCAATCCAGTGTTCCACAGTCAGGTATGCGCGTTGGCTTCGCCCGAAGTGGTAGCCGTTCAATTAGAAGATATTTTTTTATCGGCCGTCAGGCAATAAATCCATCGATTGCTCGTTTTAATTTAGAAATCCGAAACTACAATATATCCAGTGATTACTGCATCGATTGTTACATACGATCACCATTTGTTAGACATTGAGCCTGTGCTGCGAAGCCTTTTCGCGTCACCGGTTGATGTCATTTATATTGTAGATCATTCGGAACACATGCTCGAATTGAAAGACGAGTTGCAGGAATTTGCAGCCAAGGTCCTGCAGGGTGAGCCGGAATTGCGTCGCAAGGAACAGGCAGGATTCAAGATGATTTATTGTCCACATGAGAATAATGGTTATGGCGGTGGTCATAATCATGCGATTCGTATGGCCGATGAATTGGGAAGCCAGTTCCATTTGGTTGTCAATCCCGATATCTGGTTCGGACCTGAGGTAATGCCTGAGCTGATCCGTTATATGGTGCTTCATCCGGAGGTAGGGCAGATGATGCCGAAGGTACTGTTTCCGAATGGCTATATACAGCGTTTGGCCAAGTTATTGCCGACGCCTTTCGATATCTTTTCGAGATTCTGTCTGCCTGCATTCATGATCGAAAAACGTAACCGACGCTACGAATTGGATTGCACGGGCTATACGATGGTGCTCGATGTTCCCTATTTGTCGGGGTGTTTCATGATGTTCCGAATGTCGGCGCTGAAGGAGATTGATATGTTCGACGAACACTTCTTTATGTATGCGGAAGATGTTGACATTTCACGCCGAATGCACCAGAAGTACAAAACGCTCTATTACCCGCCGACAGTGGTTTATCATAAGTTCTGTCGAGCATCACACCGCAGCTTGAAACTCTTCTGGATTCATATGACCAACATGATCATGTATTTCAATAAGTGGGGATGGTGGAATGATCCGGATCGTAGAGCTGTCAATAAACGCTGTTTGCGCGAGATCATAGAGCAGCAGAGAGCAGAAAAGAAGGAGGAAGAGACAACAAAGGATATAGGTCCTAAACCTCTTGTGAATAATGTGAAATTTGCATAAAACAAAAAGGCAACCACAACGGTTGCCTTTTTGTTATTTTTGTCCGGATTAAAACTTGTCGCCTTTGACGATACGCCAGAAAGTGCGCCAAAGAATCTTGCAATCAAATCGGAACGAACGATGTTCCAGATAGTAGAGATCGTAGTGGAGGCGACGTAACATCTTTTCGAGCGAGTCGGTATAGCCATTGTAAAGTGTTGCGTAGCTGGTAACACCCGGACGAATCTGGTAGAGATATTCGTAGCGTGGATCGGCTGCGATAATCTGATCGATGAAGAATTTGCGCTCAGGTCTGGGACCGACAAAGGCCATGTCTCCTTTGAGTACATTGAAGAGTTGTGGCAGTTCGTCCAAATGGTGTTGCCGCAGGAATGCACCGGCTTTGGTCAATCGAGGATCACACTCCTGGTTGAAGAGTTGTGGTACCCCCGAAGCTTCTGCATTGGGCGTCATGGTGCGGAACTTATAGATTCGGAACGGCTTCCCATGTCGCCCGATGCGTGTTTGTCCGAACAGAACGGGACCGTGATCCTCGCGTTTGATGAGCCAATAGCAATAAATGAAAAGAGGCCAGAAGATGACAATGCAGATGGCAGATACGATGAGGTCAAACGAACGCTTGTGGAAACGTTCGAACCCATTCATTCCATCGATGATGAATCCGTCGTGCAAAGGTAGCTCTTCGGCCTGCTTCATATTTACTTCTGGTAGATGTTGACTTTGCCAGAACCTGTACGCTTTTCAGTGAGTGAATTGTACTTAAGGTCGCCTCGGATCTCGCCCGAGCCAGTCACACGCGCCTTGATATCTCCGATGGAGCCATCGTTGAGTCGAATCTCGCCCGAGCCAGTAACTGCCATAGAACCCTCTTCGGCATTGATCATCTCGAACTTGGCACCTCCAGAACCGCTGATGGTTGCCTCTATCTTCTTGCAAGTTGCGTTTTTGGCGCGAACATCACCAGAGCCGGTCACATTCAGATCCAGTTTCTTGCATGACATCTTGTCGGTACGGACGTCGCCCGAACCTGTGATGTGTATGTCAAGATCATCGTCGCAGACAAGCTCCTTGACTGAAATAACTGCACTACCAGTTACCTTCAGGCTCATTTCGTCGTTGGTGCAGGTAACCTTTTCGGCCAGAACGTCGCCCGAGCCGGTGCATTTGATCTGCTTGAGTTTAGGGGCATAGACCACAACCTGCAACCAAAGGTTACGATAGGTGCCAGCATCGAGAGAGATGCTGATTGTGCCATCTTTGTATTGGGTGTTGACTCGGCAGAAGAGTTCCTTGTCACCCTGAATAATGACTTTGCTCTCTTCGCTCTCGATATAAACCACATTGAGTGGTCCGTTGTTTGCAATCTCGTTGATGGTTTGCATGGCACGTTCTTCTTGTTCTGCACCATCGAAACTCTTGTTGGAGAAAGAGTAAATTTTTGTTCTAACACCTCCGATGTTGAAAAGATCGGCTTTTGCTTCAAATGTGATGGCGCCCATCAGGAGCATTGCCATCATGAATAATGTTTTCTTCATAATTGTTGTTTTATTAGTATCTCGAATTATCAGATTTTTGATGATCGATAATATAACGAGTGTTTTTTTATTTTGTGACAAGCAAGATGCCATCTTGTTTAGTTATGGTCATGCTGATTTTGCCTTTTTTAACTTTCGGAGTCGAAATAACGGGGGTGTCACCACCCGACAGGAGGTTTAGAGAGGCTGGATCGATGCCTAATTTGGCAGGTTCGAATGTGAACTTGAATGGAACATCGTCAGCATTGACCGCTGAAATATACCATTGGTTGCCGTGACGACGAGCCATTGCTACATACTTGCCAGGATAACCGTCCAGGAGATGTGTCTCGTCCCATGTCGTTGGAACCTGACGCAAATAGTCCATGCAGAGGGCAGGGGCATCGTTCAGATTGTTCGGAGCAAGGGCGAAGTTCTGGATTGGATTCTGGAAAAGAACCGTTGTACAGAGCTCAAAGAGGTTGGTAGTTACGCGCTGATGGCGTTTCTGATTTGATCGGTCCATGTAACGATTCATAAAACAGCCACCGAATTCCATGGCACCAATTGCATTGCGGAGGAATGGATGGGTACAGGTGTTCTTCGCCTCTTCCTGACAGTAACGTGGATCAAAGTAAAGGTTTTCGCTGGCAAGAACAGCCTCGCTGCCTACATAGTTCGGATACATTCTCTCCCAACCACGAGGAATGGTACACCCATGGAAGATAACCATCAGTCCATTGTCATCGGCATCCGACAGTATTTCCTCGTACAAGCGGATGGTTTCCTGCTTGTCGCCACCGAAGAAATCTACTTTGATGCCTTTCACACCCATCTCTTTCATCCAACGCATCTCGCGCTTGCGTATGATGCTGTTGTCCATGCGTGAGATTGGCCCCTGCACAATATCGTTCCAATAGCCACTGGAACTGTACCAAAGGAATACATCCACATTCTTGGAGTGTGCATATTGGATAACGTCGTCGATGCAGTGTCCATTAACAGGATTGTCTTTGCGACCAATCTGCAGATCCCACCAATTGTCAACCAATACATATTCATAGCCCATGGCAGATGCAAGATCGATGTACTTGCATTGATCTTCGTAATTGATCGATCCGTCTTGCCACAGAATCCAACTCCAGGTTCCACGTCCGAATTTGTACTGATTGGCGGTTTCGTAACGAGGCTCGACCACATCGTACATGACGGTGGTTTCGGCAATAGGTGCCAAGTTGTCGCCTATGGTCAGAGTGCGCCACGGAGTTGCTCCTGGCAATGCGAACGCAGGTTCGATTGTTCCGTTGCCATTGTTCTCTTCTGCCATTGGAAACGCAATCTTTGCTGCATTGTTGCTGAAGTCAGAGAGATGGGAGGCACAGTAGCGACTATCGACTCCTGTTTCGCTAACCAATAGCCAAAGGTTTGAGTTATCGTTGTGGTTAGCGTTCACCTTAAACAAACAGGGAAAGGTCCAACCATGTCCAAAACGGCTACGTGTCGAGAGTGGCGCATCATAGACATAGTCCTCTTCGTAGCTTGGTTTGGTGCGCTTCCAGCCAATCATGGCATCACTTTGTGGACAAACAAATGCTGTTGTCCCATCGGTAAAGGTAAATCCGGTCTTCTCCTCCATAACTCGGATGCTGCCAGTCTCCTTGTCTTTGCGCTTGTCGATTTCGTAGCGAATGGCTATGTTGTTGTTCGAGAGCTGGAATACTACATCGATTGGCCAGCCGTCAGGGTTCAACATCTGGCAACGCAGACGGGTTGCCACATAGTCGCTATGGGAAGACTTGGTGCGAGTCATGTCATAACTGTTGCGGACAGTATCGATGTCGGCTTTGACAAGCCTCAGGTTTTGTGCCAAATCTGCATAGTTGGCAACAAGACCAATAGGAGAGGGGTTGAGTACGTTTTTGCCATCGAAACGGACTGAATAAGTCATGTCTGTTCCTGTCTGGACAGAAAGAGTCAGACGACCGTCTGGACTGCTGACGTTTTGTGCCATTGCTGTGCTTGCAATGGCAGAAAGGAGAAGTACACTGAATTTCATAGTTATGTGTTTACATATCGTAATGGTTCGGATCCTGCGAATAGCGATGACGATGTACAATCTTCAAATCGAGCAATTCATGACAGATCTTGGAATCCTTTGAGCCATGGGCTTGTCCCCCGTGCGCCAACTTGTAAACGTGTCCTGGCGTAACGAAGTACTTTAGAGCCAATTTGAAATAAACTGCACGATGGCGTGCAAATAATACATTTAACATAGTACTTTAAGAAATTGGATATAGTAATTATTTGGGCATTTGTTCTTTATCTTATTCTCCGAGCAGAAGCGATGTCATGATATAAGTGCCGACCGCTTTGGGATCATTGTCGCGTACCGGTTCATGAATGTAATACTCATAGTTGGCCATACGATAGTTTTTTCCTCCTAAGCCTGCAACTGCACAGACACGAGTTATCGATATGATATCGTCACCATCTTCTCGCACAAAATAATTGTTCAAATCATCGAAGGTCTGTTTTCCTGTTTCGAGAAAATCTTCGGTCAACCATCCGTTTTGAGCACCCTTGATAAAGGTATAAGTAAACATCAAAGAGCAAGAGGTTTCAAGATAGTTGCCATGGCGTTGGCCTTGATCCATGACCTGATACCATGCTCCATAGTCCTTGTCTCTCATGCTGCGTATCTTTTCGCACAATGGACGAAGGACCGTGAAAATTGAGTCGCGTCCCGGATGGTTCTCTGGCAGATAACCCAGCACATCGACCATGGCCATGCAGTACCATCCCAAGGCTCGTCCCCAAACGTGCGAAGACTGTCCGTTCTCCGGATTACACCATGCCTGCTCTTTCGATTCGTCCCAAGCATGTTTGTAGAGTCCTGATTGTGGATCGTAGGTATGACGGGCAACGACCATAATCTGGTTGACTACATCATTGAAGGCATTCTGTTGGGCTTCGCCTTGAAGGTAGCGTAGTGCATATTCGCAATAGAACGGGGCTTCCATATAGATGCCATCGAGCCACATCTGATGTGGATAGACTTTTTTGTGCCAGAAACCGCCTTCGGCTACGCGTGGCTGACTTTGTAATTGGCTGTAGAGTGTATCGAGCGCAATTTTGTAGCGTGGATCCTTGTATTTCTCGTAGGCCATGATGAGCATCTTGCCCGGATTGATGTGATCGAGGGTATAGTTGCTTTTCTTGTAGGTGCGAATGACTCCCTTGTCCGAAATCATACTGTCGAGGTAGTGGGTTACATAGTGATCGACGGTTGCTTCGATGGCGGGATATTTCTCGGCAACCTGCATCATGGATTGCAGCAACAGCCCGTGTGTGTAATTCCACTTCCAGGTAGTGTTATAATCTATGCTCTTGGCTTCGGGATTGCGAATGATCTCGGACTTGAGCATGCGAAGCGAGTTCGGCTCGCCAGCGACGAGGCTCATTGTTGTCGAGAAGATGACGCATATTGCAAGAAGATAATTCTTCATATTCATAAAGTCTAATATATGTATTGTTACTTCTGGCTCACGATGACATTCCAATTGTCAACGCCTTTCAATACGTTTTCAATTGTGTATTGTGCGGCCTCTTTGGCTGTAAGCTGTTTGCCCCACTTGACTCGCTTGGATGTGTCAAGCTTCTTGCCGTTCAAGTCTTGGCTGTTGTATTCTGCATAGCGAGCTGTTTCCGAACCATCTTTGCCGGTTTCCTTGTTCTTCCATTCCTTCCAACCTTGAGGATGGATATTTTCCATCTGGCAATTCAGGAACAGGGTGTGTGCCCAATGACGCCAAGGACGTCCCAGATAGCTTTTTACTCCCGGTTCTGTGGTTATGCGGCAATCGCTGAAGATATATCCATAGTCATACCCCTTGGGTGTCGCAGATGCTGTTACATATCCATCGCCGATGCAGTGCATTTCGCAACGGTTGAAGTAGGCAGTGGCCCATCCAAAGATATAATCGACGGTGCCGGCTATGTAGCAGTCTTCATAATACTGTCGGCTCATCTGATCCTTTGGCATTTTGCTGACAAGTGCCTCTTTTTTGGCTTCTTCGGTTTTTGGATCCGATTTACGGCCATAGGCATAGAGTGTGTCCTGATGTCCCAGGAACATGCAGCGACGGAAGATGATTCTGTCACCCGAAACCAGTGCTGCCACTGCTTGCCCGATGCCCCCCTTTCCAGCTTCCCATGATGCTTTTGATGCTGTATTTTCGAATACGATGCCACGAGCTTCGAAATCGGTAGCGAAGATATAGACTGTTGCGCTGCCAGATGTTCCAAGTTTGCGCCCTGTTACGTCCGATATGCGGTTGGCATAATCGTCGTAAGTAATGATGCTTTGACCTTCGGTACGAGCAATCAATGTAACGTGCGTCTTGGTGGCTGGTATGACCAGTTTCTCTTTGTAGGTGCCTGGTTGAATCAAGATAGTGATCTCTTGATTATTGAAGTCAGGAACAGCATTGATGGCTTCTTGAACTGTAAAGTAGTCTCCGGAACCATCTTTGGCAACTACCAGATCATATTTGCGGATGAATGGTTTCAGGGCTGGGACTGCTTCTCCGATGGCATCAATGGTAGCGCGACACATCTGTCGTGCACCCCAGATACGGAGGTGAGTATTGTCCTCTCGTCCTTTTGGGGCTGCCAGATTGGTATCTTTGGGAATCCAGCAGAACAATTTCTTGCTATCTGCAATGCCCAAGCCCTGCACGAGATCTTTGCTGATCTTGTTCATTTCGACAAAAGGAACCTTGAGGTCGCGGGCTACACGACGAGGAGCTTCAAGATAATCATCGACAGTTCCGTCTTCTCGTGTGATGATGTGCGTTTCGATCAAGGTGTCTCCCTCTTGTTTCTGAGTTGTACCCTTACCAAACAGGTCATCCTCTTCTGCCGCGTTTTTGTTCTCGAAGAAATTACGGCGTGCGATAGCGTTGAAGAGCACAGGAATACCTCCCTTCTCTCTGGTTTGTTCGACATAGAGACGAAGCATACCGTCGAACGATGTGGTTATGCTGTCGCTTGTCACGCCCCACTGATCTGGGCAAGGTGCTGGTTCCGGCCATCCTGGTCGAGTGCCTCTGCGGGCCGATTTGATCTTCTCGTCATTGTGTCCGAACTGAATGAAGACATAGTCTCCCGGCTGGATTTTGTCATAAACTTTCTTCCATTCGCCTTCCAGATAGAAACTGAGCGAAGAACGGCCGTTAAGAGCATGGTTATCGATCACAACATCGTCGCTGAAGAAACCACTCAACATTTGTCCCCAACCTCGTTCCTGATTGTCTTTGTCGGTCGGTTTGTTGGCCATGGTGCTGTCTCCAATGGTGAAGACAGTGACAGCCTGGGCACTGCAAGCTATGAGTAATGTGCTGATGAGAGTAAAAAACTTGCGCATAGGATTTAAAGTTTATGTTGACTTAGTGTATTAATTGAGAAGATATGCTATATTGCTGGTAAAGAGTTTTACCGCAATGGCCAGCAGAATAATGCCGAAAAACTTGCGAAGGACGTAGATGCCGCCTTGTCCCAATATGCGTTCGAGAGCGTGGACATTGCGTAATACCACATAGACGATGAGGATATTGACGACCAGGGCAAGCAGAATGTTCACGATGCCATATTCTGCTCGAAGCGATAGGAGTGCCGTGAAAGTACCAGCGCCAGCAATCAGTGGAAAAACAACAGGAACTAATGTTGTTGCTCCTTTGGGTCCGTCGCCATAGCGGAAGATTTCGATGCCTAATGTCATCTCGTAGCCCATCAGGAAGATGACAATACCACCTGCTACGGCAAAAGAATGAATATCGACATTGAAAAGGTCGAGGACTGTACCTCCGGCAAAAAGGAATACTACCAGAATGACCAGAGAATATAATGCTGCCCTAAACGCATTGATCGGACCGGACTTCTGCTGGAGGTCAATGACCACTGGCGTAAGTCCAGTAACGTCAATCATCGCAAAGATCACGATGAAAGCAGAAAGAAATTCGTTAAAATCGAAAGACATAGATTCTTTTATTCCCTGATAATTTTATTCTCCATTCAGTAGAGATTTATATCTCTTCTTGTCCGACAAGATGTCGATTGCCTCCTTATAGGCTGGCAAACGGCGGTTGACGATACGATTGAAAGCACCATGTTCGAAGAGGTCTGTGGCAATGTTTGCCTTGAGCTGCATCTTGATGAGGGATGCAGATTTTTCCATATCTTCGGGCACAATCTCAATACTGTCCTTGCGTGCGGTATTGCATAAATCTTCAAGCATTTCGTCTGTGATTACGAAATTCCGGTCATAATCTTCGAAGGTCTTGTAGATATCGTGCAGACGCTTCTGATTCTCCTTGAAATACTTGATTATCCAGCGATTCATGTAACCTTTCGATGACAAGGAAATATGAGTTTTAGACATTTTAGTTGTATCGATGGGTACAAAAACATCTGGCATGATGGCACCACCGCCATAAACCACACGATTGCCATGTGTCATGAACTTGAGAGAATCTGGCAGATGAATGGAATCGGCCGAAGAGAACTCTCCATTCTTCCAACGATTTAGAATGTCGTTGCGATAATTCTCGCTCTCTCCTTTCTTGTAGGGCTTCTGAATGCAACGCCCAGATGGGGTGAAGTAATGGGCAATAGTCAAACGGATCATAGCGCCACTTGGCAGTTCGATGGGGCGTTGTACGAGTCCTTTGCCGAATGAACGGCGTCCGACAACAACACCACGATCCCAATCCTGAATGGCACCAGTAAAGATTTCGCTCGATGAGGCGCTTTCTTCATCTATCAAGACAACCAAATCCCCTTTGAATGGATTGTCACGAGTTACGTAATGATTCTTGCGAGGTTCGCGACGTCCTTCGGTATAAACGACCATCTCCCCCTTATTCAAGAAGAGGCTTGCCAATTGGACTGCGCTTTCCAAATAACCTCCACCGTTGCCCTGCAAGTCGATGATTACACTCTGCATTCCTTTCTTACTCAAATCGGACAATGCCGTTTCTACTTCGTATGGGGTGGTCAAAGCAAAGCGTGAAACTTTGATATAACCGATGGTTGGTGTGGCCATATAGGAGGCATCGACGCTATAGACAGGAATCTTGTCGCGAATGATATTGAAATCAATCTTGTCCTTCTCGCGCAAGATGGTCACTTTCACCATTGTGCCTTTAGGGCCACGCAATCTGCGTTGAATCTCTTTGCTCGACATTTCGACACCAGCGATGGTTGTATCGTTGACTGCAATAATTCTATCACCAGCCAATACTCCGACTTTTTCAGATGGTCCACCTACCACAGTATTGATGATGAGCAGCGTGTCATGCTCCATCAGATATCGTACACCAATGCCATCGAAGTTTCCGCCGAGGCCTTCGTTCATGTTCTTTACCTCGTCCGAAGTCAAATAGGTTGAGTGTGGATCCAGCTGCTTGAGCATGCCACGGATAGCGTCTTCGGCTAATTTTTCCGAATTGACCGTATCGACATAGAAATAGTCGGTATATAGCAATGCATTCTGTACATCCGAGATGGCTGTACGGATATCGGCATGCGCACACGCGCATAAACCTATTATAATATATAGTAATAATGTTCTTTTCATGCGAAATTACATGTTGTTCATGACCAGAGGAAATCCCTCAGGAATGAAATCGCTAACATCCTTGCCGTAGCTGAGAAGTTCGCGAACGGTTGTTGAGGTGATGTGTGCCATTGCAGGCTCGTTGAAGAGCAGAATGGTTTCGATGCCAGTCAGGTGGCGGTTAACGTCGGCCAATGCTCGTTCGTACTCAAAGTCAATTACAGTACGTACACCACGCAGGATATGTGTGCAATGTAATTCGCGAGCAATGTCGGTGGTCAGGTTCGTATAAGATACTACCTTTATACGGGGTTCAAAGCGGTAAAACTCCGATATCATACGAACACGATCCTCGACCGTAAACATACCGGTACGTTTCTGTCCGTTATGGCCGATGGCTATTACGATTTCGTCCGAAAACTCCATTGCTCTCCTCACGACGCTTTCGTGTCCTTTGGTGAATGGATCGAACGAACCAGGAAAAATAAGTTTCAATTCAAAAAAGATATTAAATGAAAGATGTTCTGCGATCAACTGACAGCATCTTCTTCGATTACGAGGTTATTGATGATAAACTCCTGGCGCTCCATGGTATTCTTGCCCATGTAGTATTCCAGCATTTCATGAACAGCATCCTCCTTACGAAGCATAACTGTGTCTAATCGCATTTCTGGACCGATGAAGTGTTTGAACTCATCGGGTGAGATTTCGCCTAGACCTTTGAATCGAGTGATTTCGGCAGTACTGCCACATTCACTGATAGCTGCCAGACGCTCCTCTTCGGTGTAACAATAGCGGGTAATCTTCTTGTTGCGAACGCGGAACAATGGTGTCTGGAGAATAAATACATGGCCTGTACGAACCAACTCAGGGAAGAACTGAAGGAAATAGGTCATGAGCAACAGTCGGATATGCATACCATCCACATCTGCATCGGTTGCAATGATAACCTTGTTGTAGCGTAGGCCATCCAGTCCCTCTTCGATATTCAAGGCTGCCTGAAGCAGGTTGAATTCCTCGTTCTCATAGCAGACCTTTTTGGTCATACCGAAACAGTTCAGCGGTTTGCCTCGCAAAGAGAATACTGCCTGTGTCTCGACGTTACGGCTCTTGGTGATGGAACCGGATGCCGAGTCACCCTCGGTAATGAAGATGCAGGAATCTTCCTGCTTGTCACCTTTTACGTCGTTATAGTGAACATGGCAATCACGCAGTTTCTTGTTGTGAAGATTCACCTTCTTGGCTCGTTCCTTGACCATCTTCGAGAGACCAGCTAACTCCTTGCGTTCCTTCTCATTGCTCGAGATTTTGCCCAGCATGATTTCTGCTGTTTCGCTGTCGCGATGCAGATAGTTGTCCAGTTCGCGTTTGAGGAAATCTCCAACGAACTTCTGGATCGACAATGATTCTGGATCGTTGGAATCGACACGGGTAGAACCCAATTTGGTTTTGGTCTGTGCCTCGAATACCGGTTCTTGTACTTTGACAGCAATGGCGGCTACCATTCCGTTGCGGATATCGCTGAATTCAAAGTTCTTGGCAGTATAGAACTCTTTGATAGTACGCGCAACACTCTCCTTGAAGGCAGCCAGATGGGTACCACCCAATGAGGTGTATTGACCGTTGACGAAACTATAATACTCTTCGCCATAGCTGTTGCCGTGAGTGACTACCACCTCGATGTCTTCGCCAATCAGGTGAATGGGCGTGTAGAGTGGGGTAGAATCCATGCGTGCATTCAGCAGATCTGCCAAACCATTCTTGCTGACGAATCGCTTGCTGTTCAGCGTGAGGGTAAGTCCTGTGTTCAAGTAACTGTAGTTGCTTAACAGGGTTTCGACAAACTCCAGACGGTATTTATAGTTCTCGAAGATCGAGTTGTCGGGAATGAACTCGATGTAAGTGCCGTTGGGCTCGTCGGTCGGTTCGATTTCACGTTCCTCGATAATCTTGGCAGCTTTGTAGGTAATCTCCTTCTTCTGTCCATCGCGTACAGCACGGGCGAAGAAATAGGAGGAAAGTGCGTTGACTGCTTTCAGACCTACACCGTTCAGACCTACGGATTTCTTAAACGCTTTCGAATCGTACTTGCCACCTGTATTGATCTCCGATACGCAGGCATTGAGTTTTCCCAATGGAATGCCTCGGCCGAAATCGCGTACACACACGCGTCCTTCTTCGTTGATCTTAACTTCAATACGCTTGCCGAAGCCCATCGCATACTCGTCGATAGAGTTGTCGATGACCTCCTTCAGCAAGATGTAAATACCATCGTCTGCATGGCTACCGTCACCCTGTTTGCCAATATACATGCCCGGACGACGACGGATATGCTCCGTCCACTCCAGATGCTGAATTTGGTCTTCGCCGTATTGAGCGAGGGCTTCGGCTTGCGCCATTTGTTCGTCTAATGTTTCCATAGTCTTTACATTCTTTCTGGTACCTCGATGCCAAGCAGTCGCATAGCGGTCTTGATGACACGAGCGACACAGGCCGAGAGTACGAGACGGAGCTGACGCTTCTGTTCGTCCTCCTCCTTCATGATTGGAGTATCGTGATAGAACTGGTTGTACTCCTTGGCCAACTCATAGGCATAGTTGGCAATCTGAGCAGGACTGTATTCGCGTCCGGCACGAAGAACAACACCTTCGAAATCCACAAGTTTCTGGATCAAGGTCTGTTCCTTCTCGCTGACCTCAACGTCATTCTCTACACTTAACTGCGCACTTTCAACTCCAGCTTTGCGCAGGACAGACTTGATGCGGGCGTGAGTGTATTGGATGAATGGTCCGGTATTGCCGTTGAAGTCGATTGACTCTGCTGGGTTGAAGACCATGTTGTTGATTGGGTTCACCTTCAAGAGGAAATACTTCAAAGCACCGAGACCGATGATGCGATAGACGTTGTTCTTCTCCTCGTCGGTCATGTCTGCCAATCGTTCTGAACTGACCTCCTTGGCATCGTTGATCATAGAGGCCATCAAGTCGTCAGCATCAACTACGGTACCCTCACGGCTCTTCATACGTCCATTAGGTAACTCAACCATACCATAGCTGAAGTGTACAAGATCCTTGCCCCACTTGAAGCCGATGCGGTCGAGGAGGAGTGAGAGAACCTGGAAGTGGTAGTTCTGCTCGTTGCCCACCACATAGATCATCTTGTCGATTGGATAATCCTGGTAACGCAACTTGGCGGTTCCGATGTCCTGAGTCATGTAAACCGAGGTGCCATCCTTGCGGAGCAGAAGCTTCTGGTCAAGGCCTTCGTTGGTGAAGTCTGCCCAAACGGAACCATCCTCCTTGCGGAAGAACTTACCATCCTTCAGTCCGTCAAGGACGAGGTCTTTGCCTTCGAGGTAGGTGTTTGATTCGTAATAGATCTTGTCGAAGCCAACACCCATTTGCTGGTAGGTCTCGTCGAATCCGGCATAAACCCACTCGTTCATCTTTGCCCACAATCCACGTACTTCAGGATCTGCAGCCTCCCATTTGCGCAGCATTTCGCGAGCTTCGAGCATCAATGGAGATTTAGCCTCAGCTGCAGCCTTGCGGAGTTCTGTCTGCTTTTCTGGATCTGTATCTACGATATTCTGGATTTCAGGATCGTTGGCAAGAATATTCTTGACCTCCTCCTTGAAATGCTTGTCGAATGCTACATAGCAATCACCGATCAGATGATCGCCTTTCTTGCCTGCACTCTCTGGAGTTGCTCCATCGAACCACTTCTGCCACGCCAACATCGATTTGCAGATGTGAATGCCACGGTCATTGACGATATTGGTCTTGACAACTTTGTTGCCGCAGGCCTCCATGATCTGGCTCAAGGACCAACCCAAAAGAATGTTGCGAAGGTGTCCGAGGTGGAGTGGCTTGTTGGTGTTTGGCGAAGAGTATTCGATCATCACCAAAGGCGACTGCTCGGTGACGGGCTGAACACCATAATTCTCGTTGCTGTAAATACCTTTCAACTTATCCAACCAAGATGAGGCATTGATGGTGAGGTTCAAGAAACCTTTCACTACATTGTATTTGCCGACTACTGGCTCGTTGGCTACTAACCATTCGCCAATCTCTTTACCCAGTTCTTCTGGATTCTTCTTGCCGGTTTGCTTCATGAAAGGGAAAACCATCACGGTCAAGTGTCCCTCGAACTCCTTACGGGTAGGGGATACCTGCACCTGCTTGTCGGCGATTTCTACGTCGTACAGAGCCTTAACTGCGGCAACCACGCCGGTTGCTAATTGCTGTTCAATTTCCATTATTTATTCGAAAAGATTATATACATTATATAAAAAATACGCTGCAAAGATAATAAAAAATGGATTATCTTGTACTTTTTACCGAAAAAAAGTGTATCTTTGCACCAAAAAACAAAGATAAAATGACAGAAAACGAAGTTTTAGCGATACAAAATGAGGTTGTGGACGTTTGCAAGCTTGTTTACGACCCAGAAATTCCAGTTAATATCTATGATCTCGGACTCATCTATGGAATCGATGTAGAGGAGGGTGGCCACGTGCATATCAAGATGACTTTGACCGCACCATCTTGTCCTGAAGGTGACTTTCTGATGGAAGATCTTCGTATGAAGGTGGAGGGTCTCCGTGAGGTCTCTTCCTGCGAAGTGGAATTGGTCTTTGAGCCAGAGTGGAACCAGGACATGATGACCGAAGAGGCCAAACTGGAGTTAGGATTCTTATGAAAACCTATTTCATCTCCGATATGCACTTGGGAGCGCGTACGTTCGACAATCCTATGGATTACGAGCGGAGGGTGGTGCGTTTCCTTGATAGCATCAAATCAGACTGTCAGGCACTCTACCTGCTGGGCGATGTTATTGACTACTGGTTCGAGTACAAATACGTCGTTCCGAGAGGTTTTACCCGTTTCTTGGGGAAACTGGGTGAGTTCACGGATGCAGGTATCGAAGTGCATTGGTTTACCGGTAATCATGATATCTGGATCTTCGATTATGTCGAGAAAGAGACGGGTGCCAAAGTTCATCATGAAGGTGGCATTTTCGAGATACAGGGAAAAAACTGCTATCTGGCTCATGGCGATGGTTTGGGACATGATACCTTTGCCTTCAAGTGTATGAACGGCTTCTTTCATAGCCGTGTTTGTCAACGTATGTTCAGTTGGATTCATCCTGATTTGGCAACTGCCTTTGCTCACAAGTGGAGTACGCACAGTAGGGAGACTGGCGAGAAGTTTCCGGATTTCCTGGGTGAAGATAAAGAACACCAAGTTATTTTTGCCAAAAACTACATAAAGCAAAACCCGGCTCCTGATTATTTTATTTTTGGTCACAGACACATTATGTTAGACCTTATGATGTCACGACAGACTCGACTGATGATCATCGGTGATTGGATTCAGCATTTCAGTTATGCGGTCATGGAGGAGGGTAGGTTGTCTTTGGAACAGTTTGAGATTGATGAGTCTCAATACGATAATGAAGAGCCGCGAGATGGTGTTTCTATCTGCTTCTGAATGATATCTTCAGATTCCGGGAGTAAAAGGAAAAAAAGGTGAGAAAAAGCTATAGAAGGGACGACACCAATAGATGTCGTGTCCTATCTGTTTTTGTTTCGGACCTGCCTATGGATTTGCCGTTTTTTAATCTATAGCGTACAAAAAGTATGCTCTTTCGCCCCAAAAACGAAAATAATTAGGGTAATTTTATACAATTAGCCAATTATTTTACGAAAAAATTTGGTAGTCTCGTTTTTGTGCCCTATCTTTGCACCGGAAAATGTGAATTTACATCGTTCTCTGTTTTGATGTAAAATTGTATTAGGTAGAAAATCAAAAGAGATTAGGTTAAAACCGAATGTTTTTGTTAGTAATGTTTTTTCATTAAAAAAGAAGAGGGATTCGTGAGAACCCCTCTTTTCTTTTCGCTTTTTTGGACATTTTTCTTGCTGAATACGAAAATAATTCGTATCTTTGCCCCGTTTGTAATCAAATTATTTATGAGTCAGGTCAAATCATGGGTGTTGGCAGCATGTGCCTCCCTCTTCTCTCTTTCGTGTTTAGCCCAAAAGGTCCAGTATCAAATCGATTCGCAGACAGACCGAATCAATCATCTTTCTGTTGTTGGTGATAAAAGCAGTATGAATTGGTTGGTACAAACGGATGGTACCCAATACCGATGGATTGACAGTCAGTTCCAATGGGGTGCAGTTGCTAATCTGGATGGTTCGCCAGTCGCAGGTCTTAAGGTCAAAGTAACCCGCAAACAGGAGGGTGACGACCTGGTCGAAACTTACGTCCTCCAAAATGCCGGTAAAAAGGCCATTGACTTATCTACAGTCCAGATCTATACGCCTTGGAACGATAATTACCCAGATGCGTTTACTTGTTTGAACAAACGTTGCCATGCCCATATTTGGGCAGGCGATCGCGCTGCCTACACTTATGCGTTGCGAATGAATGGCGAAGGTCCTCATCTGGGCATAATGATCGAAGAGGGCTCTATCGTCAATTACGCCATCAATCAACGTGGTACAGACAAGGAGGGGTGCAATACTCGTGGCATCATTGGCCTGATACCCGAGAAGTTCACACTCTTACCCGGTCGATTCTATGTCCTGCGCTGGAGAGTCTTTGCTCATCAAGGCGAAGAAGACTTCTTCAAGAAGATGGTTGACAAAGGTGGTATCCGAGTCAAGGCCGACCGATATACGGCCGTTCTGGGCGATACAATAAACATTGAGATTATCTCCAAGACACAAACAACCAAGCAGTCCTACGCTGTCCAGCAGACTGGTGATATTCGAGTGCCGCTCTCTTTTGCCAAAGGTAAGCCCACACATCTTGAGGCAGTTGGCGTGCTTGGACTCGATCGGTTGATCGATGCCCGTGCTAACTTTATTTTCGAGCATCAACAGATCAAGGAGGAATATAATCCTCTCTATGGCGCTTATCTTCCATTCGACCGCGCATCCAATAGTATTGTTCTGAATCAGGACAACATCGAAGGGCGTGTTGATGTGAACGAAGGTAGGGAACGTCTTGGTATGGGTGTCTTCATGGCCTATTTTGCGGCCTATGTCAACCAGCATCCGAATTCTACCTATATGAATAGACGTCATTTGGGTGTCTCGTTACAACTGTATTCGGACTTTTTGCACAAACTGCAGAATAGCAGTTATAAGACCTGGGGCACGATCAATCATACAGACGATCATCGCCTTTATAATTATCCATGGGTGGCTCACTTCTATGCTCAGATGTTCGAAGTTACGCACAAGAAGCAGTTCTTGATTGATGCTTATCGTACCCAGCGTGCCCAGTATGAAAATGGGGGGTACGAGTTGTATGCTATTGGTGTGCCGGCACGTAAGCTGATCACTTTGATGCGCGAAAACCGAATGACCGCAGAAGCCGATACGCTCTTGTCCGATTTCATCAAGGTGGCAGATTTTTATGTTCGTAATAATTTCGATTATCCTAAGACGGAGGTGAATTTTGGACAGAGCATAGTTGCCCCATGTGTCGAGTTCCTTTGTGAAATGTATCTTCTGACGCAAAATGCAGACTATCTCTCGGCAGTTCATCGCATGATGCCTGTGCTTGAAGCCTTCAATGGTCACCAGCCTTCGTCGCATCTGAATGATATTGCCATTCTTCATTCCGAAGGTTACAGGATGGGGCTTCCTCAGGTTTGGGGCGATGTTCTTCCTCATCACTTGACTTGTATTACCGCTCAGGCCTTTGCTCTCTTCTCTGAGATTACGGGTGATTCGACTTATCGTGAAAGAGCCAAAGGCATCCTGCTCGCCAATCTTGTGAATTTCGATTCCCAAGGGCATGGTTTTGCCACTTTCCATTATCCTGCTTATGTCGATGGCAAGGCAGCACATTTCGCTAATCCATGTTCTAACGATCAGGATTGGTCGCTTGCCTATCTGCTTCAGCTACGTGATATTATCGAGTAATAGATTCGAGTTTCGCAAGTAATAACTTGCTTACTCTCTGTAGTTAAGGGAGTAAAAGGGTAGTAAAAAAGTAGTAAAAGGGACGATACAAATGATTGTCGCGTCTTTTTTGGGGGATAAAAACGTTTTGATATCTGGTTCAAATGTCATTTTTACTCCCCTTTTACTCCTCTTAAAAGCCTTTTTACTACTTTCAAGTTGAGCCTGCGAAACTTGAGTAATAGATATAAAAAGGAAAAGAGAGGTTCTCACGAATCCCTCTTTTCCTTGAAAAAACATTTACTAAACATTCTTGATCTCAATCCGTAGATTGAAGAACTCTATTACCTAAATCACATTTTATAAAATAAACACTATTACATTTGGGCTAAACTTTATAATACACACTTGCTATATAGTAACAAAAGATTGAATGTTCTTTTGTTTTGTTGATGCAAAGATAGGTCACTTTTTTCTATTCTCCAAATAAATTCCCGAAAAAAATCAAAAAAGTGCGCAATTTTCTCGATTTTTGTTGCTTAATATGTTGCGCAACATATAAATCGGGCAATAAGCAAGGCAAAAAGGGGAAATAATGACGAGAATTTTCTTTTTCGATGATTTTTACGCCGAATTATTACGCATAGTTGCACCATGTTATTAAATATGGTGAAGCAATTTAGCGTGTAAGAGAAAAACTCAGACTCAGACCGAAATCTGTATTGACGGTCGGATAGGAGGTGGATACAAGCGGTTTATTGATTTGCTTCTGCCAATAGAACTTGAGATTGAGCATCTTCGAGAATTGGTAATCGGCCGAGAAGTTGATGTTGAGGGCCGTGTTACCAGAGGTAGCTTCGCTGTATCGGTCTTCAATCTTGCGCAACAGGGCAAGCTGATTCTTGAAGGTGAAATCAAGTTTCATGTTCAGATCGTGGTTCACATTCTTCTCTTTTGCACCTGTGCGGGCAGGAATTCCTATCTTAGTGCCGAAATTGGCAATCTTGTAGCCTGTGCCAAAAGTAAGATCCTTTGAGATGTTCTCGACGATTTGTGCGGCTGACATGTTGAGCGAGACAGACCGTGTCTGTTTGTATTCCGAACGGGCTGTGATACCATTGATGAGCGTGGCGTTGAGACCGATCAAAGGAGCAAAACTTTCGGTCAGCGTTATGGTCGATATGTTGAACTCCGAAGATGGGACGGGAACGTCGTTGGCGACATCGAGAGTGAAGCCCAATCCTTGTTCATTTTCAACGTAGTTGGTATAGCTGGCGTAGCTGCCTACGGCATACGTACAGTTGTAGCCATGGCTCAATGTCAGTGTCTTGAAATAGTCTGTGAGCTTCGGGAAGAGCTGCAGCAGGCCATCGTACTGGACTTTCCAGTTCGGCAGAGACTTCCACATCTTCGGGAAGGCTGAAAGACTGACAGAAGAGGCTTCACCGCCATTCATATAGGCAGAGAGGAATGCAGGAACGAGGACATCGCTTGAGTTAAGACGACTTTCGCCAAGATTACCGGCGAAACGGGTACCTGCCTGTTGTGGGTGATCGGCCATGAAACCACCGGTCGGATAGTTTGTTCCCACGTATTGGTCGAGAATGCGCCGGTAGATGATATCGCGGTTCTTGATTAACTGTTCAAAAGCTTTGCTGCTGTATTTGTCTTTGTTCTTACCGGCACCAAAGCTCGAACCGAGTGCAATGGTTGTCATTTGGAAAGAACCTGACTTGGTAGCGCATAGATCGGCGAACATGAACTGATGGGACTGTTTCTCGGTATGTTTCCAAGTACCAGTCAGGTTGATCTTGAAGCCCGGAAGTGGTTCGAGCGTAGCTCCGTAGTTTAAATCACGTGTCAGGCTGTATGCAGCAGGGGTAGTGAGAGAGTCGTTGACGAAGAGCCAATTGTTGTCGATAGCCTTCTGGGTAAAATCCTCTCCACCTTCGAATCCAAATGCGAAAGCCAAACCTGGAGCCAGAGACGATCCGGAATTGTTCTGTCCAAAGAAATCTCCAGCATTCAGCTTGTAGGAGGGCAGATAGGTGTCGCGCGTCTGCTTATACGATATGTTGACGTTGCGCACCATCATCAGGAAACGGGTAGCCATCTGTGCGTTCTTGTACCAGTTTTCTTCGTCCAGCGGTTTGTCTGGTTTGATCGAGAGGTTCAGCTTGAGGCTGTCTGCTCCCTTGATGCGAATGGTATTGGCATTGATTTTCTTGAACTTGATCTGGTGGGATTTGCCCTCTTCGTCCTTGGCCGAAAGCGTGAACCTCTTCGTGTTGAGTTTGTGTTCGACCTCAATGATGCTGTCGGGCATCAGCTCGATTGTCTTTGTGAAACTCTTGGGATCCTTCTTTTTGGCAGGAACTTTCTTGTTTTTCGAGATGTTCTTGGTACTTTTGGTTTTGAACCGTTCGTTCGTCTTTTTGAGGAACTTGGATTTGTTGTAGAGTGTCTCGAGGTTGAACTTCAGATCTCCTTGCCAGCTGCCTTGATTCTGGAGCGAACTGCCGGTTTCCGTTTCGGAGTTGATGCGAGTACCTCGATTCCATTGGTATGTACCCTTGTATCGGGCCGAAGCTGTAATCCAGTCGGTGTACGATATCTTGTTGATTGGGATATTCCAGGTGGCGTCGAATGTCTGGTTGTAGTCAACCGGCGTGCCAAGTTTCCATATCTGCATGGAAATGGTGTCCTTCCATGCTTCAAACTCGTCCGGATAAAGATATTTGTTGACCGGAGTTTCCGGTTCATCGATTCGTGCATTGGTTGCCGAATTGAAATTCAATTTGATCGCTTTGGTCAAATCCCATGCTATCGAGGTCTGTCGCAGCCAAGTGAAGGTCTTGGTATAAGTGACAGGAATGGTATAATCCGATTCGTAAGTCTCGATATTACGCAATTGCTCCTCGTGATATGTTCGATTCCAATTGCTCGACATGCTGATGCTGTTTGGCAACCAGTTGAGTTGGAAGTCGGAGAGGAACTTGCTGTTCGTTTTTTTGTTGTTTGGTTGTTTTGTTGTTTTGTTGTTTTGTTCTTTTGTTACTTTTTCCTTTTTCCCATCTCCTTTTGCAAATGGCTGCCAAGGTTTGAAGAACGGGCTGTACTGATAGTTGACCGATGCACGATAGGAATCATCTTTCTCATACTCGGTGGTCGGGTCGGAGCCGGTTTTGCGGTTCTGCGCGTACGACATCGAGACATTGGCAGGATCCCAAGGCTTGGCTTTTTTTGATTTCACATTGAACTTCACACCGGTCAAAGACATGGAAGTGGCCTCCTCAACCGTCTGGGTGAGGGAACGAATAGAGTCTTTCTCTCGTTCTGTACTATAGGAATCCAGCGTCTCTTCAAGCAGCAAGTCCTCGTTGTATGGGTCGTACTTCGGCGTGCTTACAGACTTGCTTCGGCTGTAGTAGAATGGAGCCGAAAGTTTCAGCTGCTGAGGCAACCATTTGCCGAGGTCCGTCTGTCCGGAGACATTGTACTGCCAATCTTCGTTCAAAGTACGAGAGGCAACACTTTGATCGATGCTACCCCAACCGACGGAGGTGTAATTGCCCGAAGCGTTGAGGGTGGCCAGATCCGAAACACGCAGGGTTGCGCTGCCACGTGCTGCCCATCCTCCACCTTCGTCGATGCCGTTAAGGCGCAGTTCATTAACCCACACCTTACCGCTCTTGACCGCCTTTCCGTTGTTGCGGACACCAATCATGATTACCGAAACCTCCGATAGGGTAGGATTACCGATAACCGTCATCTTGTTGGCGCGGGCATCATCGTCGTATTTACTGTATAATGTAGTGTACGAAACTTCCGAGAGGTTTCCTTGCTTCTCGGTATTGCGTTGTTTCTTGAGTTTTGTGAGTTTGTCGAGCGACAGATTGATCATATTGTCATCTGGCCAGACCTTCTTCCTGTCGGTACTGCTGTTGTTATTGTATAATCCTGCAGGGGTGAGGTGAATCGGCACCTCATATTCGTAGTAATTGTCTTTATAGTCGGAGCCCAGACGAATGAAGATACTCAGGTCACCATCGTTTAGATGGGTATCGTTGTTCATCAATGCTTCGCCATGCACGAAGAGCTGGATCTTTTCGTACTGACGCATATCGAGTCCCGAATTTTTATAGACAGCAACGGCATCATGTGGCTCAAGGTCCGAAACATCAAGCACCATGGCCTGCTCGTTCAACTGTGTTGAGGTGCTCTGTCCTGGATCGACAACACGGTCAATGCCTGGAGGCAGAACATAGTTGACAGGAGCAGTGCCTGCATTCTCTTCGATGTTGACTGTTCCGGTTGAGAGTGTACCTGTTCCTGCAACTGCATATCCACGATCAGTCAGTCGGCTGGCAGTATAGTTTCGCCAGTCGCTGCGTACAAGCTCAAGGGTTGCAAAACGGAGGGTTTGTTCTTGTTCCCAACCGGTCATATACATACGGAGGAAGCGTATTGACTTGAAGTTCTGGATGGCACCCACTTTCTTGTCGTAATCCGAAATCGGAATACGGAACTGAAACCATCTGACTGTTTCCTTCTTGCCATTACGCAGATTGGGGGCCGATTCGCTGATGCTGACTATGTGGTTACGGCCGACAACCATATCTTCAGGGCGAAGCGAGATATGGTATTGGTAGTAGCGTTCATACTCATTGAGCGTATTGTCGCCATTGATATCTTCGACATCCGGCTTGCTGGTGGCAGCTGTTGCGTAACGTTCCGAACTCTCGTCGGCGTTTTTGCTGTTGCCTTCGGTTCCGTTGTAGTGCTTGTATCGGTCAAGAATCGAAGCGCGGGCTCGGTCATAGTCCGATCCGCGATAATAGTGGAAGTCATCACCTGCCGGATCGTTCAGCGGAGAAAACGGATCTTTTTCCCAAGCCAGTTTGGTCGAATCGTTGATGATTCCCAATACTGCATCGCGGTAATTGGCATAGGTGCTGAATGTTAGCTCATCGGCATCTTTCAAGCCATTGAGACCGACATCTTGGTTCTTGCGCGAAGAGGCGTTGTTGTCGAAGGCATAGACCGTCGAAGCGCGGCGACTTACGCGTCCCCATACGGTATTGGTAATATAAAGTGTATCACCCTCAGCATCGAGACCATTCTCAAAGCTCTTCATGCCATCCTTGAGGATATCTTCCGATATTTCGCCAAGGTTGAAATAGAGATCACCACCCTGATAGTTAAGGTTAGGGTTATGGTTTGGGTTTTGATTATCGTTCCTTCCTGCGGTTAGGGTAGGATCCATGAGCCAGAACTCTATGTATTCGTAGTTGGCATTCTCGAAGTTGGTAACATCCATCTTCCGCATGATACCACCCCAGCGTGAGATCGGATCGGTGAGATGTCCGGTTTCATCCATTCCTTCGGTGTCCAGGTTATATGGGCCACGTTCAGTCGGATAGAAAGTTAGGTTCAGAATGTCAAGAATGCCGGTTTCTCCGTAAGCGAGTTCCTTGTTCGGATAAATCTCGTCGTAGTTCACCTGACGTACACGATGGTCCGAGAGTTGTTCGAGGTCGTTCTTGATGTGTCCCGGTGTCATGCTGCTCGACTGTGACGTAAAGAGTCGTTCGATGCTGTACCACGAGAGGAGTGAACGGTTCTTGCCATAGTCGATATTGTTGTTGAGAGAGGCCTCTGGGAACTGTGCATTACCATCTTCGTAGGGGGTAGAGGCCAATTGCCATTGGCTGACAGACGAGATGCTGAATGCGGTTTCGGAATTCTCGAAGTCATCAATATAGACATTGCCAGCATTGCCGATCTGATCGCTGTGGCCGGCTACCAGTTGAGCATATTCTCCTTGGATAGAGAAATTGGATGGAGCCGTCGCCTTGATCCACGGAATAGAGCCGACGGCATTGGTGAGCCACATGAAGTCCTTGTTCCACTTGAAGTTGAAGCCGTACATTGAGTTGTTGATCGGAATGTCGGTATTGGTGACCTTTTTGGTCAATGGCTTCTCGTGCAGATTGATAAGGGTGGCACCGAACTGGATATCTTTCGAGTATTCGTACTGCAGATCGACGCCCATCATCGTTTTGCGTTGCAGTGAGTAGTTGTCCTGATCTTCAAGACTAACATTGACTGCAGTTCCACTCTCAATGATGTTTTCGTTGAGAATGGTTACGATACCCATGTTATAATCGACGGTATAGTCGCTGTTTTCAACCAATGTTGCGCCACCGGCAGTAACAACCACCGAACCACGAGCTACATTGGTTGCCCCTAAATCGATTTCAGCGCCACTCGAAGCTACGTACTCGCCCTTCAGTCGGAATTTGTTCTTCTCTGCCACCTGTTGAGCTACCGTCAGGGTACTGTCATAAAGTTCCTGATAGCAATAGCGGTCTGCCAACGATTGGTCACCCAGCATTTTTGCCAGATGGCTGCCGAACGGTTCAACGACTGGAAAGATGATTCGTCCGGTGGATGGGTTGACCGTATAACTCGGCACGAAGTCAAACTGGCCATCGGAATGACTCTCCTGATTGCCGTTCAATCGGTCTAGATTCATGACTTTGATGAGCAGTTGCTGGGCAACCGGGCCTTCGTTGATGAAGTTGGTATATACACCAACGGTATCGCTCAGGTACTGCACCTGGATCGTGAAGTTGTTCTTCTGCAGGTTGGTGACCCCCAACGAATAGATGTTCTTCATCATCAAGTCCCAAAGTGGGGTAGAAGGATTGCCGGAAGTAGCCTTCAGCAATTTGACGACCAGGGTCTGGGTGGTGTTGCCGGCATTGTCGGTACAGAATTCACCTACCTGATAGGTTTTGCCGCCTTTGGTGTACTGGAAAGCGACGGCAAGTACCATGTCGTCGTCGAGTTTGGTCTTGAGCGATATGTAACCGAGACTGCTGTTGAGTGTATATTCACTGCTTGACAGCAGTCGGGCAGACTCTACTTTCTCGTAGTCGGTGCCACCGGTACATCCCTGCATTTCGAGGGCAGACATGGTTGTGGTGACATTCGTGATGTCGCGAATGCCACTATAGGAACTGGTGATGGTTGCATACAGATCGTTCGAGCGGTTGTCCGGATAACTGGAACCTTGTGCTGTCCAGATGTTGGTGTTTCCGATTTTGTCGGATTCGCCCAAGTCCATGAAGGCGAGAATATGGCGGGCATTGTCGAACGAGCCTCGTTTGTTGGTTGCCCAGACTTCGATCTTGGTAATTTCGATACCCGAAGAGATGAGTGGCAGGTGCGACATGTTCTGATCGTAGGTGTCGCGGAAATACTGCGCCAGGAAGAAGTGTCGGTTCTCGTCGTATTGGTCTGCCTGAATTTCGTACGAACGCTTGGTGGCACCACCTTTGCTCGAGACGCTTTTGCTGGTGGATTGCTGTTTGGCCAGCAGGGCTGTAACATTTAGTTTTCCGAACTTCAACTTGCTTTTGATACCGAACAGCGATTGTCCGCCGGTGATGAGAGAGTTGCCCGTAGTCATCGACACATTACCGGCTTCGAGGTCCTGAATGATCTCATCTTCGTCGCCCTGAAACGCCAATTTGAACTGGTTGGCATCGAAATCGAATGTAGCCTCGGTGTTGTAGTTCAAGTTGAACGACATCTTGCTGCCAACCGATGCCGTCATGTTCAACTGGATATCCTCGTCGAAGTCAAAGGTCTTCTGGTCCCGCGCACGTTGCGAGAGCGTTGGGTTGTCGATCTTGTTTCGCTTCATGCCCATCGACAGAGAGGCTGAACCTTGTGTCTTGACACGAATGCCACCTTTGCCAAAAAGCTTCTCGGCAGGACCCAGGCTGAACGACATGTCGAGCAGGTCGAGACCAGATCCACCTTCATATTCCTCGAAGGCTTTGTTGTTCTGATCGCGGAAATAGGCGGCACGAACGGCACGTTCGGTGTAGCTCATGTACTCTTTTTTCGACAATGGGATGGTGTAACCGATCTGTTGGTCACCAATCTTGGTTTTGACCAGATAACGGTCGTTTTTCCAGTCGTATTCGATCGACTCTGTTATGTTCTTGGGAGTACGTAGGTCGCCAGGGTGTTTCTCCTCAAGTTCTTTGATGTCTTTGGGCGTTGTTCTTGCAACGGTCCATCGTGAATCCTCATCCTCTTCGACAGCCAATGCGACACTCCCGATCAGGAGAGTCGATAAGAAACCGGACAGTATGATTTTTCTTTTGTGTGACATTCTATTGCGCAAATGTATTCTATTAACGCGCATAATAAGTTATTATTGTTTTTGTGTGCGAAGTTTTTCGTCATCTTCGCCATCCGAAACGACTCCACGCCAATGAAAGTACGGATCTTCGCCTTCCGAACGAACTCCGCGTTCGTGCAAGTTTGAATCTTAACCCTTCGAAACGAACTTTATCTTCGTGCAAGTTCGAATCGTAACCTTCGGAAGAGACTTTACGTTCGTGGGAGTTCGAATCGGCATCTTCGGAAGGCACTTTACCTGATGGTTTTCTTTGCTTGTTAATGTATTTTAATGAAAAAATAGGGTGCAAAAAGGAATTGTTTCTTGATGAAAGTGTAAAATATCGTTTCAAATGTTAAGAAAAATTAGTATTTGTTTGGGTGTATAAGAAAAAGTGATTATTTTTGCGCACTTAAAATAGGTTTTGGGTATTATTTGAAACTTTGAATTAAATATATTATATCATGCTTGTCAAACAAACAGCTATGCTGCTACTTTTTGCAGCTACAACATTTGCAACCGTGGCCGAAGACCAGGTGGCCTTTCCTGGTGCGCAGGGTTGGGGTAGATTTGCGAAAGGTGCTCGTGCATCCTCTTCCCCTACAGTCTATCATGTTACTAACTTGAATGATTCCGGAACCGGTTCATTGCGTGATGCAGTGAGCCAGCCTAACCGTATCATCGTCTTCGATGTGTCGGGTATCATCAAAATCAACAGTCGAATCGTATTTGCCAAGAACCTTTACGTTGCAGGACATACTGCCCCAGGCGAGGGTGTCACCGTCTATGGCGATGGCGTCAGTTTCTCAGGTTCCGACAATATCATCTGCCGCTATCTGCGTGTCCGTATGGGTAAGGGCGGAACCAATGGCAAGGACTGTGCCGGTATCGCCAGTGGTACGAACATGATCTTTGACCACTGTTCGTTCTCGTGGGGACAGGATGAGACCTTCTCCATCAACCCAGATGGCAAGGGTGCTATCGGTTCCATCACTTTGCAGAACTGTATCTTCGGTCAGGGCCTCATGACTCACTCGGCTGGCGGTTTGATCCAGGCTGACCAGATTACCCTGTACCGTAACTTCTATTGCGATAACTCTACCCGTAACAATAAGATCAAGGGTATCAACCAATATGCCAACAACGTCGTCTATAACTGGTCGAATGGTGCCTACATCATGGGAGGTGACTCCGAGGGCAAGAGTTATGTGAATATCCAGTCCAATCTCTTCATCAATGGAAATTCCACCGGCGCTAGTGCAGATGCATTCACAGGTGCTAATGCCGACTTCCACTGCTATGGCGTAGATAACTGGCAGGACAATAACAAGGACGGTATCTTCAATCCGTTCGAGATTACCAAATATTCAGCTGCAACTCGCGAGGCTACCCCATACGACTATCCAGCGCTGGAACTCTATCCAGGCAATCAGTTGCTCGAGAAGAATATCCCAACTGTAGGTGCTTCGCTCCCATATCGTGATCAGAGCGACTGCTATATGGTCGATGAGTTGATGTCGTTCGGTAAGTTGGGCGCGCTGATCAGCGACGAGGGTTCGTTGGCTATCGGCATTCCTTCGAGCTGGAACTGGTGGAAAGGCAGCAAGCCTGTTGATACCGATGGCGACGGCATGCCTGACGCATGGGAGGATGCCAATGGTACTGACAAGAGCAAGAACGATGCTACTGTAGTAGCTGCCAATGGTTATCTGAACATCGAGAACTATATTAACTCGATTACGGTCGATGATCGTCAGTACTTCCTGCGTCAGCCTATTACTGTGGCATCCAGCAAATCGACCACTACGACTATCACTCTCTCGTGGAGAGATTATACCTTCGAGGAGGATGGTTTCGAAATCGAATATGCAGAGGAGGGAACAACCGATTATAATTTGGCAGGTCGTACTGCAGCCAATGCCACCTCTTATGTGCTTCAGAACCTGAAGAGTGGTGTATTTTATAATGTTCGCGTACGAGCCTTTGGTCAACACAATGGCGAGTCGCAATATTCTGAATATTCGACTGCTCGTGTCAGCACCCGTCCTGTTGAGGCTGATCTGGTAGATATTGATTCGTACGATCCGGATGTAACTAACAGTACTGTTGTACTGGAGGGCGAGTCTCTGCTTTGGCATACCGACGAAGAACTTTCATTCGAGTGGGAGGATGTCATCAAACCAAGCGACGTTGTAGCTTCGGGCAAGGGTATCATCACCGTGAGCGGTAATGGTTCTATTGGAGGTGAGGCTTCGATGAACAAGGCTGGAACGGGTACACTCATTCTTAATAATAAGAACAGTTACGAAGGTGCCACCGTTGTGTATGACGGTGTGCTTGAGTTCAATAGCATCGCCAATGGTGGCGAGATGTCTTCAATCGGTGCTTCGAAGAACTTCGCACAGAACTGGATCTTCGATGGTGGTACTTACCGTTACACCGGTGGTAATGCCTCGACTGATCGTAATGCACAGGTCAAGAGTGCCTCTACCCTCGAGGTCAAAAGCGCAACATTGACCATGAATGGCGCTTTCGAGGGCGCAGGCGATCTGACCATCGATGGCAATGGTACTGTTCAGGTTCCTACCACCAATTTCTTCAGCTACAAGGGTGCAACAACCATCAAGGGCGGCAAACTCTACCTCTCGACCGTCGAGGCTGCTAAGGCTGGCATCGGACAGTCATCGAAGATTATCTTGGCAGGCGGTACACTTTCGACCAAGGGCGAGACTTCGAACTACGAGACTTATTCCTTCCCAATCGAGGCGATGGAGGGCACTTACAGCTATTATGCTCCAAACCGCAACTGTTCTATCAAGAATGCGTTGACCGGTGCAGGTACCATCGAGTTCGTGATTCCGTACCTTCGTGAGTATTTTGATGCTAACCTGACCAACTTCACTGGCAAGATTGTTGCCAATGGTATCAGCTCGGAGGCTGGTTCTATGTTCATGTGCAGTGGTTCGACCTGGAATCTGCCTAACACGCAGGTTTACCTGAAGGGCAATGCCCGTATGGCTATCTGGGGCACCAATGGTACCGGTAATATCGGCGGTATATCGGGCGATGCTTCAGCTCAGCTGATTGGTTCAAGCAAGCAGACCGATGGATCGACAACAATCTGGCATGTAGGTTCAGCTAACAGCGACGAAGAGTTCCGTGGTGTCATCAACAATCTTCCTGCAGGTCTGAACTCGGGTCACAATGGCGTGACAAGCATCGATAAGGTTGGTACTGGTTACTGGCGTCTGACCGGTAACAATACCTATACAGGTTCTACAACCGTTTCTGCCGGTACGTTGATCGTGAATGGTACACATAGCGGAACTGGTGCATTCAATGTCAAGAAGGAGGCTATGCTGAAGGGCAAGGGCTCTATTGCCAGCCGTGTCTCTTTGGCCGATGGTGCGATTCTCTGTCCTGGTGATACGCTGGTCAATGGCTCAGCCCTTCGACTCAAAGGTGGCCTCTCGATGGCTACCGGTAGTGAGTTGATTATTCCATTGGTAGTAGATGCCAACGGCAAGTTGGTTGCTAACAGTTTGACTGTGACTGGTGCTGTTTCGGTAGAGAAGGGTGCTAAGTTGACCTTGGATATGGTGCGTTTGGGCGACTTTGAGTTCCAGAAGGGCGATGCTGTTCCTGTGTTCTCGAACTCGAGCTTCACCACAGCCGCAGAATCGTTCGAGATCTTCCCTGCTACACCAGGCGAAGGCTTGGAGTGGGAGACCTCGACCTTGCTCGTGGATGGTATGCTTCGTGTCAAGAACGAAGGTGAGGAGTATCAGGGTGGTGCCATTACTACCCAGAGCTACGATGCCGTGTTGGATCACACCTATAGCGTACAGGGTGGTGCCAATGAGGCTGGCAAGTTCCTGGATTTGGATTCTCATTATTATAATAACTGGGGAAACGTCTCATGGGCAGCTCAGTCGTACACCCAGTTTACCTTCGATATTCCTGCTGCCGAAGAGATTACCAGCGCTACCTACAGCGTGACGGTGAATTGTGGTGGTTCGAAGGATGGCCGTGCCATCGACATCAACTATATGCCAGCTGGCACTCCTCGTGTCAATACGGTTGACGATGTTCCTGAGCTTTGTGCCAAGACTGGTACTGTAGTTGCAGCCTATACCGACGTCAAGCGTTCGTATGCCACCAAGACCATGGATGCTACTGCCGCTGTGAAGGCGATGCACGAGGCTGGTCAGAACTATGTGATCTTCATTCATTCGAATGGTGCTGCAGGTGGTCAGATGTATGGCAAAAAAGCCTCTTCAACCAATGCCCCAAAGTTGAGCATAACTACCAAGTATGATCCTTCGGGCATTGAGAACCTTAACGTTAACCCAACCCTTAATCAGAACTGTATCTTTGATCTCCAGGGTCGTCTGGTTACTCCTGCCAAGGGAACTCTCTTTATTGTAAATGACAAGAAGTGCGTGATCCGTTAAAGGATTTCGCACCTTTTACGCGCGCATATATTAATTAATGTACACAATAAATGACTACTAAAACAAATCTAAATCTGATCGGTTTGTCGGCCACCTTAGCGTTATCTCTCGCGTTTACTGGCTGCAAAGATGATTTGAGCGAAGATTCGCATTACAAGACACCAGACTTCTTGGTGGGTAATGCATTGGAAGTATTGCAGAAAGACGGTAATTACAAAACCTTTTTGCGAGGAATCCAGCTGATTGGCTACAACGATGTAGTCGATAGTCAGTTGCTGACTGTGTTGGCTCCAACTGATGAGGCTTTTGCGTCTTTCTTGAAAGAGAAGGGCTACGGAAGCATCGACGAGATGTATAATGCCGATCCACATTACACGAACGAGGTGATTACCTATCACTTGCTGTATTATGCAATGGATTGGGATAAAATGACCAATTTCCGTCCGAAGGAGGGAGATGGCGCATCTGCCACAGAGTTGATGGAAAATGCTGGTATGTACAACCGTTTCCGAACACGTTGCGTTGTTCCTGAATATACAATCAAAAATGAGAATCCTTCTATCGATGCAGATTCATTGAACGTCATTCATCGTGACCGTTATATTACCGTATTTTCAGAGAAACTGTTCGCTACTCTTGGCATCGATGCTGCCAGCAATTACAATTATTTCTTTCCGAACACACAGTGGAACCCCAATCATTTGGCCAACGGATTCAATGTCATGAATGCCGCTGTATTGGATACAGCCGCTGTGGTTACAGACAATGGATATCTTTATCACATCGATCATGTGATAGAGCCAGTGGAAACTATCTACGACGAGTTGTCGAAAAATCAAAACTATCAGGCTGTAAAAAGTCTTTTCGACCAATACAGCTGCTATGAGTTTGCGTCCGAAGAATCTGATAACGTTGGACATCCGGTCTATTTGCACAAGTTCCTTGATTTGCCGGACATTGCAGACGAGTGGATGACCCCAAGTTATACTGGATTTACAGAGAACTGTTACAATTCATGGAATCTCTTCATCCCTACCGATCAGGCATTGGATAAGATGTTCCGCGAGTATTGGGATGCTTCAAGCGGTTATCGTTCTGTCAATGATTTGAATCCATTCATTCAGAAGATTCTCTTGAATGAATGTATTGGTTATGTTGAGCTGACCAAAGATTCAATAAGTTCTGTGATGTGTTATCCTGACTATTTGCAAAAACAGCAGGCAGTCTCGTCTTTCGGTACTTATGTCAATGCTGATCCAGCTGAATATGATTATAATGTGTTGTGCAACAATGGTGTGATCTATGGTAGTAACAAGATGGAGGTTCCAGGTGTACTTTCGTCAGTAGCTGGCCCAGGATTCAAGGATCAGAAGTATCTGCCTTATCTTTATGCTTTGAATGGAGCAAAGAAGTTGGGTAGTATGGCTTCGAAGGACGCTCGTTTTGTGGCTTTGATTCCTGACACATTCCAGTTCTCTCATCATGATCCGGCTATGCGTCTGTTTTGCGATGTCAATACTACTCCTGTATCTTACACATTGCAGCAGTTCAGTCAGGAGACTGGCGAGTTTGTTAGCATGAGTGAGAGTGTCATGGAGAATATGGCCAATATGAATGTTACTCAAGAGGCCACCGAGCTGAAAAGTACTGGAACTCAAGTAATCGAGACCAATGCCTCGTTCAACTATTGGTTCGTTCGCGATGGTCAGATAACCACCAATGCCATTTTTAACGAACAGTTGAATCCAACCTTCAAGGGACAGGTTTGGTCAGGTTTCCATGAGATCTATCGCAATGGAAATGGCGATATTTGGAGCAATGGTCGTACTTATGCCTACGATTATCCAGGCGTATTTATGCCTGCTGCTGGCGATAATCTTGAAACAATGCTCTCTATGACCAACGACCGTGATTATCCATTTTTCTGCTTTGTGCAGTTGCTTCAGAAGTCAGGTCTTGTATCTAATGGTTCTTTTGTTAACGTCGGTGGTCAGACTATCCGATTCCTTTCGGAACCTTGTCGTTTCTTTGCCATTGTACCGACCAACGATGCTATCAAGGCTTCGTTGAAGAGTCTGCCTGGTTGTTCTGCATTATCGATCAACGAGAGTACTTATGCCATCAGCGGAACTTTGACCGACGCCAATAAGTCATTGCTGGCAGCCTATCTGCTGAACTATTTCGTGACTGCAGACCGAGCTTTGTTCACCTCATATCCCTATCTGGGTTCTGCAACCAAGGGTGCCTTTGTCACCTCAGGTGCCTACAAACTCAACATCATGGATGATGGTACTTGCCTCAAAGTAAACTGGTCTTTGTCTGAAGAAGACAAGTCTGGTAATGCGGCACCTGAAGGAAACACTGTCCAGCTTGTCGATAAGTATTACTACTTACCATTTGCATTCAGCGATGGTGCATTCCAAATGATTGACCAAGTATTGAAGTAACGATATGAAAAATAAAATTATATTATCTCTGCTATTGATTCTTCTGCCTGTGCTTGCCATGGCGCAGAACAAGACCATTGTTGGTGTCATCATGGAGGAGGGTATCAATGAACCTATCTTTGGTGCCAATGTCGTCGTCATCAATCAGCAGAATCGTACACTGACGGGTACAGTTACCGATATCGATGGTAACTATGTTCTTAATGTCCCTGACGGAAAGGGGCTTCGCATTCAAGTCTCTTTCATCGGCTTGAAGTCCCAGGTTTTTGACTATACTGGTCAGACCAAATTGAATGTAACGTTGGAGAGTGATTCCAAGATGCTGGGTGATGTCGAGGTTGTTACCAAAGCTATCACTCGTAGTGAGTTGGGTATTACTGAACTTCAGCAGACATCTTCTACCCAGAAGGTTATGATGGAGGAATTGACCGAAATTGCGCCTGTTGCTTCGATCGAAGAGGCCTTGCAGGGTCAGATGGCTGGTGTCGATATTGTGCTCGGTGGTGATCCTGGTGCCAAATCCAGCATTCGAATCCGTGGTATCAGCACTCTTTCTGCCAACGCAGAACCATTGGTAGTCATCGATGGTATCCCTTCGAGCACCAAGTTCGGCGATGATTTTGACTTTTCTTCTGCCAACGAGGATGACTTTGGTGCCCTTTTGAACATTTCTCCTGCCGACATCGAATCCATCGAGGTGTTGAAGGATGCCGCTGCAACCTCAATTTATGGTACTGCTGGTTCTAATGGTGTACTTTTGATTAATACCAAACAGGGCAAGAGTGGCAAGACTCATTTTACCCTTCAGAGCAAGTTCTCCTACAAGGATGAACCTGCCACTATTCCATTGCTGAACAGTAAGCAGTATATTTCCATGATTCAGGATGCTATCTGGAATGCCGCCAATGCCAAAGGCTTGGGTAATGCTGTTTCTGAACTTGATTTGCTGTTCAATACCAAAGAGTTGCTCCAAGATCCAAACTATCGTTATTACAACGAGTACAACGTCGATACCAGATGGTTGGACGAAGTACGTCAGAATGCATGGCAGTTGGATAATTCCATTAGTATGAACGGTGGTGGAGAAAAAGCAACCTACCGTATGTCGTTCGGATTATTGGAGGATATTGGTACAACCATCGGTACAAAGGCTCAGCGTATCACCGCAAGTGCCAAGATTACCTACAAGTTCTCGAATCAGTTCCGAGTATTTACCGATATCAGTTATACGGATTATGATCGCGATGCCAATGCTGTCGAGAATGTGCGTGGCGCAGCTCAGCTCAAGATGCCTAATCAAAGTCCTTATTTGATTGGTGACAATGGAACCGTTTCCTCGTCGTACTTTACGCCTCAAACTAATTTCCAGGGTTCTTTCTCTGGTGTGGACGAAAATTCTAAGGCCAAAGGTACCATCAATCCTTTGGCAATGGCAAAAGAGGGCTATAAGAATGTCCGTGAGCGAAACGAGAAGATCACCATCAATTGGGAATACAAAGTTCCGTTGAAGCAGGAATGGCAGCATTTGACATATAATGGTTCAGTAACAATGAACATGAAGAACTCTTCGACCAAGAGCTTCTTGCCACAAGTCGCTACGGGTGTTCTTTGGACTGATTCCTATGCCAACCGTTCCGTCGAGTCTTCAAGCAATAGTTTCGGCATTCAGTTATACAACAAGTTACTTTACATAGCAACGATTGCCGAAAAACATAATATCGTGATGACGGCAATCAGCCGTGTCGATTCCAGCAATTCATCCTCTTCGTCTGAGGTTACATACGGCAATGCATCGATTCATCTGGCAGACCCAATTGTCGGTTCGGTCGTTGCATCCTCCGGTTCGGGTGACTCCGAGAACCGAAAGGTTCAGTTTACTCAAAGTCTGAATTATACTTACGATAACCGATATGTTGTGCAGGCTTCATTGACTGAAGAAGGAAACTCTTCAATGGGCAAGAACCAGCGTTTTGGAACCTTCCCTTCATTCGGCGCCTCTTGGAATGTGGATCGAGAGCATTGGTTTGATGATGCCGATTGGTTGACAACCGGTAAGCTGCGTGCTGCTTTGGGTTGGTCTGGTAATGCTCCAACCTCGGGATATAGTTATCTTGGTGCTTATTCAACCCTGGGCACTTACGGCAATTTGAGCGCCGTTTCACCAAGCCGTATGCAGTTGGATCAGCTGAAGTGGGAGAGTAGCCGAGAGTGGGACTTGGGCTTTGATATTCGTATCATGGACCGTTATGCCATGACCATCGACTACTATGACAAATATACCAAGGATTGTTTGATGAAGGATGTTGCTATTCCTTCTACAACCGGTTATTCGAAGCTGAAGTACATGAACTCTGGCGAAATGTCGAACAAGGGTTATGAGGTCCGTTTCGATATCGATGTCGTCAAGACAAAGATGTGGAATGCTAAATTTAGCGTGAATACATCGCGAAACATCAACAAGATTGAGAAACTCCCAAAGAACTGGGTCGCCGAGAACTATTCGTTCGGCAATGGCTCGTATGCCGTTCGTATTGTCGAGGGTGATCCGATCGGTTCATTCTATGGCTATAAATATAAGGGAGTCTATCAGAATACGGAAGATACTTATGCTCATGATTCCAAGGGCAGTCTGATGCGTGACTTCAATGGCGATGTTGTGACCATGCGTAATGGCACAGTCCGCGTTTATCCAGGTGATGCCAAGTACGAAGATGTCAACCACGATGGT
Source organism: Bacteroidales bacterium (assembly GCA_045600485.1). Lineage (GTDB taxonomy): Bacteria > Bacteroidota > Bacteroidia > Bacteroidales > UBA3663 > Liminaster. The sequence continues at coordinate 45,383 of JAZRXX010000052.1, forward strand.
GTCATCGACGAAAAGGATATCGTCTATCTGGGCAACTCCAATCCAATCTTTGTCGGTGGTGGTAACCTGAATGTCCGCTATGGCAATACAAAAAGCAATTTCGGACAGTTCTCTTTTACAGCTAACTGCAATCTCCGTTTGGGCCAGAAGGTAATCAACTCCGCCCGAATGGATTTGGAGAATATGCGTGGAGCCAGCAACCAGAGTACAGCTGTGCTTCGTCGTTGGCGTAAGGAGGGTGACAATACCGATATTCCTCGCGCTCTGTATGGCATGGGCTACAATTATCTGGGTTCTGACCGATTTGTTGAGAAGGCCTCTTTCTGTCGTATCAAGACGTTGTCTCTTTCTTGGGCGATGCCTAAGAAGTGGATGGACAGAGCGATGCTTCAGTCGTGTACCTTCTTCGTGACTGGTTACGATTTGTTTACTATCACAAAGTATTCTGGACAGAATCCTGAGGTTGCGCTACCATCATCTCCTACCAAATTGGTGAAGGATGGCTCACAGACCCCTGTTACCAAGCGTTTTGCTTGTGGTGTAACCGTTAATTTTTAAGACCCCACCCGGCCTCCCCTTAGTGGGAGGAGGAAAAATTGATACAAATGATTATGAATAATAAGTTAAAAAACTTGTATAGAGTTCTGATACTATCTCTCACCTTAGGTGGTGTAGGTGGTGGCTTGACTTCTTGCAATGACTGGTTGAATCTGTTGCCAAACAACGAGCAGGTAACCGAAGACTACTGGAAGACTAAAGAGGATGTCGAAAGCGTTGTGGCTTCCGGTTATTACTATATGCGTCAGGCAGTACCCACTTTGATAACATGGGGAGAACTTCGAGGCGGATGCTTCTATAATAACACCTCTGGCTCTGACGATAACAAACTTCAGGATTTCGATCTTTTGCCTACCATGGGTGTTTGTGATTACAGTAAGCTGTATCAGGTTATTTCGATGGCCAATTCTGTCCTTCGCTATGCACCGGAAGTAAGTGAATCGGACAATACCTATTATCATGCGATGATGCAGTCGCATTTGTGTGAAGCTTACTTCCAGCGAGCTTGGGCATATAGCATTTTGGTCAAGAACTACAAGGAGGTACCACTCATTATCGATGCTTATGTGAATGATGATGCCCCCATGATGGTTGCAAAATCGAGTGAGAGTGAGATTATTGCTCAGATTAAGTCAGACGTTTTAGCCGCTTTGGGCACCAAGTCAGCCAAGTCTTTCTACGAGGTAGATTGGCAGACCAAAGGTCGTGCTACCAAATGGGCACTTTATGCCTTGATGACTGATATTTGTCTGTGGAATCATGATTATGATGAGTGTATCCAATATGCCAATATGATTCTGGAACCGACCGATGCCCGTCATCCTGCCTTTATGACCGAGATGAGCCAATGGTATGAGATATTCTATCCAGGTCTTTCGAACGAAAGTATCTTCGAACTTTATTATGATTACAATACCGAAGGTAAGGCTAACAACTTTACCAATAAGTTCGGAGCACCGGGTTCTACCAGTAATTATCTTATTTCCGATCAGTTTACAGTTGATTTGTTGAACGAAACTGCAACCGTTTTGACTTTGAATCCAACACTCGATGTAACACAGAGACTGGGACGAACCCATTTGGCTACTTTTGCCTCTTTGTCCATTACAAAGATTCAATCGGGCGTCTCTTGTGCGGTTCCTTTGGGCTTGTGGAAGTACCGTGGTACAGATGTGGCAGATGTTGGTACAAGCCGTGTTCAGAACGATGCAAACTTTATTCTCTATCGCATGGCAGATATTCTCCTGATGAAGGCTGAAGCGCTTGTCATGAAGGGCGAAAGCTCCTGGATCTCTGCAATCGAACTGATTAACAGTATTCGTAATCGTGTCGGATTGAATTCTTTTGTTGATCTCAATGCTTCTGATGTTGATGTTACCATCTCCTCTTTGACTCAGTCAGCAATCTTGACCGAGATAATGGAGCAGCGTAAGATGGAGTTCGCTGGCGAAGCAAAGCGTTGGTATGATATTCTGCGTTTGGCTCGTTATGACGAGAACTTTGCCCCTAAGGGAACTGTCGAGGATATCAACGACGAAGACTATGCCAACTATAATAAATCTGGTTTTGGCCAGCGTGAGGCATATTATATGAATCAAGCCATTCAAACTATTGCCCAATACAATAACACCACTTCTGACTCTCAGTTGATGTCTGTCCTTCAGAATGGTTGGGCTTGGTATCTGCCTATTCCAAAGTCAGAAATTGACAGTAATAAAAAATTGAAGCAAAATCCATATTACAAATAAGGCACTATGAAGTATTTTGTATATATATTGGTAGGAATCTGTTTGTGGTCGATGACCTCATCCTGTGATTCGGATCTTTGGACAACGGAGGATAACAATACGGGATCATACGTTTCGTCGGACCTTCAGCCGATTGCCACCTCATTGGAAAATGCCGGTGATTTTCAGGAATGGATCAAGGTATTGGTCTATAGTGAGAACTATTCGGTATTGAATTCCCTGTATGACGGTTCTGGCAAGAGCCATAAGTACACCCATTTTGCCCCAACCGACGATGCAATTCGTGCTTTCTATCAGCAGAAGGGCGTCGCTGGTATTGAGGAGCTTGGCAAGACGTATGCTACGGCGATGGTCCGCACGATGACAATCGATGAGGATTCTCTGAAACTGTCTGAGAAGTTTACGGCAATTGTTTCCGAATTGAACTATAAATGTGATTTCAATGAATATCTTAGTATCAAAGTCGATACGGTTGAACTTGGCTTCCTCATGGTCAATAATTCGGGCAAGGAACCTATCCATATCTCTCGTGGTTACGAAGTTTGCTCCAATGGCTACTATTATGTGGCAGATGGCGTGCTGTCGCCTTTGGTAGAAACCGTTTATGACCGTCTGATTGCAGATGGTGGCTCACAGATTATGCAGGCTGCCCTGCAGGCAACGGGTTATAACAAGGATCTTTCGACTGTGGCCGATACCATCTATTCTGTCAAAGGCCGTGAGATTGTACCCCGTTCCTATACAGTCCTCAATGTTTCCGATGAAGTCTTCGCTCAATATGGAATCCTGTCGTTGTCGGATTTGAAGAACAAGCTGAAAGAGCATGCTGCATCGACCACTATGACTGATGATGAATTGCTGAAGCAGTATGTCGAGTATCATTTGTTTGAGATGCCATACACCAGCAGCCGATTCCTTGAGATGGGAGAGGACACCGTTCGCATCTGGGAAACAATGGCAGAACATCAGATCCTGATGATCAGCAAGTCTATCGAGAAGATCGAAACTACAGAGGGACCAGAAGGTTTGGTGAACGATACTACTTTCGTTCTTTATTTCAATACCGACGATATTTCTGGTCAGTCATTGGACAAAATCAATTCCGACATTATCGCCAACAATGGCTATCTGCATAATCTGAAAGGCTGGATGCCTGTTTATGAGCCAAAACCAACTACCGTGGTGTGGGAGTTGACCGACTATGCAGAGGTTCGCAACAAGGTTATTGCAGACGGATATATTTATCAGCCTGCATCCTATGCAACCAAAGAGAATTTGAGTTCTCTCACAGGCTTGAAATGCTATGAGGTTGAAGTCAATCCAGAAGGAACAGCCAACACGGATTATTTCGCTTTGACATACGCTACCGTCAAGTCAAACCTGAAGAATTGTCTTCATTCGGATCGTCTGGTCATCAATGTCGGTTACATGGGAAGTGTCTCGATGAAGTCACCAACTATCGCCAAAGGCAAGTATCGTGTTTCTGTTTCAATGGCCTATACAACCCTGCATTCAGATATTCGTCAGCTGAAGAACTGTAAGGGAGGGTTGATGCGCTTGACCGTCGATGGAGAGAATGAGATAATGACTGCTCCTTACACCACGATTACCAAGCTGCAGCCGGATGTTTATTCTGCAGACCTGTATGATGAGGTTGAGTTCAAGGAACCTGGTTCGCATGTTTTCAAACTTGTGGTTCTGGACCCGGCGGCATCTACCAGTTCGAAGTTCTCGTTGCAGTTTGATGCCATCACGTTTACTCCAATAGAGTAATGTCCCTATTGTTTAATTGCCAATTATAAATCTATGAAGAATTATTTATATATAGGAATGATAGCATTGCTTGGTCTTGTTGCCTGCAATGACCTGGAAAATGATCCTTACTTCAAGAACGGTCATGTAAACAATGTGAATACCGATGTGATTTCAACTGATCAGACCGTTGTTGAGTATGTCCAGTCTCGTGCCGATTTGAGCAAGATGTCTAACCTCTTTGCTGAAACTGGAATCTACGAAGAAATGCCTAATTCAGGAGAATTACATACGCTGCTCGTTGTTTGTGATCAGAACTTCGAGGCTCCAGATGCCGAAAGCAGAGTTAAGGTTGCGCGCAGTCATGTGACCAACATCAGTATTTCTCCTTCGAAACTGAACGATGGTGACCGTCTGCTCATGTGGCATAATAAGTATGTGACTGTCGGTTTGGATAGTATTGCACAGGAGGGTACAATCATTGGACATACCAAGTTCAATCAGTCATTCCTCTCGGAGGTCGTGAAGGCTCAAGATGGTTTCATCTACATCATCGATAAACTGATCTTTACGCCAACTTCTATGCAGGATTATGTGGAAAGCAAACTTGATTCGGACCGATTCAGTCGATTCAAGCAGATGATTTCCTCGTCTAGCGGTGAACCTTATTTCGATCGTGAGCATTCCAAGGTACTGGGTGTTGATGACAAGGGTAATACTATCTATGATTCGGTTTTGGTATATACCAATGCTTTCTTCGATGCCAAAGGTTTCAACCTTTCGAATGAGTCATTGAAGGGTACGATGTTTGTATTCAGCGACGATGTCATCAGTGCAGCTCTGGCCGAAGCTCGTGGAAAACTGAAAGCTTGGGGGTATGATGATAAGATATTGTTACGTCGCAATGGTTCTTTGGATAGCCTCTATTTGGGTTACACATCCGATAAGGATTTGGAGAACTGGATTCTTCAGGCAGCCTTCTATCGTGAGAAATATACCCCAGAGCAGTTGACTCCGAATATGGATGCTGCCAAACCTACCGACAATGATATCAAATCTATTTACGATATCATTTGGCGTACCTCAGTTCAAGAGTTGGATTTGGACAATCCAATTGAACTTTCCAATGGTATTGTCTATGAGGTTAAGTCTTTCCGTATTCCAAACAATCGCTTGGTTTATCGTTATCACGAGGAATTCCGCAACTACGAGTATTGTGATGCTGATCAGAAGGCTTTGTATTTCAAATCAGAAAATCTTAAGAATTTCAAGACAAGCCTTGCTGTCGAGGGCTGGACACCTCTGCCTGGTGTTTGGGATCCTCATGCCAACACTGTGCTGAATTGTGAAGTCGAGGATGTTTCTTCCAATCATTATCAGTTGAACTTCACACCCATCTATAGCCGTCCGAATGCAGACGGTGGATATGATGTCAAGCCGGTAAAGGTTATTCCTGGTGCTTATCGCATGGCGATGGGCTTTGCTCAAAATATGAGCGATTTGGCTGTTCAATTGTGTGCAGTTGATGCTGCGGGAGATATTACCGAATGTGGCGACGTTGTTCCTCTATCCTTGGCCGATGGATCTACCACATGGCATTATGACCGTGGTGCTACTCTTAGCAACAGCTTGCCGGAATTCTATAATAAGAGCGATGAACGTTTTGATCAATCACTCAAGAGTAAATTCGCCTATTATTGGACGGATGGTGGTCCTGTCTATCCAGAGGTGATTGTTCCAGATTTGAATGGTGATGGTTCTCCTGTTCAGTTGTTGATTCGTCTGATTGGCTCTAATGGAAAGACTGCCAAGAAACTGAATTTGAATCATTGGTGTTTGCGTCCAACGGAAAACAACTATTGATTTTTGTGATCAACAAACGAATTCGTTAATGGTTAATTCGAAAACAATGAATATTCTTAAATATATATTGTGTAGTACAGCACTCTGCTCGTCTCTTGCAATGGCGCAGGAGAGTACGTTCAACGTGAGTGGTGTAATCCTCAATGATCAGCACGAACCGGTGGCAGAGGCTGTTGTTATCTGCCCGGGTCATGGATTGGTCCGTACTGATTCTGATGGCAAGTTTTCTTTCAATCAAGTGTCGAAGTGGACAACCATCAAGATTCAAGCCAAGGGTTTCTATAACAAGGAACTTCGTGTAGTCGGTGATTCTGACCAGCTGCCGATTTACTTGATTGACGCTTCGAAGCGAGAGTATAATGAGACAATTCTGAACGGCATGGCAGAAAACAGCGAGCATGTTGCCAATGCTTTGGGCATACAGAATGTTGCCAAAAAGGATTTCTCTCTTGGTGCCGTGACCTTCGACAAAGCATTGCAAGGCAAATTCACCGGCTTGCAGATTGTTCAGAAGAGTGGTATGACAGGTGAGGGATCTAATCTCAGTCTGCGAGGAGTTCGTAGTTTGGTGGCAGAGACCAATCCTCTGATTGTTATCAATGGCGTTCCTTATATGCCGGATCAGAAGGAGTCTGCACTTATTCAGGGGTACAGCCGAAGCATTTTCCAGTGCATTAATCCTCAGGATATTGCCAACATAACCCTTTTGACCGGAGCCGAGGCCTCTGCATGGGGTTCGTTAGGTTCGAATGGTGTCTTGCTCATCGAGACCGATGGTGCCAAGAGCGATAACTTGGATACTCGAGTCACATTTACAGCAAGTGCTGGTGCAAATTGGCAAAATGGAAGACTGCCACTGATGAATGCCAGCCAGTACAAATCGTACTTGAGTGATATAGCCATGGACTATTATCACAACGATATGGGTGCATTCTTTAATGACTTCGGCTTTATGTCGAGTCCGAATGCAAATATGGCACACCTGTACGTGTTCAATACAGATTGGCAGGATAAGATCTACAATAACTCCATGACTCAGGATTATCTGTTCCGTGTTGAGGGTGGCGATGCTATTGCAAAATATGATATTGCGCTCGGCTATACTGGTGATCAAGGTGTAATCGAAGATACGCACAGTGACCGTTTCCATGCCCAAATCAATGGCAATGTCTTGGTCAGCAAGAAGTGGGAACTGAATGCCAATGTAAATCTTGCCTACCTGAACGGCAAGTATCAGGAGCAGGGATATAGTCTTGAGACCAATCCTCTATTGGCTGCTTATCGCCGTAGTCCGTTGCTTAGTCCATATCAGAGCAGCGTTATTCCATCGGAAGATGGAAGTTTCGCATTGATTCGTGATTATGCAAGCTACTACTTTGGTTCCATTCAGAATGAGGACTTTATCGTTTCCAATCCAGTTTCGATTGTGAATGGCGTTGACGGCTCTATCCGACAGTATGATATGAACAGCCGTATGCAGGTGGTCTATAAGCCCACCACAGACTTGACATTTGCTGCCAATTTGGGCTTGTATGTCAACTTCGACAAGGAGAAACTCTTTGTGCCTGGCATCAATAACCATGATATTGTTCCTCGTTTTGATAGTTATGGTATTGCCGAGAATACGATTCAGGTAGGTCAAGGTAATGTTTACAACTTCTATTATGGTGTGAATGGCCGTTATCAGCATATTTGGAATCATCTGCACAGTGTCGATGCCCGTGCTGGCTTCCAGGTGCTGAAGAGTAAAACAGAATACGATATGGCCACAGGTCGTAACACTGCCAATGACTTCTACCAGACCATGGGCGATTCGCAAACTATCGGAAAGTATTTTGATGGCTACAACAATCAGTGGAATTGGCTGAACGGTTATGCTCAGGCTACCTACACTTACGGTAATCTGGCCCGAGCCGGTGTTGTCATGTCAATGGATGGTGCCAGTTCTGTTGGCTCTGATGCCAGCAGAATCAAGATCTATCCGGGTGTGAATGCAGCTGCCATGTTACGCAACTTTGATTTCCTGTCTGGATACGGCTGGATGGATCGCCTGGATCTTTTTGCCGATTACAGCCTGACAGGTAACAGCCGCTACTCATCCAAGTTCGGACAGTATTACTATACCTCGCAGCCATATCAGACCATTGCTGGTATTGTTCGAGCCAACGTGCCCAATACGGAGCTTGTGCCAGAGGTGGACAAAACTTTCCAGATTGGTCTCGATCTCTCGGCTATGCAGCATCGTTATGGACTGAAGGTAACTTACTTCAACACACAGGCCAGTGATGTCCTGATGTTAGGTAAGAACAGTTCTGCACTTGGCACATCTCCGTATTATTGTAACGATGGTGAGATTTCGAGCAAGGGTTTTGAGGCAACCGTCAATGTTGTTCCATTCAAGAACAAGGACTGGACCTGGACTATTGCCGCTAATGTATCTCACGCCAAGAACACTTTGGAGCGTTTGGGCAATCTTGGCTCATCAATCACATCTTTGAGCGACGGTGGAGAAATCATTAGCCGTGTTGGCGAGAATCCGTATGCCTTCTATGGTTATGAGACCAAGGGTGTGTATAGTACAACCGCCGAAGCCAAAGCAGCCTCGCTTGTGAATCGCAATGGCCTCTCTTACCAGGCTGGTGACGTTATTTATGTGGATCAGAACCAGGATGGAATTATTAATGATGCCGACAAGAAGGTTCTTGGTTCTGCTACACCGGACTTGTACGGATCTCTCTTCACCAGTTTGGAGTACAAGGGATTTGCCTTGGATATGACTTGGGGTTATAGCATTGGTAACGAAGCCTACAATGCTGCTCGTCGCCTGACTGAATCTTCTTCGGATTTTGCCAACCAGTCCAAATCTGTTGTTCGCCGTTGGCAGAATGAGGGCGATATTACGACTATGCCTCGTGCCTGTTTTGGAGATGTCATCGGCAACAACCAGATGAGTGACCGATTTGTAGAGGACGCCTCTTATCTCAAGTTACGAGACATTACCTTGTCATATTCCTGGAACCAAAAACTTTGGGGCTTTATTCAAAGTGGCACCATCTATATCTCTGGTCAGAACCTGCTTTGTCTGACCGATTATTTGGGCATGGATCCTGAGTTTGCCTATAGCAATGCAGCTTCGATGATGGGTGTTGACTATGGTAAGGTTGCCCTGCCAAAGAGTGTCAAGCTGGGTGTTAATCTGAAATTCTAAAGATATGAAAAAGATGAATAAATTTTTCCTTTTTCCTTTTTCCTTTCTCCTTTGCGCCAGCATGTTGGCGTCGTGCGATGATTTCTTCGAGCCTGAAACTGCAGATGCCTTGAGTGGAGAAAAATATATGTCTTCTCTGACCGAAATGTCAACTGGCTATCTGGGTATCTTGACCAAGATGCAGGCTGTGGGTGATAAGGAGATTTATCTGACCGATACGCGAGGTGAAATGCTTGAACCGACCGAGCAGTCCATCGCCGAGCTGATTGCTTTATATAACTATGAGAATGATTTGACTGGTAATTCCTATGCTGATCCTGCTCCTTATTACGATGTGGTAATTGCTTGCAATGACTATATCCACAAGATGAAGCAGTTCAATGAAAATTATTCTGAGCAAGTTCGCGAAACTGAGTATTTTGATGGTCTTCTGGCTTCGGCTGTTCGTGTTAAGGCGTGGGCTTATATGACAATGGCCGAGATTTATGGTCAGGCTCTGTGGTTTGATGATCCAATTTATTCCATCATCGATGTGAATAACCGCGATGTCTTTACATTGATGAATACCGAGCAGATTGTCAGCAAATGCATTTCGATGCTCGAGAGCCCGATTGTAACAGGCTCCAAGAGTATAGATGCCAGTACCAAGTTTTCTTGGATAGGCTGGTTGGATTCAGAACATGTCAACAACATTGCCAATTCGTCGTATCGTTACTGGGACATGATGACTCCAGACTATGAGCCGCTTATGGCCCGCTTGCAGTTGTGGAAAGGCGCATTCCTTGAAAAAAACAATGGCTTTGGTGCAGGTGCGAAGGCTTACGAAGAGGTCTTGTCGCAGTTGTTGCCATATCTTCAGTCGTATTTTGCTCAGTTTTCTCATTATTGGAAACGCTGTCCAAATACGCCAGGTCATTACAGCGCCTTTTGGAACAATGCAACTCCTTATCAGGAAGAGGTGGTGAGTGCTATCATCTATGACTACACCAAGAAGCAGACCAACAAGTTGCTCTATCATTTTTCGGATGAGTATCCGAACAAGTTCCTTCTTCAGTCTTGTGATTCTGCCCGTGCCCGTTTCTACAACAAGAAGTTTAGTCCAATGTCAACTATCGAGGTGGATCCTCGTTTGGATCGAGTCACCAAGGAGCGTGGTGGCAAGTGGTGTATCATTAAGTATCGTCCAGATAATAAGGTGCGTGTAAATGCCTATCAGGATGATGTGCATATTTACACTTTCCGTGTTTCGGAACTGTTCCTCTGGTTGGCTGAGTCATTGAATCATCTGGGCAGATATGAGGCTATGGATCGTATTGTAAACAACGGTTTCTCGGCTGCTGACTATGATATGCTTACCAATTTGCAGAATGGCGCCGATTCTCTGGTAACCGCAGAGCAGTTGAAAGAGTTCAAGGGCTTCAACAGTTATTGGGCCATTCCTGCCGGAACCGACAAGTATGGTACCTATACAGGCTTCCGTGGCTGTTTGGGCTTGGACGGACAAAAATTTGTTCGTCCTGCGAGTGATAATGTTGCAGATAGCATCGATGCTCAGCGCATCAACGATGAGTTGATTGCCAACGAGTGGATGCTGGATTTCCCTTGTGAAGGAAAGGTTTATCCGAACCTTGTTCGTGTTGCTGAGCGTTACAATGATCCTAATATAGTAGCATCGCGTGTAACACCAAAGTATGCAGGTCGTGCTTCGGAGATTGCAACTAAAATCAATACGATAAACCCGATAACAGGTACTATGGGCTATTATGTACCATGGAACTTGGGTGTTAAATAACATAACAACAAACATTTATACTAATTATTAATCTTAAAACAGAAAAATGAAAAAGATTTTTGCTGCGGTTGCCCTTTTGGCAAGCATGACTACCGGTCTGTTTGCTCAGGATGAGGTAACTTATCGTCGTACTTGGGATTTCACCAAAGGGTGGAGCCAGGAGACTATCGACAAACTCACTGCCGATGCTTCCAACTGGGAGCCACAGTCCACTGGTTTCCAGAACAATCCAACAGCCATGACTGCTAATCAGACTCCATGGGTAATGGTCGATGGCGAGAAGGAGCCTATTGCTGAATTGGTTGGCATGACCATCAATTCAAACCTGGCTAAGGCTAAGCACTGCCAGATTTGTACTACTGGTTCAGGTCTTGCAGGTGTACCTTGCTTCTGGTTGAATGGTAAGGGTGATGCAGTCTCGGTTAAAGTCCCTGCTGGCGAGAACGTCAAGTTCGGTTATACAGCCCATGGTGCACAGGACCGTGGTTTCTCTTGTAACGCTGGTTTCGCTGATGCCAATGGCGCTACAAAGTGGACCAACGCTGATAATCAAGAGATCCATGAGGTTGAACTCATCAATAGCAATAAGGATTCTGAATCTACATTGACTTTGACCACTCAGAATGGTGGTTGCCACATTTATTATATTATCATTGGTGAGGGCGACAAGAACGATAATCCTGTTACCGAAGAGTTGAAGGTTGCCTATATCTTCGATGGCTCATACAATGGCGCCAAGGATGCCGACAAGAATCCAATCGGTTATGCCGTCAATGGTGGTCTTGAATCCGATCCAATCTATACCAATCTGTTGGATGTTTTTGCCGTTGAGGCTATTGATGTCAATTCCGCTGAAATCAAGGCAATGACTACAGCTCAGTTCAACGATTCGATGATCACTTACGACGTTGTCGTATTGAGCGAAGCTGTAGGTAGCGGCAACACTTATGCCAAGGGCATGGTTGACATCATCAACAAGGTTCCAATGCTGAACTTCAAGGCATTTATGTACAAG
>JAZRXX010000053.1:0-3757 GCA_045600485.1 Bacteroidales bacterium
AACATTTGTTCTTCCTCTGAAAACTTGGGCTTGCGTCCACGATTGACTGTTGGGGGAAGTGATATGAATTCTTCCCGTAATGTGATTCTTCGTTCACTCATTTTGGTTGATTTTTATTCAACCTTTTCTGGGGCAAGACACAATAATAATGTCACAAGTTCGTTATATAGTTGTGACAAAATAAGTAGTGATATGGATAGTATTGCAAGTAAAATAGAGGAAAGGATACGCTCCTGGGAACGGGGACGGATATTCTTTATCAACGACTTTGCAGATCTTGGTTCGGCAGAGGTTGTTCGTCAGACGCTTAACAGGTTGACGAAGGCAGAGGTAATTCTTCGTCCAGGGAGAGGCGTGTATTGCTACCCAAAGGAGTACGGCAAAGAAATGAAAATACTCGGTCTCTCGGGGAAGTATATTGAGCCAACAGTAGATGAAATTGCTTGGGCTATTGCCGAACGCGACCACAGCCGTATTGCTCCAAACATTGCTTATGCCCAATATCAGTTGGGACTCTCACAACAGATTCCGATGAATGTAGTGTATCTGACGGATGGGTCAGGAAGGCGCATTCCGATGGGACAAAGGCATGGAATCTTGTTTAAGCACACTTCGGACATGAGTCTTTTTGCTTACCGTAACCGCCTGATGCAGATGATTGTAATCAGTTTGAAGGATATTGGCGAGCAATGGGTTGGCGATAAAGAGCGACAGGTGATTGCCCGCAACCTAAAGGATGTGGATCGTGTAGATTTTGATCATGATATTAAACTGGCACCCGAATGGATGCGCATAGAATTGCAAAAATTGTATGAAATACATTGACCTGACAACAGACATACAGAGGCAGGTGATTTCTGAGGTTAAGAAGCATTATGAACTGCCTGTGGAGAGCATTGAGAAAGATCTATGGGTGACACAGGTGTTGCATGCGTTGTTCTCGTTGCCGGTGAGCGACAAACTGATTTTCAAGGGAGGTACATCTCTGTCAAAGGCATGGAACATTATCGACCGCTTTTCGGAAGATATTGACCTTGCAATAGATCCGATGTTCTTGGGCAAACCTGAAGGTGATCCCACGAAGAAGCAGATAAAGAAACTTCGAAAAGCATCGTCATTGTATGTTGCAGAGGAATTGGCCGAGATGCTTCGATCACGTTTTGCTGAAATGGGATTGAGTGAGTGGTTGACTATAGAAGTTCAACCGAATGGCGAGGGTGACAATACATATCCCGAGCCAAGGCAGTTGTATGTGCACTATCGTTCGGTGTTTGGCGATAACAAAGGCTATTTGCGCTCTGATATAGTCCTGGAGATTAGCGCCAGATCGCTGATGGAGCCTGTGGCAGAGGTGGAGGTCTGTAGTCTTTTGTCAAAGCACCTTCCCATTGAGGATATAGCTCCCGTGCCTGTAGTGACGGCTGTTGCTGGCAAGACGATGGTAGAGAAGATGTTCCTGCTGCATGAGTTATTCTCAGTCGAAGGACACGGAATAAGGGCGGAACGCAAGAGTCGACATCTTTATGATCTCTGGAAAATGATGTCTCGTTCATTTGCAGCTGATGCCATCAAGGATGATGCTCTATGGGAATCGATTCGTCATCATAGAGAAATCTATACTTCGGTAAATGGTATGGATTACGCCCCAGATGTACGAAAGCGATTGGTGTTAGTTCCTAGAGCTGACATTATAGATGCATGGAAAAGCGATTATGAACAGATGAAGAATTCCATGATCTATGGCGAAAAACCATCGTGGGATGAGCTGATGCTGGCGATGAGGAATCTGCAGGAGATGGTAAGAACCTTTGCACAAAAATTTTGATGTTGTGCCTGACACAGGTTCAGAAGAGTAATCCTATAATATAGATTGAATATGGAAACTAAAAAAGAAATAAAAAACAGCTGGCTTAGAACAATAGTCATCGTCATCGCCTTTATTCTGGTCTTCCCTCTTTGGCTCAAAATGGGCAAAGAGAAGATTTACGACAAGGAGGGAATTGAGATATATGCAAGCGAAGAGATCAACCCTGCAGATGTGGCAAGGGTGGCAGATAGTACGCTTGTCCTCTTGAAGTCACACGGTATCACAATCAATGGCACAACCTCCATCATCTTTTACGATACGCGCAAGGAATTCAAGTGGCGCAATCTTTTCGTCTCAAGTGGGGCTTTGGCCATGAACTGGTGGCCTTTCCCATACGTCACCTTTGCACCGGTTGACATGGCCAACGACAAACAGTTCGCGCGGAAAGAGATGCTTAATGAGCGCCCTGTCAGTAGCGTTATGGCCCATGAGCTGACGCATACTAATCAGGCCGAGCAATTGAATCTCTTCGGCTATAAGTATCAGACCATCACGCATAAGTGGAAGACGGAAGGTATGGCTGAGGTAGTCTCCGAAAGTTCTTCGGTCCCAACAGCACTCGGACTGGAGCTCTTCATGAAGAATGCTGGCGAGGATGAGGTAGCCACCCTTGACATCGAAGGCGAGCTTTTCTACTTCAAGAGCCATCTGAAGGCTGACTATCTGCTCAACCACAAGAAGATGTCAGAAACTGACTTCTGGAGCACCGACATCGACGAAGAAAAGCTCGAAGAAGAGATACGTGAGACTATCATACAGGGGCTATACAATCCGAACTTTTAGAAGCACGCCGTGTCTGCCTCGGTTGAGATCAGGTTAGAGTATCTCATCCAACAACTGATAGGCCTTCTCAAGATTGGCATCAGCCTTCTCTCCGCTGACTACATCGATCTGCATCATAGGAGCCACATTCTGGCCATTGATAGCACTCCATGCCGGGAGACCCTCTCCGTTTGGATTGAGGTACTTGATGAAGTTGATGTAGTAGTTCATGAAGGTGTGCTGCACCTTGTAGCCATCCTCATTCCACGCGAATGCGGTGTTGGTGGCGAGGTTGCCCATTGCGTACTCGATGTCTGCTGAGTGTACGGCACCCATAGACAGTATTTGTACTCTAAATAATAGAAGATGATTAAGAAACAATATCTTCACCTGTAAATAAATCAAAAATTAATTCAATAAAAAATGAAATCGGTCAGATCATTTCTTTGTTTAGTAGTTACACTTATTTGTGCGACAAGCCTATGTTGCTGTCAGTCGGATGACGATGAAGAAGGTTGCAAAGTCCTTTCATCCAAGGATTATATTATTACCGTAGCTTCTCATAAGTTAGAAGGAGTAGTAACATCGTGTGGTAACAGTACCAAGGGAAAGGTTCTTGCAGTCAAGAAGCATGGTTCAACCACTTGGGAGGCCTGGAGTGGAATTGCCGGCTTCGACTATGTTGATGGTTACGAATATCACCTCAAGATAAACGAGACAAACTATCTTGATCACAGAATGGGAGAACCTGCCTGGACAGAACATAAATTACTCGATGTTTTGTCGAAAGAGAAGAAAGAAACGGAAGGTCTTCCTGAAGATCTTATTCCTGAGTGGTATAAGGAATGTAATGAAAAACAATTCATCTATTCTAGATTGACAATCCAATAGCAAGACCCTCTGATCTACAGCAGAAATGCTACAGGTCAGAGGGCTTTTTGTTCCCAGATTGAATCCCACAATCCAAAATGGAGACAATAAATTGTTAATACCATCCGTAGTGATGGAGAATGAACATCCCTGCAACTAACATCATTATTCTTTGCATCATCTGCCTAATAACTCCAACCGCTACCTTTCTTCTTCGAATAGCCCAGAAAGTTTGGTCTTGCAGGAGCACGCCATCCA
>JAZRXX010000054.1:0-51385 GCA_045600485.1 Bacteroidales bacterium
CGAATCGAGCGATTAGATTTTAACTCAAAAGTTTTTGAGCTCGAATCGAACGATTAAATTTCAACTCAAAAGTTTTTGAGCTCGAATCGAGCGATTAGATTTCAACTCAAAAGCTTTTGAGCGAAAACGCCCTGAAAGGGCAATAAGCACATAGCCCAGGGCAAGCGAAGCGACACCCTGGGTATTAAGAATGCCGAACCGACGCCCTGTAAGGGCAAAAGCATGAATATCGTTTGTACGCACAAGAATAGAGCATTGTCCTTCAGAAAAAACTGAATTCTCCTGCGTGAACTATTATTTAACCACGGAAGGAACGGAAAACACGGAAAAACAATGATCTGCTTCATCTGCAAAATCTGCGTGAACCCCCAAAAACAAACAACTGAAAACTCAAAACTCAAAACTTATCGCAATCTGCGTGAACCATCATTCGACCACTAATGAAAAATTGTCGAAATTGTCCTAATTGTCGTTAAAAAAAACAAGAAAGCAAAGAAAACAAAGAAAAATCAGCGCAATCTGCGTGAGATATATTATTTAACCACGGAAAGAACGGAAAACACGAAAAAACAATGATCTGCTTCATCTGCAAAATCTGCGTGAACCCCCAAAAACAAACAACTGAAAACTCAAAACTCAAAACTCAAAACTTATCGCAATCTGCGTGAACCCATAATTCGACCACTAAGTTAGGCACTCACGCAAAGTCCGCTATGGACGCAAAGGCGACCTCCGGCGCAACAAAATTCAGGGAATGACATTAAATTTAGGGGAATGATAGTATTTTTATCAAATAAAATTGCGGGAATGGAAGAAAAAATATATAAAACATTTGCATAATACGTTTATTTATAGTATTTTTGCACCGTTAAATCAATTGTTTATATGGAAGAACGTATTTTTGAAAGGAAAATATATGCTGAGATGCTTGAATGGAAGCAGCAGGAGCAAAACTATGGCCAATAGAGGTAAAATCTGAGGGGTACAACTCACATCCTTCGTTGGATGCTTTCTGTGAGAAGTTCTCATCGCGCATCGACAAACGCCTTCTGGTCTATACCAAGGATCTGCGTAAAGACGAGCAGACTATCCTGCTTCCTGTATATATGCTGGGACTGGTGTGATCACGTCACGCCTTTCGATAAGAATGTACTTTCGTGCAATACACTTACTATAATGAGTATCCCCCGCGCTATCACATGGATGGCACGGGGGATTTATTGTAAGAGAACTTGATAGGTTCTCGCTATAGCGCTGTGAAAGCGAAAATTCTTTCACATGGGATAGGACTTATCGCTTGATCATCTTCCTGCCGTTCTGGATCAGGAGGCCCTTGGCATCGGCGCCGACCTGCTGACCATTGAGGTTGTAGGTGACGGCAGCGGCATGATTAATATCTTCGATTGATGAGTTGATGCCCGTTGGGTCACTGGCTATGTAATAGACGACACCAGGCTCAGGATCGCCCGTGAAGTTGCCTGAGGTACCTTCAAACATTGTATTATTCCAGGCAGTTTCAGTAACCACATTAGCAGGGATGCTCCATTCCTTACCAGGACCAGATGTATTGATGACAAGGCCTGTACAGCCATAGAACATATCACGATAGCAAGACCCTGCCAGCGTAGTGGCAGGCAGCTCTGGCGCACTCGTCAGACCTGTACAGCCAGAGAACATAAAAGAATAGCAAGCCCCGTCCAGCGTAGTGGCTGGCAACTCTGGCGCACTTGTCAGGCCTGTACAGCCAGAGAACATAATAGAATAGCAAGACGATGCAAGCTCAGTGGCTGGCAACTCTGGCGCACTCATCAGGCCTGTACAGTCTTTAAATAAGTCATAGAAGGCAAAAGCGGCACCCTCCAAGCTGACCTTGCTGCAGGTTTTGTCCATCAGCGACATGATATTACCACTGGCTGCCACCTTCTTGGGGATGGTGAAGTGATAATAATTTATATCCGATGAGGAGTACTTTGTCATCGGCTCATCAAGTTCGCAGCGGAACTGCACTTGATCACCGATTTTAGCTAAGGTGATTACAGCCCCGTCGTTGTGAGTCCAGGTCTCCTGACCAGACAGGCGATACTCACAGCTTGGACCATCGAACTGGATAGTTGCACCCGCCTCCTCGGCAGTGAACGTCAGGTAGTTCTGCGCATGGAGGCTACATGTCATGGCCACAAGGGCCACAAGTAGAAAGTAAATTTTTCTCATTGTTTATAGATTTAATGTAAAATTGTTACTAATATCCAAATATTGACTTATTGCAATCATTCATTTTGAGAATAAGAACGCGATAAAATAGGCGATTACGCCCAAAATTAAGCCTAAATACAGCAGATATGTTGCCTTAGACAGCAAAGTCTCCCGATAATTGTGCTTCATTCGCGCTCCCTTCTGTTCATCGTTGCTTAGCTTAGACCGAAATAATCTTGACCTTCTGTCTTGAGGGTTCAGATCAAGGAATTGGATTTCGAGATCTCTGTAGCATCGATTGATTGAATGATAATATCCATCCAAAAGAAACATAGAGACGACAATCACAAGAGCGCCTAATACTATCAGGAAGGAGGGACCTTGACCAAATAGGATGCATCTTGATGTATTCAAGCGCTTCATCCGAGAAATGTGTTTCGGAACTGAGATTAGGTTGGCACATATTATATATTATTATGATATTGATTCTGCTCGCAAAGATAGTACATTCTGCTTTAACATCCAAATTTTCGTTCTGCGAAATCGTTGCGAAGTTTGCGAAATGCAAAAATTGACTATTTAGCGACTTTTTTTTTTGTAAAAAATTTGCCTTATTTCTTGCACATCTACATATTTTTCTCTATCTTTGTGCCAAACGTTGCCCCCAAAAACACCAAAACGCCATGCAAATAATAGATGCAGC
Organism: Bacteroidales bacterium; assembly: GCA_045600485.1. GTDB lineage: Bacteria > Bacteroidota > Bacteroidia > Bacteroidales > UBA3663 > Liminaster. The sequence goes on from JAZRXX010000054.1 coordinate 2,897, forward strand.
TACCATACAACTGATCAAGCAGAAGTCGGGTTTGACATTCCAGCACGCAAAAGACTATGCCAAACTGTCGGAGCTTATCGAGAAGGAGACAGAAGAATATGTGAGCGAAAACACCTTGCGCCGCCTGATGGGTGCTACACCCAACAGCAGCGAAGCCCGGCAGTCAACGCTCGATGCAATTGCCCGCTATCTGGGCTACCTGAATTGGGAGGCCTTCTACAACAATAACCATGGTTCAGGTTTTCGCCCGACGCGCAAAGTCATCCTCGCCTCCGAACTGCAGCTGGGTCAGCACCTCGAGATCATCTATCCGGTCAACCGACTGCTGCGCATCCGTCTGATACGTGAGAATACCTTTCTGGTCGAAGAGTGCACCTCGACCAACCTGCAACTCAACGATGAGGTCTGCATCAGCGAGGTGGTCGAAGGCCAGACGCTCTTTGTGTTGCATGTGTATCGCAATGGCAAGGACATTGGCCAGTATGTGGCCGGCGAAGTGGACGGTATCACCTCGTTCCGCACCTATTGAGTATGTCGGTATTCCGCGAAGTCAGCGAGACGCACCTGTTGGAAACAGCAGAGCCATTGGCGACCAATGGCTCGACTTGTCTGTGCTATAAGGTGAAGCTGTATGACCGCTGGCAATTCATCAAGCGGTTGCGCCCGGAATTGGAGAGTAACTCGCGCTATGTGTCGCTCTTCACCAAGGAGTATATGGTAGGCTCGCGCCTGTCGCACCCCAATCTGGTGCGATACAACGAGATGGACACATCGGACGAAGGGGTGATGATGCTGCTGGACTATGTGGAGGGCAAGACGCTGGAGCAGAAACTGGCTGATGAACCGCTATACTTCGCCCACCAGCACAATCTGCAACGCTTCTGCAGCCAGGTGCTCTCGTGTCTGGACTATCTGCACAGCCAGCAGGTGCTGCACCTGGACCTGAAACCCGGCAACATCATGATCACACGCGTCAACAACGATGTGAAGCTGATTGATCTGGGTTTCTGCCGTACTGACTGCTTTACGGACAGCGAGGGCAAGACCCGAGGCTTCGATGCTCCGGAACAGGACGACAACCAAGATACCCTGGTGGACGCACGCACCGACCTGTATGCCTTCGGACAGATTCTGCACGAGATCGAGAAGACGCTGAAGGGCGTGGGCAAATCCATGCCCAAGCAATACCTGCAAGTCATGGAGCGTTGCCTCGAACATGATCCCGACAAACGTCCGCAGCATGCTGCCGACTGTCTGGTGATGCTGATGGGCAATCGCCAGCACAGGCGCTTAGCCATCCTGTTCACGCTGGTCGTGCTGGTCAGCATGAGCCTGCTCTATGAACCCTGGCGCAAGGAGATCATCTTCGCCACCCGCAACTTCGGATTCAGAAATTACCAGTGGGAGGATCAGGTGACGCGAATGCACATCCTCTCGGACGAAGAGATGACCTGCCAGGTGGTGGGTCGTGGCGCTATATACCCCGGACAATTGAACCTGATGATCCCAGCCAAATCCAACTTCGTGGGCAGGGAATATCAGGTTGTGGCGATTGGCGACAGCGTCTTTCTGGGCGACACTCTGCTCGAGACTGTCTATCTGCCCGAGGGCATTCGCCAACTGGGTGCACAAGCCTTCAAACACTGTCGCTCGCTCAAGATGGTTAACTTGCCGAACAGCGTGACACAGTTGGGCAGCGGCTGTTTCCAGAGGTGTTGGGACTTACATAACCTACACCTGTCGGACAAACTCACCGAGCTGCCGTCGCGTTGTTTTGTCGAAAACTCGTTCGAAGCTGTACTTATTCCCGAGGGGGTGACAACACTCCACGAAGATGTGTTTGTGAACTGCAGCAAGCTGCATAACGTGAGCCTGCCGACGTCGCTCTCTGCCATCGGCCGAGGGGTGTTCTATATGTGTTCTTCGCTCGAGGAGATCACGTTGCCGGCGAAGGTTGCGAGTGTGGGCGAATACTGTTTCTATCATTGCGACAAACTGCGCGACATCTACTGTCTGGCCACAACTCCGCCTCAGGCCATCGCGACATTCGACCGCCAAGACATCCGTCTGCATGTTCCTCCTACCAGCATCGAGGCTTACCGCAACCACTCTGTGTGGGGCAAGCTCAATGTGATGGGCGAATGATAGTTCACGCAGATTGCGATAAGTTTTTAGAATACAATAAGGTGTAATCGCTTAATTCCAGAGGTTCGAGCGATAGCTGTTCGATTCCATCGTGAAATTGTCATCGTCCGAGGTGGTGCCACCGTAGCTGGCACAGAATGGATCATTACCGCTTGTACAGATGACGACAGAAGGATCGATCTCATATACTTTCACCTCAGGCGTGATATATTTCTTTTTTTTCATAGTTTTCATTATTTAGAGAGTTTGTTTATTTGAACATTACACACTTACCGTTCTCGATGCGGAGGCCGGCTTTCTGGGTACTGATGCGACCATTCAGGTCATACTGCAACTGCACGGTGTGCTTGTTATCATTCTCCACGATGCGTACAGCCGTCTCCGAACCAGTCTCTTCTGAAATCTCGAACATGCGGGTACCAGCAGCACCATAACTTGATGGAGCAATGAAGTAGGCGCGGAAGGCTGGCATATTCACCTCCGAGTTCACGAGCCAGAATTGATTCTTCGAGATGCAATACACATCCATTCCATTATCAGGATAAAATCTACCATTACTGAAATCACCTTTCATCTTCCAGCCGGTCTCATTGCAGTCTATCTCTTGCGATGCAGGGGTTACTTGTGCCATTTCCGAACTGATCTTGATGTATGGAGATGCATCGATTCTCTTGATCAGCATTGGGGTGCCAGCTGCGATTTCACCACTCTTGTAGGCGACGAAGGTCAATGTATTGTTGCTCACTTCGCTCAGGTAATACATACGATATACAGGATTCTCTGCATTGTAGTTTAGACTGAATGGCAAGCTGATAGTTCCCCAGGTGCTGCTCATCTCGCGCTGGTAGTTGGCAGTTCGTGTGGTGAATGGGATATCTACGTTATATCCATGTTTGTCTTCAATGCCCAAGACGTCGGCAATACCATTCTCCGACATGTAGAAGTCGCTTTCATTCAGCATGTAATGCTTTACGATGCTCTGCTCCGAATGATCTCCCTCCAGGCGTGGACGATTATCGGTTCCTATCGACTGATACCAGCGTACATCGTTGCTTTGGTTACCGTTGAGTTTATAGCAAACTTCTCCACTGGCCAATTGCTCGTCAGTGATTTGAGTTGCGCCTTCGACTTTACCACCATTTTTCTCTTTGTAGTAGCAGTTCGTGAGCGTTAGATTACTTGAACTTCGACCAAAGGTGGCGTTGATGCCATCTTTCTTTATATTAAGATCTCCTACCAGCAACGAGTTTTTTATAGTCGTTGGATTGGTGCACCATCCTACGAAGCCTGCGCATTTGTCAGTGTCTGCACCATTTATGCTGCCTGCAAATACGCAATTATCAATGGTCGTGGGCTGTTCAGCGCATCCAATGAGACCACCGTGAGTACCATCGCCATTAACAGAACTATAAATATCCACTAATGAGGTGCATCCTTGGATGACGGCACCGTTCTTCGTCTGACTGGCAATACTGCCTGCAAATTTTTTACTGGTCGTGATGGTACCAGCTACCGTCAGGTTCTTGACCGTACCATACAGATTGGAGAAAGGACCTGCAAAGTCTTGTGCTCGTTCGATGTTGATGGTCAATGTATGTCCGTTGCCATCGAATGTGCCTTTATACTCATTGATGACGGAACTGCCATAGGCTCTGAAGTCTATATCTGCCGTTAACTTGGCATTTAGTGTATCCTTTCCTTCATTCACCAACATACAGAAAGTATTAAGTTCCTCTGCTGTAGAAATCTCTACATTCTGTTCGAAACAGTCGATTTTACCAAAGTCTTTCCATCCATTGGCTGACTTATAATATTCTAAACAAGAAAATGGAACATAGAGTGTTTTATTTTTAAGTTTCGTAAAATGAGAGCTCCAGGTAAATTTTACGAGGCTCTTTATCGTTACCTCTTCAAGTTGTTCTCCATCATAAAAAGCTAATCCATTGAATGTAGATACTGAAGACGGAATAATGACACTTTTAAGAGCTAAATAACCTCTAAAAGCTTGATGTCCAATAGAAGTAACGGAGTTGGGAATGGTAACACTTGCAAGACTATTACAATCATGGAAAGCGTCATTCCCAATGGTACGAACAGAGTTCGGGATATTCATACCAGTAATGTTTTTTACCAGATTAAAAACTCTTTCTCCTATAGTATACAAAGGCTCAGTAAACTCAATGACACCTTGGCCTGTTTCCGGATCAAAGAAGTTTAGTTCTTCATTATAGATATTTTCGTTTGATTTATTTTTTAGATTGCCTTTATAATCGGGATTTGGCTCAGCCTTTTCTGTCGCTGTATAACGCAAGAAACTGTGATTACACACGATGCAAAATGTATGATATGGATCATCGTCTGCGAAGGTGTGTATATGATCCATCGTATTGGCTGCAGCCATAGACAAATCTTTATTGTCACCACCCTTTTTTCTCTAGCCAGATTGGCAGCCCATGTCATTTGCGCCATGAGCATTGTGATGAGGAGCAATGCTAGCCTCAAGCACTTGTTGTTTGATTTGGTTTTGCCCATAAATTAAATGATGTTTAGTTTAGATATATTTATAAAAGTGTATTGATGTTTTGTGACAAATGTCTGCTCAATTCGTGATCTGCCGTTCATGTAATTGCCCAAACTGTACTTCCCGATTCCGTTCTATCTCATGTTTCCGAGTGAGCGTAAGCGAGATCGTCCGCGCCAGGGTGCGGTTGTTCCTTCTGGTGTTGACGACGATCCAGTAGATCAGTCCAATCAACAGCAGCAGGATGATGGTCACGAGGACCAGAAGTATTATGCCAAGATTGTCTTTCATCTTCGTTTTATGTTTTTTGTTGGTGCAAAGGTAGTGCGTATTTGTCGCCTATTCAAGATTATTGTGCGTTTGCATGTCCCGATTGGCTTGAGTGCATGTCCAGATTGGGCAAATTCGCCATTTCGGCATACTGTAGCCGCGATTTAAACATCTAATTCTAGCAGACAAAAATAAGATATAGGCACAAAAAAGGGACCTCAGAAGAGATCCCTAATGTCTTATGACAATAATAATCTATGCGTATGTTACATGAATTTGGTTCAAATGTAACAAAACTCCACGAGCGCCGACGGCTCTGTATAACGCGATCATACCTTCTCAACCTCGTTGCGATAGACTGCAGGAGAAATGCCGAAACGAATGGTGAAATTCTTGTAGAAGGTAGAACGTCCTGCAAAGCCACTCTCGGAAGCAATGGCATCGATGGTCCACTCCGGATGGTTGCGAATCACTTCGGCGGCATGTTCCAGACGAAGGTTCAGGAGATAAGGAGCGAACTGCTGGCCTGTCTCTTCCTCAAACATCTTCCAGAAAGTAGATTTAGGCATGTGAAGCTCCTCGAGTAACATCTCACGATTGAACTCAGGATCGCAGTAGAGCTGGCGGGTGGTCAATTCATAGAGATATCGTTGTACCAAGCGGTGAGCTGTGCTTTCGTTTGTTTCCTCATTGACAGAGATTTGATTCGGCACATTGGACAACGCAGACTGCTTGCGACTGTCGAGCAGCTGGTTGATATTGAGTACCAAAGCATAGTTCTTGCGTGCGATGATGCGATTGTGGCGGATAACCACAACGAGAATGATGCCGAGCAGAAGCAGAGCGACAATAGAACCAATCAGCACGTAACGCTGGCGCATGATCTCCTTTTCCTTCTCCAGCGTCTTGAACTCTGCCTCGTAGTGAGCCTCGATAGCAGCAAGATCCTGATCGTGAATGGCCAGATAGATGGAATCGCTGTAGTGGCGCAGCTCTTGCGAAGCTTCGAAGGCAGCTTTCCAGTTCTGGGCCTGTTCCTCGAGCAACATACGGGTAGAATAGAGGTTGAGATTGCTGAACAGGGTTGGAATCAGTTCTCGAGCCTTGTCATATTCCTTGTCGTAGAGGAGCTTGTACCAATCGAGGAAGCCTTTGTAGTAGGAGTCGGTACCAGACATTCTGCCCTTGGTAGGCATGGTTGCTACAGAGTCGCAGATTGCCTTAAACTCCTCTCTGCGTCCCATCAGGATGAGCGCGTTGCCCATCATGGTCAGGCCCATCACACTGGGATTGGCCTCGTAGGCTTTCTTGCCATATTCGTAGCCACGCTCATAATCCTTGAGATAGGTGTATGTGGAAGAGAGATAGGCATATCGGTTCATCCGCAACGCGAAGGTCAAATTGTCTGGTAAGTCCAACGCGTTGAACTTCTGTTCGGCCGACTCCAGATATTTGAGCGATAGACCGATGTCCTGTCGGGCATTGTAGAGGGTCGCCTGATATTGGTCGCTGAGCGCCGAACCGAAGCCAGTCGGATCCTCGATGGCATGACTGCGCATCTCGAACATGGTACGCACGGCATCTTCGTATTTGCCAGCAATGGTCTGGTAGGTGATCAGATCGCCATAGCCAGCAAAGAATCCATAGGATGTATGGATGTTCCAGCCTTCTCGCTCAACGCGGAGCGAATTGTACTTGATGACCTCTTGAATGAAGGGTATCGCAGTACTATCCATGCGGGCGCTTGCGTTGATTTCGTGGAGTGTGCTGCCGGCAATCATCAGGCGTACGTCGTCGTTGGCTTTGCCTTCGGCCAGCAGGGAATCACCCACACTTACAGTATATTCACTGGGAGATTGGGCTAAAGCGGCACGGTATCGGGCGAAGTCTTCGTCCGAGATGTCGTAAACGCCAGCGGCATAGGTGGTCGGGAAATTAGCACCAATCAGTAATAGACAGCAACAGGAAAATGTTTTTTGGATTCTATTCATAGTTAATGATCAAAAGTGATTTGGTTCGCAAAGATAGTAATTATTAGATAAATGGCAATCATTAGTTGGCAAAATAAATTTCCGTGATACATTTTTCAATGATTTAATCTCATTTTGCAATCATAGTTTGTAAAATGGATTATTTAATGTATCTTTGTGCCACAAAATCCAAACGAACACTATAAGATTCATCGAAAACGGCAAGGTCGTTTTCAAGTGAGAGCAACTGAAGAGTACAAAATATCCGCAGTACAACAATCAAAATGCGTATTTTGACAGATAAAAGATATGAAAAGATTAATTTGGACAATCGCGATGTTAATATCTTGCGGGGCTCTTTCCGCTCAAATGCTTGGCACAGAAAAATATACAAAGTTCTATCCCGGCAATCTCTGGTTTGATGATCAGGGAAATATCATCAATGCCCATGGAGGCGGCATAATGCAGAAGGATAGTGTGTATTATTGGTATGGCGAACACAAAGGTGAACGCAGCAACAATGCACTTGTGGGAGTAACCTGCTATTCGTCGCACGATTTGATGAACTGGCACTATGAGGGTGTGGCACTTAGTGTGAGCGATGACCCGGATAGTCCAATAGTGAAAGGCTGTATTCTGGAACGTCCCAAAGTGATCTATTGTGCAAAGACTGGACAATACGTCATGTACTTCCATCTTGAGCTCAAAGGGCGTGGTTATGCGGCTGCACACGTCGGAGTTGCTGTGAGCGACACCCCGACTGGACCATTTTCCTTTGTACGTCATGGTCGTGTAAATGAAGGTGTTTGGCCATTGAACATGACCGAAGCTGAACAAACCAGCCAAGAGAATCTGGAGGGATTGCAGTCTTGGAGCCCGGAATGGGTAAAGCGCATCCGTGAGGGTTATTATAACCGTCGTGACCACTCCGAAGGTCAGATGTCGCGTGACATGACTTTGTTTGTTGATGCTGATGGAAAGGCTTATCACATCTTTGCATCGGAAGAAAATATGACTTTGCAGATAGCAGAGTTGACCGATGACTATTTGAACTATACAGGTCGTTATGTCCGTGTGGATGCAGCTGGACAAAACGAAGCGCCAGCCATCTTCTGCAAGAATGGCAAGTACTATATGATCACATCTGGTTGTACGGGGTGGGCTCCGAATGCAGCCCGACTCTTGACAGCAGACCATATCTTTGGACCTTGGACGAGACACGATAATCCTTGCCGTGGTCGTGGTGCAGAATTGACTTTCCGTACGCAGAGTACCTATATTCTCCCTGTAGGCGACAAGTATATTCTGATGACTGACCGTTGGAATCCCAACAATCCGATCGATGGTCGTTATGTTTGGTTACCAATTGAATGGGAGGATTCTCTTCCAACTGTTCAATTCTTGCCAAAATGGGAGTTAAACAGATGAGCTATTTTGACCTGACCAGATAATAAAACAGGTGAACGATCGTTAATGGAATATATGGGAAAGAAACTTTTAGTTTTATGCTTCACGCTGCTGGCATGTCTGCCGTTGTTCGCACAACGTCAGGCACTAAAGAACATACCCTACATCGACCAGCGTAGAGTGCACTACGGATTCCTGTTGGGCATAGATATGGCCGATGCCACCTTCAGCCATAGTGGGGCGAACTCCTGGACAGCAGAATGTCCGACGATCAACCCTGCCTTCTGCGTCGGATTGATGGGCGACATTGCTCTGACCGAGAACCTAAATGTACGTTGCACTCCCTCGCTGCACTTCCTGAGCCGCGATGTCAAGTTCCGTGACTATGTGACGGGCGATACTCGCAACCAGACACTCAAATCCAACTATCTCTCGTTGCCAATCAGTCTGAAGGTTGCCACCCATCGACTGAACAATTACCGTCCATACCTGCTGCTGGGTGCTCAGATTGACTATGATCTGGCGCACGAGAAGGAGCAACCGATCCTCTTCAAACCCATCGACTTGGGGCTGCACGTTGCCCTGGGTTGTGACGGCTATCTGCCATTCTTCAAATTCTGCCCTGAGCTTCGTTTCAACCTGGGACTACTCGATATGCTCGACCACAAAAGAAAGGGCCTGAAGGATGCTACCCTCATGCCCTATACTGACGCCATTTCGAAAGCTCGCAACAAGAGCGTCTCTCTCCTTTTCTTTTTCGAATAATCTTATTTGGTTTCCACCAGACGGAGACCGATGTGTGAGCCGATGCTCTGCAGCGAATTGTCCTGACGGCAAGTGACACGGCAGGAGTAGCGCGAGCAGTTCCAGTCACCACCACGTATCACATGATAGAAGCCCTGTTCACAGCCCGTAGGGTTCAGCAGACTGTCGCCCTGATAATCGCCATACCAGTCACTACAGAACTCCCATACATTGCCACTCATGTCATACAAGCCCAGTTCATTCGGTTTCAGCCGCCCGATCGGATGAATCCTGTCGCCGCTGTTGCCCGAATACCAGGCCACCTCGCCCAACTCCGAAGCTCCGCTGTAGATGTAGCCCCGGTGATGATTGCCACCTCGGGCAGCAAATTCCCATTCTGCCTCGGTCGGCAGACGGAAATGCCGGCCCGTCTTCTTGTTCAGGCGTTTGATGAAGGTCTGGATCTCCTTCCAGGTCACATTCACCATCGGATAGTGGTCATTCTTGCTCTTGTGGGCATCGCCACCCTCCATGACTGCACGCCACAAGCCCTGCGTCACCTCATACTTGCCCATATAGAACGACGATACGGTCACATAGCGCACCGGGTGTTCGTCGGGATCTACATCGGGGTTGTCGGTATCATCGCAGCCCATCAGGAACGAACCACCCTCCACACTCACCATCGGCATGTCGAAGTTACTGACCACCACACTCTCCATGTTCATCAGCTCCTCCTCGACCACCTCGTTGCACGAACGCCAACGGTCGAAGACAATGCCCAACACCGAGACTATGGTCAGCAGCAGTACCCAGTAGCGCATGCGGTGTTTCTTCTTGGGTGCAAAGACTGTTTCGTCGTCCACACGGGGCAACATGTGCAGGAAGGCCTCGACCGACGGCAGACGCTTGTCCTGCAATGGCTCCATGGCTGCCTTGATTGCCATGATGCTCTGCTGGCTGATCTTCTTCTTGACCAGAGGCATGGTGTTCAGACCACGGTTCAGGACCGAGATGGCGCTGGCTGGCGTATGGCCGGTCAGCAGCTTGTAGTAGGTAGCACCCAGGGCATACACATCGAGCGTAGGGGCGAACGCGCGTTCACCCTTCATGTCGGCCTGTTCCAGAGGGGCATAGCCTGTAGTGCCGACGCCCAGGTTGGTGCTGGTCTCGTCGAGCGAGTCGTTGCTGGTATATTGTTTCGACAGGCCGAAGTCGATCAGCTTGAGCATACCGCTCATCTGCGAGAGCATGATGTTCGACGGCTTGATGTCCAGATGCAGCATCTTGTTGGTGTGCAGATACATCAGCGCCGAACCAACCTGACGTATATAACCGATAGCCTCCTGCTCCGGCAAACCGCCCTTCTGGGTCACATAGTCGTTCAGGCTGCCACCCGACAGATATTCCATCGAATAGTAGATGGTGTTGTTGGCCTCGAAGACCTCGAGCACGCGCACTATGTTCGGATGTGAGAGCATGGCCAGCTTCGATGCCTCGCGACGGAACTTGTCGGCATAAACCTTGACCTTCGATTCTGGCGACACATCCATCAGCTCGCCTCCCTCGCGTTTCATCTCGCCCGGCATGTAGAACTCCTTGAGGGCAACCTGCACACCGGTGTGTATGGTGCCTAACTGGCCCTGCATCGAGACATTGGTATTGACCAGATAGGTGATGCCGAAGGCTCCTTTGCCCAGCACCTTCTCGATGTGGTAGGTGTAGTTCTTGGACTTCAGCACTGTGCCGGGCGCCAAGGCGGCGTTGTAGGTCTTCTCGTCGGGTATGTTGAGCACATCCTGCACGCGGATCACGATGGCCGTATGGTTGTCGTGGTTCTCCAGACACTCGTGCAGGATGCTCTGTACACGCTGCACATCGGCAATGTTCGGGTCGGTCAACAGGGCACACAGCTGGTCGTCGTTCATCTGCTCGAAGATGCCATCGGAACAGAGCATGAACACATCGCCACGCTGTATGTCGGTCACATGGTCTATCTCGACCTCCGGATGGTAGCTGGCGGCCGAAGTCATCGACCGTGACAGGACGTGTTTGCTTTGGGCAATCTGGGCCTGTTCGTAGCTCATCTGTCCGCTGCTGACCAGGTCCTGGAGCACGGTGTGGTCTTTGGTCTTGAACAGTATCTGCGCCGCCTGGTTCTTGCGCGCCGGTCGGAACTGATAGACGCGTGTATCGCCTATATGGCCGATGGTGGCACCGTTGGCGTGGAACTTGAGCACAGCCATGGTTGTGCCCATCTTCTTGCTCTCGTTGGGGTCATCTTCGGCCACAAGCTTCTTGAGTGCCTTATCGACCGCATCGCGAATCATATCGTCGTTGAACGAACCTTCGATCGAAGCTGCGCTCAGTATCGAACGGCTCATGGTCTGGGTCACAATTCGGCTGGCCACCTCGCCTCGGGCATGACCTCCCATGCCATCGCACACAATGAAGAGACGGTCGTCGATGTGTGGCGTTCCGTCGTAGTAGCAGCTCTCTCGGCTTGTCTCGTCGTAGTGACATGGGTCGATGAATGGCGGATAGAACCAATCCTCCTGATTGCTTCTATGTCCGATATCCTGAAGGGCAAAGGCGTTTAAGATGTAATTCATAGCTTGACTTTTTTGCGTCGCAAATATACTCATTATTTATATATGTTTGCTATCAAACACAAAAATTCCACCCTCTGAAGGTGGATTTCTTACATAATCAATGAAATTAGATACCCATTGAGGCCAAATGAACACGGAATTGCTTTGTTAAATAAACCTACAAGGAATTTAGAGGAATTACAAGAAAAACTGAATTCTCCTGCGTGAACTATTATTTCAACCACGGAAGGAACGGAAAACACGGAAATAAGCAATTAACAATGCGTGAACCCATCATTCGACCACTAAGGAAAAATTGTCGAAATTGTCCTAATTGTCGTTAAAAAAAACAAAGAAAACAAAGAAAACAAAGAAAACAAAGAAATAATCTGCGCAATCTGTGGGAGATATATTATTTAACCACGGAAGGAACGGAAAAACAATGATCTGCTTCATCTGCAAAATCTGCGTGAACAAAAAACAAACAACTGAAAACTCAAAACTGAAAACTCAAAACTTATCGCAATCTGCGTGAACAAAAAACAAACAACTGAAAACTCAAAACTGAAAACTCAAAACTTATCGCAATCTGCGTGAACAAAAAACAAACAACTGAAAACTCAAAACTGAAAACTCAAAACTTATCGGAATTTACGAGCGAGAAATTGCTACTTTATCGGAATAATTCAACTAAAAAACTCGAAAATATCGGAATTTACGAGCGAAAATTTGCTACTTTATCGGAATATCATTACCTTTGCACCACTAAATATCAGTAGACATATGGTAAGAGAAAAGACTATTCTTCAGGTACTTGCAGAACAGAAAGAGGAGTTAAAGAACTATCAGACTCAAAAGTTGGTAACTCGTAAAGAGGAATCTCTATTTGAATTTGACAGCCCTCTGGCTCAAGTCGTCATCGGTGTAAGACGTAGTGGCAAGTCAACACTTTGCCATAAAGTATTACAAGAGCATAAATTGAATTATGCCTATGTCAACTTAGATGATGATCGTTTGGCCAATCTTCAAACAGAAGATCTAAACACAGTGCTATCGTGCGTATATCAGCTATATGGGACGGATGTACCATACTTGTTCCTCGACGAAATCCAAGATGTCGATGGATGGTATCTATTCGTCAATAGATTACTTCGCACCAAACTTCGCATTTTTGTTACAGGCAGCAATGCAAAACTGCTGAGCGGAGAATTAGCTACTCATCTGACAGGGCGCTATAATGAAATCCGCCTGTATCCATTCTCTTTTTCCGAATTCTGCACTTATCACAATGTTGACACTCTCAGTATAACTACTAAAGCTGATGCAGAACGAAAGAGTGCGTTTATGAACTACATCAATGACGGAGGCTTTCCTGAGATGCAGAATATTCGCAATAAGAAAGGTTATGTTGAAAGTCTGATAGAAGCCATCCTACAGAAAGACATAAAGAAACGATTCAACATACGCAATGTAGAGGTACTGAGGAAAATTGCACATCACCTGATCAACAATTCCTGTATGGAAATCAATTATGAGGAGTTGTCCAAAACTATCGGAATGTCCGATAAAACAATACAAAAGTACATTTCCTATTTTCAGCAGGCTTTTCTCATACAGGTATTAACCAAGCATTCCTTCAAAAGCATAGAACGCATGAGAGGTGCAAAAGCATACATTGTAGATCCAGGCTTACAGAGTAACAGAGAGAGCATACTGGCAGGAGAAAATATCGGATGGAAACTTGAGAATATTGTGTACATCGAGCTGTTAAGACGAGGTTCATACGATTTTCTGGATGTTTATTACTACAAAACCAAAGCCAATGGCAAAGAGGTAGATTTCGTAGTGTGCGACAAAAGCAAAGCGAAACAACTCATTCAAGTAGCCTATTACATAGACACACCCAAAGCCTTCAAACGAGAAACATCTGCACTTATTTGCGCATCCGAATCCCTCTGTTGTGACAACCTTATACTATTGGCTTTCACAGAGACTCATGATGTAGTGATCGAAAACAAAACGATCCACATAATATCTGTACTCGATTGGTTACTTAATTAATTCAAGTTTCGGAAGCTCAATTTGAAAGTAGTAAAAGGGCTTTTAAGCGGAGTAAAAGGGGAGTAAAAGTGACGTTTGAAAACCCTAAATTAATGGCTCTCAGAGTAAACAGAGTGAAATGAAGAAAAACTCGAATTAATTAAGTAATCAATAAAAAGTTATAAAATTAAGTTCCACCCTTGTTATTGCAAGAGCGGAACTTAATTATATATGTAATTCAGTATTTATTATCTGTGCTTGCAACCTCAGTCGATGATGACTGCTGTGCCCGAACAGGTCACCATGAGCATGGAGCCTTGTGCGCCGATGGTCTCGTAGTCGAGGTCGATGCCTACCACTGCATTTGCTCCCATCTGCTGGGCACGTTCGCTCATCTCTTTGAGTGCAGAGTCTTTGGCCTCACGAAGCACGTTCTCGTAGGTACCAGAACGACCTCCGAAGAAGTCTGTCAACGAGGCGCAGAAGTCCTTTACGAAGTTTGCACCAATGATGGTTTCGCCTGTCACTACTCCCATATACTGTTTGATCTCGTGACCCTGTACGGTCGGTGTTGTTGTCAGTAACATAATAAAAAAGTTTAAATTGTTAATATTTCGATATGCTGATATTCGATAATCGTTAATCGCCAAATCGTTAATCGTTTTTCTTGGTGCAAAGGTAGGACATTTCCACCAAAGCTCGCCTTTGTCTGCAATGTTGTCGGCCGAATGACTGATGACCGCTTCGTTTATAGTTTTTAGTTTTCAGTTGTTTGTTTCAGTTGTTCCCACAGATTTCACAGATTGCGCAGATTTTTTCTTTGTTTTCTTGTTAATTATTAATTGTTTATTTCCGTGTTTTCCGTTCCTTCCGTGGTTAAATAATAATCTCTCCCACAGATTGCGATAAGTTTTCAGTTTTTAGTTTTCAGTTGTTTGTTTTTTGTTCACGCAGATTGCGCTGATCAGGCAGATCATTATTTTCCGTGTTTTCCGTTCTTTCCGTGGTTATAATAATCTCTCCCACAGAAATCACAGATTGCGCAGATTTTTCTTTGTTTTCTTGTTCATTGTTAATTATTAATTGTTCATTGTTCTTTGTTCATTCGTAATTGGCGAAACGGGTACAACTGCTTTTTTATGGGAGTTGACGATAATGCATTTATCACCTATCGTATCAATCTCTCGATTGGGCAACAGTTCGCGCAGACGTACCAACAGAGCGTCATCGAACGAACCGAACAGGTCGAGTTGTTTCACCTTCACCTCATCAATCCAATCCGGCACCTGAATCGCACCCTCAAATTCAATCTGCAACCATTCCAGTTTTCCGACCTTACGGGCAACCTCTGGGAACTCCTTGACCTTGAGCTTAGGGACTGATGCTTGCGAAAGTTGCAGGATGAGCGAATCAGTAGGCTCGGCTGTAACGACCATCCAACCCAACGTCGGACGAAGGGCAAAAGTAACAGGATCCTCCACTGCACCAATAAAGCCTGCCCACATCTCCATATTCATTGTCAATTCACGCACCTGATCGACATATACAAATGGCGTCTTCTGCACCTCAGCGAGCATACGGTTCGTATTATGAGCCACCTTCTTGGGGGTTCTGCCATCCTGATTATAAGGGAAGAACTTCAGGAACCAACCATCGAACAGCGTTGTTTTTCCAGGTCCACAGCCACCGCCACTCTCCAGTTTCTCAGGAGTGCTTTTGCAAATCATCGACTGCCAGAAACCAAGGTTGACTTCACCTTTCGATGCCCGAACAAATTCCTTCAGCACCGGCCGAAGCTCCTTTACCCAATCATCATCGACGTATGGTGCCAACTTGTTGATCTTGACGAGCAGATGTTCCCAATCGGCAGTCGTACCCTCCAAAGTCACACTGGGTATTCCACACGCAAATCGGATAAGCTGATAATTGAAATATTGCTTCATTGTGCCCATCAAGGTGATCTGCGAAGCCACACGTTCGGTCATCTCTGTTGTCGAGAAGTCTGCTACCAGAATCTGGGCAATTTCTCCCTTGCAACGTCCCGCAATCGAATCTTCGAAAATATTCAGCACAGAACTCCAGTCAGCATCCGGTTGGAGCATATCCATTTGTGGCGATACCTCGACCGACAAAGTCAGCTTGCCCTGATGCGAGACCAGCTTGTCACGCATCTTCTCGGCATGCCGGTTGACGTAATGTGAAAAGCCCTGACAGATACTGAGCCACACCATGTCGGGCGACAAAACCAATGGGCGATGCTCGGCATAGGCAGTAACGAACGAACGGAAGAAGGGATCTTTGCACACCAAACCCAACGTATCCTGGCCGTAGCTATAGGCCATCACCTGGATATCTGTTTTGGTATTCTGGTTCATTGACTTGATAGCACTCACCCACTCCGTTCCAGCCTTCGTAAACAAATGCTTTTCCGGTGCAGGCAGATTCTTATTCACTGTGAATGTTTGTGCCGGCAGTATCCCCCACACAAGGGACAGCAATCCAATTGTAATGTTCTTTTTCATGTAATTGTCCATTGTTTCCGTGCTTACCACTTGAAGTCCTCGAAGGGGACAGGTTCCTCGTTCAATGAAGGAGCGACCAGGACCTGTTCGGCCAAAGCCTTGACGCGATAGTGGTGGTCGTCGTTGAACGGGATATAGTCCTCGATATTCTCCAGGCCAGAGAGCTGTTCACGCATCTTCTTCTCCAGGCGTGCACGTATAGGAGCCAGATTGTCCGGATAGATGACATCGGCCGTCTCGACCAACTTCTTGCGGCAATAGATGGTACGATACAGCTGTTCGACGCGCTTCGTTTCGGCGCAGTACGCCAATGGCAGGCCCTGGCACTTGCCCGTGGTCGAATAGTGCAGAATGAGCGTGAAGAGCGTGGCCTCCTGCTGGTTCAGCTTCAGTCGGCGGCTCACTAGCGGGAAGGTGAACTCCGACTTGTTAGGCCACACCACCACATGACTCTTGCGTGGCGCAGACTTGACCAACAGCGAGAGCAGAAGCTTGCTGTAGCCATCGTACAGCAGCTGGTCAGCAAGCTCGGTGCTGGCGCCTTGGGTGGCAGGAGCAGAGGCCAGGGCGGCATAGTCGCAGGTCACATCGGCCAACACACTTTCCATAGGCAACCTCTCGCCATCGACCACCAGCGGGATCTTCAGGAAGTCCCCTCCCCCAATGCCCAGCAGCAGACAAGGTTCGGTGGTGCGGCACTCCTCCAACCGGAGCATATCGACCAAGACACGTTCGCAGAATGAGCTGCTATCCAACGCGCTGATCCTGGATTGGAAGTCGGCTATCTGACCATCGGTCATCTGGGGTGCCAGATAGCCCAGCAGCAGACGGATCATCTCAGCATCCATGGCCGACAGATGTTCGACGAACTGCTCGACCGACATCAGCTGCAATGCACCCGACTGCTGGCCGGCAAGTTTGGCCAACTGCTGGTGGCAGGTCGCATCGTGGCGTGATTCGACATAGAGCATACAGCCACCGAAGTCCGCGTCATGCAGCTCGATGGTGGTGGTGAGAATCTGGTCGTGGGCATTCTTCTGCAGGTTGCGGTCCAAAGCCAGGAGCAGCAGCGCCTCCTTCCGGTCCACAAAGTGGTCGGCTGCGGCCAATGACTTCAGGTCATCGAGCATCTCCATGCGGATGGTAGTGTCGAGCTCCTTGAGGGTGGTGGCTGCTTCGGCCAACGTCAGCTTGTAGGCATCGGCCATCAGCGTACGGTTGAAGCCGAAATGGCCCTCCATGGCATGCAGAGCTTCCAGCTCGGACAGCTTGATACACTTGTCGGCTGTGATGATTTTCCCAATGATGTGGACCAATGCCGTCAGGAAACGGCGTTCGATGCGTTTATAGTTTTTCATTGTTTGCCCATGTTTTCAATTCTTTTTCACGGCGCAAAGATACGCATTTTCTGCCAATCTGCAATCATTGTCCTACGAATTCTTTTCATTTTAACACAAAAACATGGACCTGTATGGCTAGCAATGAACACGAAACCGCTTTGTTTTATTAACCTACAAGGAATTTAGAGGAATTACAAGAAATAAATCGAACATTCGAACTATTCGGGATGATATATTTTGATCACGAATGTTCGAATGTTCGAACTATTATTGGGGGAGGAAGAACTATATCTGTTTAACTGATTATCATATGGTCAAAAAAAGCACTCAAACTGCTGAATATTCTTATAATATCGAGATTATGCAAAAAAATCGAACATTCGAACTATTCGGGATGATATTTTGATCACGAATGTTCGGATGTTCGAACTATTTTGTTATTCTGTGTGCGCTATGCGCATCAGGCGGGGCTGAAAGCCACTATTCTGGATAAATCAGTAGAGCTTGAGATACTCGTATTCGTTGCCCAGAGTCTGCAAGTAGCGCTCAAAGTCCGTGCGACGGATAACTACGGTGCCACGACAGTCGTTGGGATGGAATGAGAGTGTGTCGGCCTGCTGCAGATTCTCGTCGAGAAAGAGATGAACGTGATGCTCCAGGTCGTTGATCAAGCCAAAAGGTGACACACTGCCCGGTTCAAGACCAAGGTACTTCAGCATACGCTCGGGCGAAGCAAAAGAGAGCTTGCCGGGCGAGTTCTTGCCTTGGGCCATGAGCGAAGCCTTGAGGCGCTGCTCGAGGTCATGAATGTCGAGGTCGTAATCGCAATGAAAACACACCAGATAGTGCTGGTTGCCCTTGTGATTGCGGAAGAAGAGGTTCTTGCAGTGGATCGAGCCATCGTCCTTCCACCAGCGCTTGGCCTCCTCGATGGTCTTGCCCTCGGGGTGGTTGTAGGATGTGAACGGAATCTGGTGCTCGTTCAGATAGTTATAGACGACTTCCTCGCGTGTCATGAGCAGATCAGTATTGGCACTCGGTTTCGAGAATGCGCTTGATGACAGTCTCGGCCGAAATCTCGCGGTTGGCAGCCTCGGGGATGACGAGCGAGCGTGGGCCCTCGATGACATCGTCGGTCACAATCATGTTGCGGCGCACAGGCAGACAGTGCATGAAGTGGGCATCGTTGGTGACTGCCATCTGACGGTCTGAAACGGTCCATGAACGCCAGTCGAAGCCCGGATAGAGCTCTGGGAAGTCCTTCTCGAGGTTCTTGCCATAGTGAGCATCCTCGAAGCAAGACCAGTTCTTGGCATAGACGAAGTCTGCGCCCTCGAAGGCCTTCATCTGGTCATACTCGATGGTAGCACCAGCGGTGAAACGGGGATCGAGTTCGTAGCCGTGTGGCTGGGTGACAACCACCTCGTAGCCAGCAGCAACGGCAAACTGCGCAAAAGAGTTTGGTACAGCCTGTGGCAGACGGCCAGGATGAGGTGCCCAGGTCATGACAACCTTCGGACGAGCCTTCTCCTTGTGCTCCTCGATGGTGATGATATCGGCAAAAGCCTGCAGTGGGTGGCCAGTGGCACACTCCATGCTGAAGACTGGCTTGCCAGAATACTTGATGAACTGCGAGAGGATCATCTCCTCGTAGTCGTCCTTCTTGCTCTCGAAACGGGCAAAGGAACGCACGCCGATCACGTCGGCATAGCAAGCCATGACTGGGATAGCTTCGAGCAGGTGTTCGGCCTTGTCGCCATCCATGACTACGCCACGCTCGGTCTCAAGTTTCCAGGCGCCTGCATTGACGTCGAGCACGATGGTGTTCATGCCGAGGTTCTGTGCTGCCTTCTGGGTGGAGAGGCGTGTACGGAGTGAGTTATTGAAGAAGATCAGCAGACAGGTCTTGTTCTTGCCGAGGTGCTGATATCCGTAGCGATTGGCTTTCACCTCAAGAGCCTCCTTGACGGCAGCCTGCAGATCGCCGAGATCATGTACATTCTGATAGTATCTCATAGAAAAGGAAAAGGGAAAAAGGAAAAAGGAAAAATTCGCCGTCGATCGGGGAACTTTTATAAAAAAGGGAAAAGAGTTAAAAGCAGCCAGGGTGTTGAGCCGCAAGCAACTTTTAACTCTTAACTTTTAATTTTCGATTTGACGATTAGTCAACGTACTTCTTGACAATGATTGAACCGTTGTGACCGCCGAAACCGAAGGTGTTGGAGAGAGCGGCACGAACCTCACGCTTCTGAGCCTTGTTGAAGGTGTAGTTGAGGTTGTAGTCAATGTGCTCGTCCAAGTCATCGTCGGCATGGTTGATGGTAGGAGGAACGATATCCTCGACAACCGACTTGACGCAAACCAAAGCCTCGACAGCACCTGCTGCACCGAGAAGGTGGCCAGTCATGGACTTGGTCGAAGAGATGTTCAACTTGTATGCCCAGTCACCGAATACCTCCTTGATGGCAAGTGCCTCCGAGAGGTCACCTACTGGAGTAGAGGTACCGTGTACGTTGATGTAGTCGATATCTTCTGGCTTCAATCCAGCATCTTCGAGAGCTGCAGTCATAACCAACTTAGCGCCCAAGCCCTCTGGGTGAGTAGCTGTGAGGTGATAAGCATCGGCCGACATACCGCCACCTACGACTTCTGCATAGATCTTGGCACCACGAGCCTTGGCATGCTCAAGCTCCTCGAGTACGAGACAGCCAGAGCCCTCACCCATGACGAAACCATCGCGGCTGCCAGAGAATGGACGGCTTGCGCGCTCAGGATCATCGTTGCGGGTAGAGAGAGCCTTCATTGCATTGAAGCCACCAATACCAGCCTCGCAGATGGCAGCCTCAGCACCACCAGCAATGATCATGTTAGCCTTGCCCAAACGGAGCAGGTTGAAGGCGTCGATCATGCCGTGGGTAGATGATGCACAAGCGCTGACAGTACCATAGTTAGGACCATGAAAGCCATACTTGATGCTGATCTGACCAGCAGCAATGTCTGCGATCATCTTAGGGATGAAGAATGGGTTATATTTTGGACCTACTTCAGGATTATAGCCACCAGCTTCCTCCTGGAAGGTCTTGATTCCACCAATACCAGCGCTGTAGATAACGCCGACACGGTTCTTGTCTTCTGTCTCAAGGTCAATGCCACAGTCCTTGATAGCCTCATCGACAGCAGCAAAAGCCAACTGAGTATAACGATCTACCTTGCGAACCTCCTTCTTCTCGAAATAGAGGGTAGGATCAAAACCCTTGACCTCGCAAGCAAACTGTGTCTTGAATTTTGAAGCGTCGAATAGGGAGATAGGACCACAGCCACTCTTGCCATTGATAAGACCATTCCAGGTCTCTTCGACATTAAGACCAAGTGGAGTGATTGCACCTAAACCGGTAACGACAACTCGCTTTAATTCCATTTTATTTTATTATTTAGTTGTGGGTTAATTAGCCCTTTTGGGTTGAAGGTCTGTATATAAACAAAAAATACAAATTACAAGGCATACTATACCATAGGGTGCAAGTAGTCTCTTGTAATTTGTAGTTTTTTGGAAAAGGATTACTCCTTGTTCTTCTCGATGTAAGCTACAGCGTCACCAACAGTGGCGATCTTCTCAGCCTGATCATCTGGAATAGTGATACCGAACTCCTTCTCGAACTCCATAATGAGCTCAACGGTGTCCAAAGAATCAGCACCAAGGTCGTTGGTGAAAGATGCCTCGAGGGTAACCTCAGACTCCTCAACACCCAACTTCTCAACGATAATCTCTTTTACTTTTGCTTCGATTTCAGACATAATGTTTAGTTTGTTAAAAGGGTTAATATTGATATTTTTCAGTTTCAATTTGGACGAATTTGCTTGATTTTGCAAATTTTCAATATGCTTTTCGCGCGCTTTTAAATTATTATATGTATCTTCGCGCCGAAAAATCACGGTGCAAAGGAACGAAAAAATTTCCAATGCGCAAACTTTTTCGACTATAAATTCTATAAATTTGCACGATTCTCTGGAAAATGTGCTAAATTGTAAGGTAAAAATGAAAAATATAGCTATTTTCGCATCGGGTTCTGGGTCGAATGCTGAGAACATCGCCAACTATTTTGAGGGTAGCAAAGATGTATCTATCGCTCTGATTGTTTGCAACAAGGCCGATGCTTTCGTTTTCGAACGCGCCAAGAAATTGGGCATCCCATCGAAGCTTGTAACCAAGACCGATATGCAGGACCAGGCAGCCGTCATGGCGTTGCTGAACGAGTACCACATTGACTTCATCGTACTGGCCGGTTATCTGCTGCTGGTTCCGAAGTATCTGGTTGATGCTTACCCTAACGCCATCGTCAATATCCATCCGGCACTCATTCCGTTGCATTGCGGCAAGGGCATGTACGGCGACAAAGTGCACGAAGATGTCATCAAGTGCGGCGACAAGCAGTCGGGAATCACGATTCATTACGTCAACGAATTCTTCGACAATGGCGACATTATCTTCCAGGCAACATGCCCTGTTGAACCAGGCGACGATGCACATGCAGTAGCCACCAAAGTACATGCGTTGGAATATGCGCATTTCCCTCACGTAATTGCTGAAACGATTGCAAAAATGTAAACAATTTCGCATAAAGCTTGCGTAAATATACATTAAAACTCCAATTTATTCTGTCTTTAATCATTTTTCTTGCAAAAAATTTGGCGGATATGCAAAATAAGTGTAACTTTGCGCCCGCAAATTCAAAATTTACAGGCAGATGAAAGAAAAGATGGATCGTATCTCGGCAATTAGAGAGATTATACAGAGCCGAGACATCAGTAGTCAGCAGGAGTTGCTTGATATTCTTGTCAAAAAAGGGTACAAACTGACCCAAGCAACTTTGAGCCGTGACCTCAAGCAGATGCAGATTGTGAAGATGAGCCTCCGCGATGGTGGATATCTTTATGTCATGCCAGACGTAGCTGCATCGATGAAGAGCAATTTGACCAATCATTTTGTATCTCCACACAACATCAAAGGCGTTGTAAGTGTAGAATGCAGCACCGTCCTGGTTGTGGTTCGCACCAAGCCCGGCTATGCAAGCAGTATCGCTTCGGATGTTGACCAGAGTCTGCTTCCTGAGGTAATGGGCACTGTGGCTGGCGATGATACCATCCTGGTCATTCCACGAGGCGGTTATACGACCAATCAAGTGGCAGAGGCCCTGGTGAATATCCTGCCACGCAAATAACGAAGTTTCGGTTATACAATTATAATTATTAAAATAAGAAATGAACACTTCTTCTGAAGATCAGCCTGTAGTCCGAATCTACATTGCTGGTAAGCAGCACATAAAATATGTGGAAGAAATCCTTGACGTGATCGAGGAGTCAAGCAAGGCCCGTGGCACGGGTATTGCACGTCGTTCGCCCGAATATGTGTCACAAAAAATGTTGGAAGGCAAAGCCATCATCGCCCTGTGCGGCGACGAGTTTGCCGGATTCTGCTATATCGAGAGCTGGAGCAACAAGACCTATGTCGTCAACTCCGGCTTGATAGTGAAGCCTAAGTATCGCGGTATTGGCTTGTCAAAGCGCATCAAACGATTCTCGTTTGTCTATAGCCGCAAGCTGTTCCCTCAAGCCAAACTTTTCGGTATTACTTCTGGCGCCGCAGTCCTCAAGATCAACAACGAGCTGGGCTACCGTCCGGTAACCTTCGAGCAGTTGACCGATGATCCGGCCTTCTGGCGCGGTTGTCAGACCTGCGTGAACTACGATGTCCTGACTCGTACCGACTTCAAGCGTTGTATCTGTACGGCTATGCTTTACGATCCAGAGGAGCATCCGGAAGAGAAGCTCGAGGAGTTGGACAAGATCTAAAAAAGCCGGATTAAGGTTTTGAGTTTTTAGTTTTCAGTTTTGAGTTGATACAATTGGAACAATCAGACTTATGACTACAAACGACCGAAAACCCAAAACCTCCAAACAACTGAAAACTCAAAACCAAAAACCAAACTATCTATGGCAAAGAAGAAAGTAGTAGTCGCCTTTTCGGGTGGACTTGATACCAGTTATAATGTAATGTATCTCACCAAAGAGATGGGATACGAGGTCTATGCAGCTTGTGCCAACACCGGCGGTTTCTCGGCCGAACAGCTCAAGGCAAACGAAGAGAATGCTTACAGGCTCGGTGCTGTCAAGTATGTTACTCTCGATGTGACTCAGGAGTACTACGAGAAGTCTCTGCGTTATATGGTCTATGGCAATGTCCTCCGCAACAACTGCTACCCTATCTCTGTATCTTCAGAGCGTATCTTCCAGGCTCTCGCTATCGCCCGTTATGCCAAGGAGATTGGCGCAGATGCCATCGCACACGGTTCGACCGGTGCTGGCAATGACCAGATCCGTTTTGATATGACCTTCCTTGTCATGGCTCCAGGTGTAGAGATCATCACCTTGACCCGCGACCGCAACCTGTCGCGCAAGGAGGAGGTCGATTACCTCAATGCCAACGGTTATTTTGCCGATTTCACCAAGCTCAAGTATAGCTACAACGTAGGTATCTGGGGCACCTCAATCTGCGGTGGTGAGATCCTCGACAGCACTCAGGGTCTGCCTGAGTCAGCTTACCTGAAGCACCCAACCAAGTCTGAACCAGAGGTTCTCAGCATCGGTTTCAAGAAGGGTGAGATCTGCTCAGTCAATGGTGTAGAGTACACCGACAAGATCAAGGCTATCCAGGAGGTAGAGAAGATTGGTGCAGCTTACGCTATCGGTCGTGACTGCCACGTGGGTGACACCATCATCGGCATCAAGGGCCGTGTAGGCTTCGAGGCTGCAGCTCCAATGCTCATCATCGCAGCACACCGCTTCCTCGAGAAGTACACCCTCTCCAAGTGGCAGCAGTACTGGAAGGATCAGGTCAGCAACTGGTACGGTATGTTCCTCCACGAGTCACAGTATCTTGAGCCAGTCATGCCAGATATGGAGGCTATGCTCGAATCTTCGCAGCGCAATGTGAACGGTACTGTTACCCTCGAACTCCGTCCTTACAGCTTCCAGACCATTGGTGCTGATACTCCAGACGATCTTGTACACAACAAGCTCGGCGAGTACGGCGAGACTGCCAAGGCTTGGACCAGCGAGGATGCCAAGGGCTTCATCAAGGTTACCTCTACTCCACTCCGCGCATACTATTCTGTTCATCCAGAGGAGGAGAGATAAAGCATGGTTAAAGTAGGTATTTTAGGCGCAGCCGGTTATACTGGCGGCGAGTTGATTAGAGTATTGATCAATCATCCATCGGTGGAGATTGTCTTTGCCAATAGTGAGTCCAATGCAGGCAATCGTGTGGCAGATGTGCACGAGGGACTGTTGGGCGATACCGATCTGTGCTTCACCGACCAGATGCCATTTGATCAGGCAGATGTAGTCTTCTTCTGCTTCGGTCATGGTAAGAGTGAGGCGTTCCTCAAGGAACATGAAATTCCTGCCAATGTCAAGATTGTTGACTTGGCTCAGGATTTTCGTATCAAAAGACCCTCTCCCAACCTCCCCCTTAATGGGGAGGAGAACTCTATACCCACAGATTGGGTGTATGGTTTGCCAGAGATTCATCGTGAGGAGATAAAGGCTTGTCAACATTTAGCCAATCCGGGATGCTTTGCTACATGTATTCAAGAGGGTTTGCTACCATTGGCAAAGGCAGGTCTGTTGACCAACGATATCGCAGTCAATGCCATCACAGGTTCGACAGGTGCTGGCCAGAAGCCAGGTGCAACTACCCATTTCTCATGGCGCAATGACAATATGTCTGTTTACAAACTCTTCACTCATCAGCATCTGCATGAAATCACCCAGACCTTGAACGAATTAGCCCCCCTCAAATCCCCCCAAGGGAGGGAGGTTCCACGTGTCATCGACACTTTGAACGAAGGCTATCCTAGCGAAGATGATGGTATCACCATTGATTTCGTGCCTTATCGTGGCGACTTCGCTCGTGGCATCTTCTGTACCGAGGTAGTGAAGTTGGACAAGGCAATGCCAAAGGAGGAGATCATCCAGCTCTACAAGGACTTCTTCGCCGATGCTGCCTTCACACACTACTGTGATGCAGCGCTCGATCTCAAGCAGGTGGTTGGCACCAACAAGTGTCTGCTGCATGTCGATGTCTTCGGTCGCAAGGTAGTCATCACCTCTATGATCGATAACCTCCTCAAGGGTGCCGTCGGCCAGGCTGTTCAAAATATGAATTTGATGTTCGGCCTTGACGAAAAGGAGGGTCTGAACTTAAAGGCAATAGCATTCTAAGTTATGAACTTATTCGACGTATATCCATTATTTGATGTCACCATCGAGCGCGGCCAGGGCTGCAAGGTATGGGACGATAAAGGTCAGGAGTATCTTGACCTCTATGGCGGACACGCAGTGATCTCCATCGGACATTGCCATCCACACTATGTAAAGAAGATGACCGAGCAGCTCAACAAGCTGAGCTTCTATAGCAATTCGGTCAAGAACCCATTGCAGGTCGAGCTGGCTGAGCGTCTGGGCAAGGCATCTGGCTATGAGGATTATCAGTTCTTCCTCATCAACTCGGGTGCTGAAGCCAACGAGAACGCCCTCAAGCTTGCATCCTTCTACAATGGCCGTACACGTGTACTCAGTGCTGAGAAGGCTTTCCACGGACGTACCTCCCTGGCTGTCGAGGCAACTGCCAACCCAAAGATCATTGCACCTATCAATGCCAATGGTCATGTCACCTATCTGCCTCTCAATGATCTCGATGCATGGCGCAAGGAGATCGAGAAGGACGATGTATGTGCTGTAATCATCGAGTGCATTCAGGGTGTAGGCGGTATCCGCATGGTCGAGGCAGACTTCCTCCAGGGCCTGCGCAAGGTCTGTGATGAGCACAATACCGTCCTTATCTGCGACGAGATCCAGTGCGGTTATGGTCGTTCAGGTAAGTTCTTCGCACACCAGCACCTCGGTGTCAAGCCAGACATCATCACTGTAGCCAAGGGCATCGGCAACGGTTTCCCAATGGGAGGCGTACTCATCTCTCCTAAGTTCACTCCTGTCTATGGCCAGTTGGGTACTACCTTCGGAGGCAACCATCAGGCATGCGTAGCAGCATTGGCTGTATTGGATGTTATCGAACAGGAGAATCTCGTTGAGAATGCAGCCAAGACAGGTGATTATCTCATCTCTGAGCTCAAGAAGATCCAGGCTGCAGGTGGCAGTCACATCGTAGATGTACGTGGTCGTGGTCTCATGATCGGCATTGAACTTGATGTACCTTACAAGGAGATCCGAAACAAGTTGCTCTTCGAACAGCATGTCTTCACCGGTTGTGCCGGAACGAATGTTCTTCGCTTGCTTTCGCCTCTCTGTCTCTCGATGGCCGATGCCGAGGACTTCATCGCTCGTTTCAAGCGTGTCCTTGCTTGATCTTTTTCTATGAACCGATCCATTTTACGTATAGCCATACCCAGCATTGTCACAAATATCACTGTGCCTTTGCTGGGTATGGTTGATTTAAGTATCGCCGGTCACATAGGTTCTGCCTCTGTGATCGGCGCTATCTCTGTGGGCGGACTGATCTTCAATATGGTCTATTGGCTGTTTAACTTCCTCCGGATGGGGTCAAGTGGACTAACGGCTCAGGCATACGGACGAGAGGACGGACGAGACGAAAGAAAAGTGCTACGTATGGCGCTCTCTGTCGCATTTACGTGCGGTCTGGCTATCTTCTTCCTTCAACGACCGATAGAATGGCTGGCACATCTGATAATTGAGCCTACAGACGATGTCTGGAACCTGGCAATCTCTTATTTCCGTGTAAGAGTCTGGGCAGCTCCTGCTGTTCTTGCCTTATTTGCCTTGAATGGTTGGTTCGTGGGGATGCAGAATTCCCGCTATCCGATGTATATCGCCATTGGCCAAAACATTTTCAACATCGTATCATCGGCCATACTGGTCTTCGTCTTCCATTTAGGCATTGAAGGAGTGGCCTTAGGAACAGTCCTTTCGCAATATCTCGGTTTGGCTATTTCTTTCCTTTTTGTCCGGAAAATACAATTTCACGCTATCAAACAGGAAAATCACATCTCCAGCATATCTGTCAAGGCATTTTTTACGATTAATGCAGATATTTTCTTCCGAATGATTTGTCTGATCGCAGTAACCACTGCCTTTACGAGCTACGGAGCACGTCAAGGTGATCTGCTTTTGGCAGTAAACACCCTGTTAATTCAGTTATTTATACTTTTTTCTTACTTTTGCGATGGATTTGCGCTATCTGGCGAAGCTCTTGTTGGAAAATTCGTTGGTGCGAATGACGTGTTCAGCAAAAAGAGATGTGTCCGTCAGCTATTCGTCTGGGCCTTTGCCGTCGTCCTCCTTTTTACACTTATTTTTTACATGGGAGGAGAGTCTATTCTGAGGCTCCTAACCGACAGTGAAGAGGTAGTTATAGCATCACAACCTTATATCCCATGGGTACTATTAGTGCCCGTCACCGGGTTCGCTGCCTTTATGTGGGATGGCATATTCATCGGAGCAACGGCATCACGACAGATGCTTTATACGCTCTTCTTGGGTGCCTGCGTGTTTTTTATCACATGGTATCTACCATTGCCTATAGCCGACAATCATCGCTTGTGGCTGGCTTTTATACTATATCTATCTACTCGAAGCATAGCACAAACCCTGATGGCACGCAACGTGCTTAAATAAAAAAACAAATCGGCGCTCTTCACAGAGTGCCGATTCCAACCACTAATACTACTAACTAAAAACTGACGACCCTAAAAAGTCAGTATATTCTATATTGAGACATTTGGATGCAATCCTTTAGAATTGCGATGCAAAGGTAGTGCATTTTTTTTGACTGTCCAAATCTTTTAACAAGTATTTTCGCGTTCCACTCCGAATTTCCCCATCAATGAACATTTCCTACCCCTATAATCTACCCTTCAAAAGGGTATTTGTATCGATTTTAAAAGTATGTATCAACGAATTTCTCTTAAATTTTAAAGTTGATAAGTGACTATTTTCCCCCTATTTCTTACGTTTTCAAGCATCAAAACAAGCTATGTTATATACAAAACAGTTCGGTTATCGAATTCACTAACGTAAAGTTGTTTCCCTAGCATTCGTTTTCAACTTTCACTGACGTAAAGTTGCTTTCCAAACATTCGTTTTCCATTTTTACTAACGTGAAGTTGCTTTCCGAACATTCGTTTTCCATTTTTACTAACGTGAAACTGCTTTCCAAGCATTCGTTTTCCATTTTCACTAAGGAAATTTCGCTTAATCAAGCATTTGGCCAGCAAGTCCTCTCTCATACAGTCAAGAAAGCGAACGCTAACAAAGATTGAATACTTTAGGATAAAAGCATACAGGTCGAAAAAAAATCCCCGAAAGCAGATTGCCTTCGGGGAAATAGATTTCTTTATATTTAGGGCTTACTGGATGCCCAGTTCCTTCTTAACGAGAGGAAGAACATCAACACACTGGCTTGGGCTGAAGAACAAGATGTTGTTAGCGCTGAGATCGAAGATGTAGGTAAAGCCTTCCTTCTCTCCTACAGCCTGGATAGCCTTGTTGATCTTGTCGATGATTGGAGCCACCTTGGTCTGCTGCTGGGTCTGGAGATCCTTAGCTGCCATCTCGCGGAAGTTCTGGATACGCTGCTGGAGCTGATCGATTTCCTGAGCACGAGCCTCAGCAATGTTCTTCTCGAGTTTATCCTGCTCAGCTACATAGTCGCTAACCTTCTTCTGGTACTCATCACCCATCTTGCTGAGTTCTGTTTCGTACTTAGCCTGGAGATCCTCCATTTCCTTCTGAATCTGTGCACGTTCAGGCATAGCTTCAAAGATGTCGCCCATGTTGATGTTACCAAACTTCTGAGCGTTTGCAGTCAAAGCGAGCATGGCGCAGACTGCGAGTGTCATGATTTTCTTCATTTTGTTTTTAAGATTTTTATATTAGAATTAATTTCAATTTTAAAATTCTTCATAATCAAGTCCATCAGTCCTGAATTTCTTTTGATCAAGAATTAGAGAATTTGTGAACTCCTTTTTCTACATAAGAATATTCTCTAATTCACCAATTCTTGATAAATGATATATCACGGATTTATTTGGTCAAGAATTTGAGAATTTGTGAACTCATTTTCTACATAAGAATATTCTCTAATTCACTAATTCTTGATAAATGATATATCACGCAATTCTTGATGATAAATATATGTCCTTGATCAGTATCCGAGTTTAGCAAGAACCTCCTTGGAGATATCAATCTTAGGAGAGGCAAAGATGATAGATTCAGCCGAAGAACGATCAATAACCATCGTATACGAGTTCTTTTCGGCAATCTCCTTGACAGCATTATAGATATCATCCTGAATGTGTCCGACAAGGCTGTTGCGCTTCTGGTAAAGTTCACCTTCAGGACCAAAATACTTCAGTCGAAGATCTTGAACCTCCTTCTCTTTGGCAACAATGGCATTCTCTTTAGCAGTCTTCTGATCAGGTGTCAGGAACACCATATCAGCCTGATATTGTTTGTACATAGCTTCTGCTTCGGCAGCTTTTGCCTCCACCTCAGCTTGCCAGCGTTTCGAAATCTGCTCTAACTGCTCGTTGGCCATTTCATATTGTGGAATCTTCTTCAAGATATAGTCCATGTCAATCAATGCATATTTCTGAGCGAATGCAGAGGCGCTCATCAGCATCATAGCGATGCACAACATCATCATCTTTTTCATAGTTTTAATAATTTGTACCCTCTCCCTGTCCTCCCTCACAGGGAGGGAGCAGTTACAAAGGTCAGTTTGTTTTTTTTAGTGTTTGTTTATTAGAATCTTTTTGCTGAGAATAGTTTAAAAGATATTCTTCCAGATTATTGGTTCATCCTTCTCCCTCCCTTTAAGAGAGGGAGGGCTGGGGGTGGGTCCTTAGAATTCCTGACCGATCACGAAGTGGAAGTTGCTTCCAGAATTAGACTTTGTACCGAAGGTCTTGTCAAAGCCATAGCCCCAGTCAATACCCAGCATACCAATCATCGGCAGGAAGATACGTACACCTGCGCCCATAGAGCGTTTGAGCGAGAATGGGTTGAAATACTTGAACGAAGTCCAGGCATTACCAGCTTCAGCAAATGCAAGGCCATAGATGGTAGAAGAACTTTCGAGCATGAAAGGGAAACGAAGCTCAGCCACGAAACGGGCGTAGCAGGTGGCTACATCGCCGTAGCTTTGCGTCAAGGCTCCATTCCCGTAACCACGCAGAGGAATATACTCGGTGATGTAACTTGAAGAGTACATCGAGTTTCCGTCGCCACCCATGTAGTAGCTATCGAATGGAGAGATCTTGTTCTTGCTGTAGTGACCCAAGAATCCCATATCGGAACGTGTGTGGAACACCAGAGTATGATTGCCCGAAGTAAGTGGAGTAAATGTCTTGGTCGAGAACTTGATCTTATAGAACTCCAACCACTTCATCTTGTCCTTCGAGTATTTCTCCTGATTGGCATACTTGTCCGACGATTCGAACAATGAATAAGGTGGAGCGAGTTCACAGTCGAGGGTGAACGAAGAACCACTTCGGCTATAGTATGGATTGTCGATAGAGTTTCGGGCAAAGACAGTCTCTAACGAGAAACTGTTGGATGTACCATTTGTAACAGGGAAATACTGCCAATCCTTCAGTACATAGACATGGTAGTTGAGCGAAGTCTGGAGCGTAAAGTAGTCATCTGGCCAGTTCAAACGCTTGCCAAAACCAATTGAGGCACCAACCATCTGGATAGACTTGTCAGGGTCGATAGCATATTCGTACATATTGCTATTGCCATAGCCACCATAGCCGTAACCGCCATAGCCATAACCGCCATAGCCGTAGCCACCATAATAATTATTATAGTAATTGTTGTTGTAATAGTTGGAGTTGATGTCCGACTGACGAGAATAGTAAACCGAGACACTCAACGAGTTAGGACGTTTGCCACCCACCCAAGGGTTGATATACTGCATCGAATATGACTGATAGTATTTCGCATTGGTTTGTGCAGAAATAGTAAAAGTCTCGCCATCGCCCGAAGGATAAATGCCATGATAACGCTCCGGATGGAACAAATCCTTCATCGATATATTGGTCAACTTGAGCGAAATACGTCCGATGAGACCTGTAGAACCCCAACCCAGAGAGAATTCCACCTGGTCGTTAGCTTTCGATTCAAGATCGAAGATGATATCAACCGTACCATCCTCGGTGTTTGGTACTGGACGAGGATTCATCTTTTCAGGATCGAAGTGTCCAGTCTGTGCCAATTCGCGAGCAGAACGGACAAGATCAGTCTTCGAGAAGAGTTCGCCCGGACGACAACGCAACTCGCGACGCACTACATGTTCGTACAAACGGTCGTTACCATTGATGACAACCTGATTGATGTGAGCCTGAGGACCTTCGGTAATGCGCAATTCAAGATCAACGCTATCTCCTTCAATGTTCTTCTCTACTGGATCCAGATGGAAGAAGAGATAGCCTTGGTCCATGTAAAGTGTACCCACACCATCTTCATCTTGATTGATACGTTTTTCGAGCTTGACCTGATTGTAGATATCACCCTTTTGCATCTGCAGGAAAGCCAAGATTCGCTCGGTAGTTTCGACCGAGTTACCTACCACATCGATGTTTCGGATGAAGTATCGTTTACCCTCTTCAATATGCATGGTAATGTCAACATGCTTGTCATCGAACTTGGTAACAGAATCCGAAACAATGCGGGCATCACGATAGCCAAGTTCATGGAACTTGTCGAGCAACTTCTTTTTGTCCTCCTTATAGAGATCGTCGGTAAACTTCTTGGCACGGAACATGTTGTACCACTTGTGACGGGCATTGGTCTTCTTCATGGCACGGTTGGCACCACGATAGGTCATATAGTCCTTCTTGAAAACAGGCCAGTATGCTGTACCTACCGAATCCCAATAAGCGAGACCATCGATGTTCAGCGCATGAACCTTGACCTTCTCATGCTTATCGACATAGACAGTCAGATCAACCATGTTTTCGCCGATTTCGCTATCAGTCTGGATAATATCAACTTCGGCATTCTTATAGCCCTTGTCATCGTAATAGCGCTTGATGATCTTCTTGGCACGATCAATGATGTTTGGAGTCACCTGACTGCCTTTGGCCACACCCATCTGAAGATCCAGGTCTTCACGCTCGCTCTTTTTGACGCCATCGTACTCGATGTTGGCAATGCGTGGACGTTGAGTCAAGGCAATCTTGATCCAACAATCCTCGCCACGTACCTTCTCGAGGGTGATACGTACATCGCTGAAGAGGCCTTGACGCCAGAAACGCTTGATGGCCTTGGTAATCTCATCACCAGGAATAGAGACTTTCTGTCCAACCGACAGGCCAGAGAAACCGATCAAGACATAATCCTCGTAATTGTCGGCTCCTGTTACTTCAATACCTTGAATGGTGTATTTCTTGGCCACCGAGCTGGTGTGGTTTACCGTAGGATTATAAACCGTATCGTTGACAGCAGGAACAGATGTAGCGATAGAGTCCTGCGCCCACGACAAGGCCGTAGTTGTAAGAAATGCGATTAGAAGACAGATTTTCTTCATTTATATATTTAAATGTGTATTTACCTTGTTTACTTATTACCCTCTTCCTGCACTTGAGCAGAAGTTTTTCCGAAACGGCGTTCGCGACCCTGATAATCGAGAATTGCATCGTAGAGATCCGATTCGCCAAACTCCGGCCAATAGGTATTGCAGAAATAAAGTTCTGAATAGGCAATCTGCCAAAGCAGATAATTCGAGATGCGCTGTTCACCACCCGTACGGATCAAGAGTTCCGGATCAGGAATACCGGCAGTCAACAGATTGTCGGTCACAGTCTGCTCGCTGATATCTTCGATTTTGAGCGCACCTTGCTGTACCTGCTGGGCGATGCGTTGCATAGCACCTGCAATCTCAAAGCGAGAACCATAGTTGAAGGCAACAACCAGATTGATTACGTTGCCATTCTTGGTAGCTTCCATGCACTCGACGGTTTTAGTGCGAGCAAAGTCTGGCATACGGCTGATATCGCCCAAGATAATCAGACGGACACCTTTTTTGACCAAAGCCTCTTTTTCTTGATCAATGCCCCAAGCAACCAGATTCATCAAAGCATCCACTTCCTCTTTCGGACGGTTCCAGTTCTCGGTCGAAAAGGTATAGACTGTCAGGTACTTTACCCCTGCCTTGCCCGCAGCTTCCAGTACATTGTGCAAGGCACCTATGCCTGCTTTGTGTCCGGCACTGCGATCCAGACCTTGTGCTTTTGCCCAACGGCCGTTACCATCCATGATGATGGCTACATGTTTTGGCATGCGAGCCTTGTCAAGTTGTTCAAGTGTTGCCATATAGATGAATTGAAAATATCATTTTATGCAGGATAACACGCAAAAGCGCTTTGTTTTTGCCCGTTCCTATATTGTTATTGCTTTCAGTTGTTTTGATTGTGGCACTCCATGCATCGTTCCTTGAAGCTGAAGGTCACACTCATCATAATCGAACCAACCCAGTCGGTGTTCATCGGAGTTGTTGTGCCGATCTGATAGGGATCGCTGATTCCATCGATGTTGTCACCAAAGACTTTTGTCCATAATCCAGTCAACTGCAGATCCCAGCGTGGAGCCATCTTCCATTTGATGCCTATGCCCAAAGGTATTGACAGAGAAGTTGTGCTGCGATCATCGGCGGAACTGCTACCATTGGTCCAACCGAATCCCAAGCCTGCCGTCATGAAGGGGGCAATGCGATGTTTCTCGCGATAATCCGATCCCCATCCGTAGTTCCAGAAAGTAAATTCCGGACGTATGCCAAATTGATAATACCGACGGTTGAACGACCAATGTGCATTCTGCGGGAAGATATTATCGAAGTCTTTACTGTCACCTTTCAGTCGGTTGTAGGAAAGATCGAGCGCCATTGCCCATCGCAGATTGACATTGTATCGGAACAAAAGCTCCGAGGCTACCGATGGATCGTAGATGATACTGCTTCGGTTGATGTCTCCATAAGTCCAACAAGAGCCCAATCCGGCACCGATTTCGTACATATACTCCTTCTCCTGCGCCCTCATGGAGCAGAAGCAGAGGATGCTGCAAAGGAGTACGATGTATTTCTTCATTGATTGTTGCTATTGAGGAGACATGACTCACGTCACTTCTTCTGCTTGATTGCCAGATTCATGAGTTGGCCAGTCACGATGTTGCTCTCCTGCTTGCCTTCGTTGTTCTTGCCACCGATGAAGTACATGCGATAGTCCGTTGGATTATAGAAGCCCGACGAACAGCCAAATGGCTGAATCCAATAGGTATCGCCCAATCGATAATACTCGCGAGGCAGACGTTTCCAGGTCACACCACTGTTCTGACTGAAGAAGAGCGTGTCACTTACGTGACCATCAGCCATCTCGCCAGTCTGCATGATCCAGAATGTATCGGGAGTCTTCAGATTGAGCGTGTAGCGGATAATGGTAGCACGTTGCATTGGAGGAAGAATGCGTTGCTCGAATTCTGCCCATTGCGAGCCATCGGTACTCCAGGTGCTGGCTGTCAGTGTTCCATCGGCCAACATGCCACCAGATATGTAAATTCGCGAAGTGGTACTTCCATTCTGTGGATTAGCACCAACAGATATCGGACGAGTATAACCAGTCAACGGGAAATTGACAGGAATGACAGATGTGGTATCATTGCCCACTATCAAGGTATCAAGCGTCCAGGCCGTACCGTCGATCGAACGGACAAAATGGTATTCATCGCCCTGTTGGGCAATGCCACAAAAATGTTCCTCACACTTCTTGGTCGCCAGCTGAATGCCCAGCAGGTTGACAAATGCAAAGTCCGAAGAGGCTACACTCCAATTGATGCCATCGGCGCTGGTGAGCAATGTATGGTCGGCTCCAACGGCATAGAGTTTGTCTTTAAGATTGATCAATGTACCCAGATCCAAACAGGCAGGAGCTGCGACATTCTGGACATCGCTCCACAACGAAACATCGCCAACCAAATCGGCAGTACGCACCTGTTGCGTATTGTCGGACAAGGTAGTGAACCAGCAAAGGGTAGTCCCGATGGTATCTACACGTTGGTCGATCACATCTGTCATATCGAACAGATCTTTACCGAGATATTTCCACATGATGGTGTCGGTGACACAAGTGGCTACGTTGACCTTCATGAAATAGCTCTTGTTGGTGACACCGTCGCGTGCAGTTATCTGAATACGGGTTACAGCATAATCGTCGAACCAGATGATTTGAGTATCGGCAAAATTGGTGTAGTTCTTCAACTTCAACTCTTCGTCGTACTGGTAAAATTCCACCTTATAGGGAGAAGAATAGGAGAGATTGACCTTGATTGAGTCGGTAATAGAACCCAATGGCAGAGAATCGACATTGAAGACAATGCCTGGAGTCAAAGAATAGCCATTCACCTGCCACAACGAACGGGTAGATTCGATCAAGCCAGGGTCGCTATTGCCATAATTGTCGATTGTAAATGAATAGTTGCTCAATCCAGCGCAAACATTTGAGTTGGTATTGAGCGAGACCTTTGTGAGGAGTGCGTTGTTGTAGTCGGTGACTATGGTTTCGGATTCGTTGCTGTCAAAACAGGCGGAAACCAAACCGGCCATAAGCCATAGAGCTACTATTTGTTTTCTTCTGAAATTCATTATAAATAAAATTTGCGGGTGCGAAGATACGAATTTTTTACGACATTTTCTTTTTTAAATAGGTATATTTATCATATTTTAGTTCTTTTTTAGTGTAGATTTTGATTTTTTATGATTTGGAAGGCAGTTTTTTTGTGTTTTTTGCTATCTTTGCGCACAAAATCATCAAAATGAAGCAGACGATTCAGACACTCAAAGAGGCATTGTCACCACATTATGAGACTCGTGAAGTGAAAGCCATTACGAGGCTTTTGCTCGAAGAGGTATGCGGTTTGACCTACACTCAAATTGTAATGCAGGCAGATGATCCCCTGCCCGACGACCAGCGAAAGAAATTGGCAGATATGGCTACACTTTTGGCACAGGGTATTCCTGTTCAGCAAGTCTTGGGCTACACGTGGTTTTGTGGCAGGAAATTCGGCGTTTCTTCCGATGTCCTGATTCCACGACCAGAGACAGAAGAACTTGTCAACATGATTGTTGAAAACTTTGTGCAAAAGTCCGTCGATAATCCAGAAATAACAGATTCCCGATCTGTTGAAACAAGTAGTGATAACGCTGTTTATAACCTTGTTGATATCGGTACTGGCAGTGGTTGTATTGCCCTATCGTTGGCTCAAGATATCAAGGGGGCGTTCGTAACTGCCGTCGATTTATCAACAGGGGCGTTGACAATTGCAGAATCCAATGCTAAATCTCTTGGTATCAACAATGTCAAGTTCGTACAAACCGATATCTTGAAAGAAGAAACAGAGGACTTCTCCACCGAGTTGTCAACAGGTCTTTATGATGCTATTGTCAGCAATCCCCCCTATATCTGTCAAAGCGAAGCCCAAGAAATGGAATCTCATGTCTTGGACCACGAACCACATTTGGCTCTGTTTGTACCCGATCAGGATCCTCTCCTCTTCTATCGTGCCATTGCCAAATTCGCACTTCGACACCTCAAACAGAACGGAGGACTTTATTTCGAAATCAATGCCGCCTATGGTTCAGAGACCAGCCAATTACTCCGAGAACTTGGCTATCATAACGTAACACTCCATCAGGACTTTACAGGTCGTGATCGTTTCGTTTTGGCAACTATTAACTAATAACTAATAACTTTTTTTTTGAAAAAAACAATGGATTACAATCAAGCCTTAAACCGCGCTGCCGCCTATTGCAGTCAGGCAGAACGAGCGCCACAGGATATTGAACAGAAATTAGCATCATGGGAAATCGAATCAGACGATGCCGCTCGTATTATGGATTATTTGCGCAAAGAACGCTTCCTCGACGAGCAGCGATTTGTTCATGCATTTATCAACGACAAGTTCAACTACGAACGTTGGGGCAGAATTAAGATAATCTTTGCTCTACGTCAGAAGGGAATGACTGGACCTATTGTTCAAAACATGCTCGAAGACGTCATCGACGAAGATAAATATCTCGAAACCCTAACCGATTTGCTTCGTACCAAGATGCGAGGAATGTCACTGCCTCTTGACCAGAAAGACCGTGCCAAACTCTATCGTTTTGCTGCCCAACGCGGATTTGAATCCAATATCATAGGAACTGCTCTGCGTCATCTCGGCAGTCAGGAAGATGACAACCTTTAGCGCCAACCCTTAAACATTAAACTTTTAAACCCTTAACCTCTTAAACCCTTAACCCTTAAACATTATGCGTTGCCTGATCTGCCACAAAGAACTTACAGAGGGCGAGGACACTGTCTGCTGGGAGTGTCTTTCCCGTTTTCCGTTGGTTGATAGTGCAGCCGAAGAAAATCCGCTGTTCAAGACCTTTTGCGGACAACAGACTTTCGAACACGCCACAACCTTAGCCTATTACCAGCCGGGTGACCATTTCTCGAAGATTATCCGTCGCGCCAAATTCGGGAATTGGCCACAGGGAAATGCCTATCTGACCCATTTACTTGTCGAACAATTAGAGGGAAGTTCCTGGCCGTATGATATCGATGTGATCATCCCCGTACCGGTTCATTGGCTCCGATTCCTGATGCGAGGCTATAATCAGGTCACTCCCATTGTTCGCACATTGAGTCAGAAGTGGCATATTCCTTTGGAGTCAGGATGCCTTCGTCGTAGCCGTTATGTTCGTTCGCAGTTGCGTTCGACGGCCGACGAACGCAAACAGAACCAGCAGTCAGCCTTTTGCATCAAGCACCCTGAACGTCTTGTGAACAAGCACATCCTTTTGGTGGATGATGTCTGTACCAGTGGTGCCACTTTGGTGGCCTGTTCCGATCTGCTTTTGCAGATTCCGGGCGTACGAGTATCGTTTCTGACGCTAGCCTTGACCTTCCGAATGTAACACCTTACCCCAACCTTTTCCCTAGCGGGCGGAAAGGAGTATCTTTGCTCAAAGTTTAAGGTTTGAGGGACAAAGTCTGCTTATTTTTCCTTTTTTTTCATTACTTTTGCTAATTTTAATGCTTCGCGCGAACGAAGTATGCCATTTTTTCGTTATCTTTGCGCGCAGATAGAAAATCCAAAATAATCAAAATCAATAAAATTATGAAAACCGTAGAACGTCTCGTAGCTGCCAAGCTCATGGAAATTAAAGCCGTTAAGTTGCAACCATCCAACCCATTCACCTGGGCATCTGGCTGGCATTCACCTATCTATTGTGACAATCGCAAGACTTTGGCTTATCCAGAAGTTCGTACCATCATCAAGACCGGTCTGGTAAGCGCAATCCAGCGCATCTATGCAGGTCAGAAGATCGATGCTATCGCCGGTGTAGCAACTGGTGCTATCGCTCAGGGCGCATTGGTAGCCGATGCACTTGGTGTTCCATTCCTTTATGTCCGTTCGGCTCCAAAAGATCACGGCATGGGCAACCTCATCGAGGGCAAAGTAGAAGAGGGCTGGAATGTAGTTGTTGTCGAAGATTTGATTTCTACCGGTATGTCTTCGCTCAAGGCAGTTGCTGCTCTGCGTGATGCCAAAGTCAACGTATTGGGCATGGTAGCTATCTTTACCTATCAATTTCCACAGGCTCAGCAGGCATTTGAGGAAGCTAAGGTCGAACTCAACACCCTCTCCAACTACACCGAACTTGTAGCCGAGGCTGCAGAGCTCAACTACATCAAGCCAGAAGAGATCGAGGTCCTCAAGCAGTGGCGCGCTAACCCAAGCGAGTGGGGAAAGTAAAAGCCCCTTCCCCCGACCCCTCCCCCGAATCGGGGCAGGGGAGTATATACAAAATCCTTTAATTTATGTCAAAATACGAAAGTAAGATAGTTACCGTCAATGCTCTTCAGGAGGCTGTCTATAAACGATTCGCAGACCTTAGTGCCCTTCAAACCATGAAGGACAATATGCCTGCTGAGATGAAGCAGCAAATCAAGGCCAAGCTCGTAGAACAAGGCCAAGGCAAAGTACAGGTCAGCAATTTCCAGTTCGATACCGATACTGCACGTTTCAAGGTAAATGGCATGGATACCTGTATCCGTATCATCGATCGCGAAGAACCAAAATGCGTCAAGTTCGGAGCAGACAACTCTCCTGTGCCAGTCACCATCTGGATTCAGATGTTGCCGGCTTCGGCC
Organism: Bacteroidales bacterium; assembly: GCA_045600485.1. Taxonomy (GTDB): domain Bacteria; phylum Bacteroidota; class Bacteroidia; order Bacteroidales; family UBA3663; genus Liminaster. Next base: position 42,733 of record JAZRXX010000054.1, read on the forward strand.
TACGAAACCAAGATCCGAGTTACATTGGATATTGATATTCCATTCTACCTCAAGCCAATGATTGGCAGCAAACTGGATGGTGCTGCCGATATGATTGCTGAGGCATTGACCAAAATCCCGTATTGATTATGAAACTCTGGGAAAAAAGTGTCCAGGTAGATAAGGACATTGAAAAATATACAATCGGACGAGATCGAGAGATGGATCTCTATCTGGCTCCATTCGATGTGATGGGCAGTATGGCGCACATCACTATGCTCGAGAGTATCGGTCTTTTGACAGCCGACGAACTGAAGGTACTCCTCGCTGAGATGAAGAAAATCTATGCCGATGCAGAGGCAGGCAACTTCGAGATCGAAGAGGGCATCGAGGATGTTCACAGTCAAGTGGAACTGCTCCTGACCCGTCGTCTGGGTGATATTGGCAAGAAGATTCACTCCGGTCGCAGCCGCAATGATCAGGTTCTTGTTGACCTCAAACTCTATATGCGTCACGAACTGCAAGAGGTAACCAAGTCGGTCAAGACATTGTTCGATATGCTCATGGAGCAGAGCGAAAAGTACAAGAATGTCCTGATGCCAGGCTATACTCATCTGCAGGTCGCAATGCCTTCGTCGTTCGGCTTGTGGTTTGGCGCTTATGCAGAGAGTCTGGTCGATGACCTGATGGTATTGCAGTCTGCCTACAAGGTAACTAACCGCAATCCTTTGGGTTCTGCTGCTGGCTACGGTTCTTCGTTCCCGCTCAACCGTCAGATGACTACCGATCTATTGGGCTTCGATAGCATGGCCTACAACGTGGTCTATGCACAGATGGGCCGTGGCAAAACCGAGCGTATTGTGGCTCAAGCCTTGGCTGGCATTGCGGGTACTGTAGCTAAGTTGGCCTTCGACGCCTGTATGTATTCAAGCCAGAACTTCGGTTTCATCAAACTGCACGATGCCTTTACTACAGGCTCCAGCATCATGCCACACAAGAAGAATCCGGATGTCTTTGAGCTGACTCGTGCCAAATGCAACAAGATTCAGGCTGTGCCTCAAGAGATCATGATGATCTGCAACAATCTGCCATCGGGTTACTTCCGTGACCTGCAGATTATCAAGGAGGTCTTCCTCCCTACCTTCGATGAACTGAAGGATATTCTCCGCATGGTAACACTCATGATGGAGCATATCACCGTCAACGACCATATCCTCGATGATACTCGTTATGACCTGATGTTCTCGGTCGAGGAGGTAAATCGTCTGGCCACTGAGGGTATGCCATTCCGCGATGCCTACAAGAAGGTCGGTCTCGATATCGAGGCTGGCAAGTTTACTCCAGTCAAGCAGGTCAACCATACCCACGAGGGTTCGGTAGGCAACCTGTGCAATGATCGTATTCAGGCATTGATGGATCAGGTATTGGCTGGCTTTAATTTCCAGAAGGTCGATGAGGCTGTCGAGCGCCTTGTGCGTTAGTCTTGCACTCTTGTCGGCCTGTCATGACCGTACCAGCGAGAGTCCCGTACCTGCCGGGTACGTGGACTACTCGTGTACTTTAACAACAATCAATATCATAATGGAGCAAGGCGCTCCACAGGTTCCACTTGAATCTCAGTGGGGATATGTCCGATGTTACGATGCCCAAAAGCGCAACTTGAGCGATGGCTGGGGAACGGGAGGGTTACTGCTGGTTCATTCCGGCTTCGAAGAGCACACTTTCTATGCCTATGATCTTGCCTGTCCACACTGTTATGTAATTGCCAACTCGGCGGTTTCCAAGATTCACCGTCTGGACATAGCATCCGATGGCATGACTGCCTATTGTCCGGATTGCGAATCTGAATTCAAGTATGTGTTCAGTGGCTCGCCGGCACCAACAGCGGGTCCTGCCAACCAGAACAACTATTTGCTTCGTCAGTACAAAGCCTCATTGGTAGGCGACAAACTGATTGTCCGAAAATAACCATGATTATGCCTGTCACCCATAAAATTTTGTTAGGGTTAGCGTTATCGTTAGGGCTAGCGTTATCGTTAGGGTTAGCGTTATCATCCTGCGACGATGACCTGGTCAACAGTCCATCCGATCAGCCGATTCTATCGGTTGACACCCTACGCATGGGTACTCTACTGGCAGGCAATAGCAGCAAGACACATCTGGTCAAGCTCTATAATCATTGTGCTGGCGAAATCAAAGTTTCCTCCATCACTCTCCGAAATGCAGCAACCAGCGGGTTCCGCATGAACGTAGATGGCATGAACGGTACGTCGTTCACCAATAGCGACTTGCTACGCATCGCCAAAGGGGACTCGCTCTTCATCTTTGTCGAAGCTACTTTTCCAATAAACACCGCGTTGTTCGAAAACCACATGGATTATATTGACATTTTTTGCAACCAACGGATGCAGACGGTCGTCCTTGATGCACAAAGCCAGAATGTCGATCCGTTGCATGGTGTAACTGTTCTGTCCGATACCGTTTGGGATTCTACAGGATTGAACAAGCATATCTTCGATAGTCTTGTTGTTCCACAAGGTGTTACCCTTCGAATTGCAGACAGTGTGACACTTTATCTGCACGACAAGGCAGACATCATTGTACGAGGCACCTTGCAATGTTCCGGCAAGTTAGGGGCTCCTGTCACTATTCGAGGTGATCGTACCGACAAGATGTTCGACAATCTTCCCTACGACAATCTTCCTTCGCAATGGGGTGCCATGTATATTGACAGCACAGCCAGGGAGTGTCGGTTTGACTATACCGATATCCATGGCATGTCAACGGGCATCTGGATCGATTCGACCGATGTTCAGTTCAACAGTTGCCGTCTCAAGAATTCCGATGGGAATCTGGTGACCTGCCACATGAGTCGGCTGAAGCTCTACAATAGTGAACTCTCCAATGCTGCAGGTGCCTTGCTCGACCTGTATGGTGGTTGGAACGATGTGGTGCATTGCACTTTGGCCAACTATAACTTTTCGAAGACTGTTACATCACCTGCGCTCCGTTTCAGCAATATCGATACCGCTCAGGTCCGACCAACCCCTTTACATCACTGTCTCTTCCAGAACGTGCTTGTCTGGGGTAAATGGAGTGTTCCGGAGAAGGACGGAGGAGATGTCCGTCCGGACTATTTCCGTATCATGGTCGATGTGGACCGCTTCAACCGTCCGGTGTATGCCGATAGTGTCTTCTGCTATACCTTCGATCACTGCATGCTTCATGCCAATGGTACCGACGACAATGACTTCATCCAGACCATCTGGAATCGGGACGACAATGGCTCTGTTCGTGATCCAAAGTTCAAGCTGATCGATACACCGAACTATACATTTGACTTCCATCTCGAAAAGGAATCTCCAGCCCGTAAGGCAGGTTCGTCCGAAGGTGCCCAGACTTGTCCTCTCGACCTCGACGGAACTGTTCGCTCCGGACTTCCCAGCATCGGATGCTACGAATAACTCCATACCCCGTTATTCGTTAAACCTTTAACCCATTAACCCGTTAACCCGTTAAACCATTAAACCTTAACCTATTTGTAATGGCTACATTTTCAAAACAAACCTATATTGAGCGTCGTGCCCTTTTGACCAAAGCCATGGGCTCTGGACTTTTGCTCTTCTTGGGCAATGGCGTTTCGTCGATGAACTATCGTGACAACAACTATCCATTCCGTCAGGACAGTACCTTCCTTTATCTTTTCGGACTGGACTACGAAGGCTTGGCTGCAGTAATCGATGTCGATAACAACAAGACGATCATCTTTGGTGACGAACTCACCATCGACGATATCATCTGGACCGGCGTGCAGCCTACCATTGCACAGAAGGCAGCCGAAGTGGGTGTGTCCGAAACTCGTCCGATGGCAGACCTTGAGAAGTACATCGCCCAGGCATTGGGCCGTAAGCAGTCGATCCATTTCGTGCCATCGTATCGTGGTCACAATATCCTTTGGATGCAACATCTGCTGGGTGTAAAGGTGGGAACAACTCCTGGCGATGCCTTTACAGTCTCTACTCCTGTCGCCATGCCATCTCTCCAACTCTGCTATGAGTTGGCAGATATGCGTAACCACAAGAGTGCTGAGGAGTTGGCAGAGATTGCCAAGTCTGTCAACATTACGGTCGATATGCATGAGACAGCCATGCGAATTGTTCATCCTGGCATGCACGAAAAGGAGATCAATGCAGCCATCATGCAGGTGGCGCTCAGCCAAGGCTATTTCTACAGCTTTCCTACCATTGCTACCTGCCATGGCGAGACACTCCACAATCATGGTTATATCCACACACTCCAAGAGGGCGACATGCTTCTGCTCGACGCAGGTGCCGAGAGTGATAGCCACTATGCCGGCGACTGCACCACGACCATGCCTGTGGGACGAGACTACACCCAGCGTCAGAAGGAGGTTTACGAGATTCTCTACAACACCTATGTCAAGGCTACCGAGATGATTCGTCCGGGCATCACCTATCGCGAATGCCATGTACAGGCTTGGGCCAACATTGCTGAGGGTTTGAAGGGATTGGGCTTGATGAAGGGTGACCCAATGGAAGCTGCCGAGGCAGGTGCCGTTGCTATGTTCATGCCTCATGGTTTAGGCCACATGATGGGCTTGGATGTGCACGACATGGAGAACTATGGCGAGGTACATGTAGGTTATCCACGTGGTGCACAAAAGGATCCACGTTTCGGCTTTGCTTCATTGCGTTTGGGACGTGAACTCGAGCCAGGCTTTGTCTTCACCGTCGAGCCAGGCATCTACTTCATCCCTGACCTCATCGACCAATGGCGTTCCGCTGGCAAGTTCAAGGAGTTCATTTGCTACGATAAACTCGATGCATACAAGGACTTCGGAGGCATCCGCAACGAGGAAGATTGGCAGATTACTACCGACGGTGCCTCTCGCATCGGCCGTCAGAAGCCAGGTTCCATTGCCGAGATTCTGGCCAAGAAGGACTATGTATAGTATCTTAAAGAATGAACAATTACAAAATTCTAGTTATTGACGATAATCAGTCGGTACTCCGTTCGCTGAAACTGGTCCTGAATGGCGTGTTTCAAACCGTAGTGACGGTACCTGATCCAAAACTCATCCCCGCCCTATTACAGGCCGGGGATGTTGATGTTGTATTGCTCGACATGAATTTCGACAGCCGAAAACTCGATGGCGAGGAGGGTCTGTTCTGGCTCAATCGAATCAACGAGACGCCCAATGCCCCAGCTGTGGTTCTGATCACTGCATTTGGTGACATTGATTTGGCTGTTCGTAGCGTGAAGCTGGGGGCCGAAGATTTTGTGACCAAGCCTTGGGACAATCAGGTCCTCATCCATAAGCTCGAAGCAGCTATAGAAAAGCATCGTGCCAAGCAGCAGACTGAAACATTGGCAGCCGAAGCAATTGCCCTACACAATCAACTTGAGGCGAACCAACAACTGTCGCTCGAAGAGTTGGAGAAGAAGCACATTCTTGAGGTCATAGACCAGGAACATGGCAATCTGGTCAATGCTGCCGAGCGACTGGATATCTCCCGTCAGACGCTTTACAACAAACTCAAGAAGTTCGGTATGCTGCACTGAGGAGTTTTGGGTTTTCAGTTTTTGGTTTTCAGTTTTGAGTTGATAGTCTTGAGTTGATAGTTTTGAGTTTTCAGTTGTTTGGATTCATTACTCATTAGTCAATAGTCAACAGTCATTAGTCAACAGTCATTAGTCATGTTCAAGCAACGTCACTACCACATATATATGCTTATAGTATCGCTGATGCTTATTGCATCAGGTGGCTTGCTTGTGTTTGCCTGGCAAAATGAATGGAGCAATCTTGCGTTAGTCGGGTGTGTGGTCTTTTGTCTCTCTATAATATATACGATGTGGCAAGGTGCCTCGTTTTTGCCTGATCAGGTCAAGTACTTTCTGGGATGTCTGCGCAGCAAGGACACGATGAGTCGTTTCCCCGATACTCACGATAATGAATTGAAAAGGATGTACGAGGATATGAATCTCATCATGCAGAAGTATGGCCAGAACCAGATGGAACTCGAGACCAAGCGAATGTACTATGACCGCATCCTACGCATCATGACGCATGAGCTGCGCAACAGCATCACTCCGATCATCTCTCTGAGCGAAGATATGCTGCAACGTGAATATGCCCCCGAAGACAGTCATGAGGCCGTTGAGGTGATTCATGAGCAATGCTCTTCGATCAAGAGTTTTCTCGACAGTTACTACGAACTCACACACCTGCCGAAGCCTGCAATCAAGGTGGTCGATGCCAAATCTCTGCTTCAGCGCATCGAACGTCTCTACCCTGATCAGGGAATCAGCATCGAGTGTGCCCAAGGACTGAAACTGCAATGCGACGAAGGACAGATCAAACAGCTCATGATCAATCTGGTGAAGAATGCCCTCGAAGCTGTAGGAAACGAAAAAGTAAAAGCACTAAGGAGTGAAAACAAACCAGCCGTCGTAATCAAGGCTTCAGCTCCAGAAGGCAAACCTCGCATTACGGTGAGCGACCGAGGTCCTGGCATTCCTGCCGACAAGCGCGAGGAGATCTTCCTGCCTTTCTACACTTCGAAAGTCGGAGGCTCAGGCATCGGATTGGCCCTCAGCCGCCAAATCATGAATCTGCACAAAGGCTCGCTCACATGCTCAAGCAATGAACTGGGCGGCGCGGTGTTTATCCTGCAGTTCTAAACTACTCGCTCTTCACCACTTTCGCGACATTCACCCTTGCTGCCTTCTCCAGCTGATACATCAGCGTGAGGGCAGTAATTGTTAGTACAATGACCAAGGCGAAGAGATAGAGCCAAGGCGTGAGGGGTGCGCTTTCGACGAACGACTCAGTGTAGTGATGGATCAGGACATAAGTGACTGGTATGCAGAGTACAAAAGTGATCAGGAGCAAGTAAAGGTATTTCTTGCCCAAGAGCAGATAGAGATCACGACGATGTGCACCATGCGCCTTGCGGATAGCCACCTCACGATAACGCAGACGGATGTCGAACAACGAGAGGCCGAACAACCCCAGACAACAGATTACGATAGCGATAGCGGAGAAGAGGTTGAAGACACGTGATAGACGGCGGTCATCACGGTAGAGATTATCTATCTCTTGCTGCATCCAGTGCCATTCGAAGTCAGTATTACCAAACTGTTCCTGATGCAGATTTTCGAGGAAGGAGATGAGTTCTTTCTCTTTGCCCGCATAAGGCTTAAGGATATAGGAAGCACCTATGGAAAATAGGTTGTCTTGAGGATTCTGCATATTGCATACGAATATGATAGGTTGAATACCCTGTGTGACGTGCCCGCTGTAGTAATCCTGTACGATGCCTCGTATCTTGACAGGATTGTCAGGAGTTCCCCAATACTTGACATCATAATCTCCATTTTCGTGCCTATAAATATAACAATCCAAGCTGGGCGGTTGTTGTATTCCAGATGGCCAATTATCGGGTCCGTGATAGATGTATGCATCCTCCAGGTTTTCAAAGCCAAACATCTTCCATGCCGTTTCGTTCACATAGCAGTAATGCTTGTCGTCGAAATCCTCTTCGGTTAATGCAGGATCGGTTGGATCTATACCTTCCAGTATCTCAATATCGTACATGGAGAAGAGTTTCCGGGTACAACGATTCATCATCATTTTATACTTCCGATCATCTCGTGTCGTCGCAATGTCTTGACTCCAGTTCTCAAAAATGAGACGGGCTCCATTCTCTGTATCGACATCCTCCAGAAGAGGACACTGCCGGATAGCTTTCTGAACAACCCTCACTTGGCTAGAATGAGAATATAGGCTTCCTGTGTGATTGATTTGCACAGACATCACCCTCTCCGTAGAGACTATTTCGGACTTCTGCAACAAGAACGAGAAGTGTGCCTTTGCCCAAAGAGCACAAACTAAGATGCATAGCGTGAGCAGGTACTGAAAAGCGAGGAATGCGAGGCGGGTACGGATACTCTCCTTGCCAGCTGCCGAACAGCGTATGGTGGCGACCGGGGGCTGGATGAGAGACTGTATCATCGGATAGATGGTAGTCAATACCGGCACAAACAGAAGAGTGTAGAGAGTCAGACGAAGGTCAAACCACGAGTAGGAGAACTTGTCCTCAAGGAGTTGATTGGTGAATTCGTTGCTCAGTTCGACCACCAGCCAAGCTATGAGGATGGCTGCGAGTATCTGTATCATATTCTCCATCCATATCTGCCGGAAGAGTCGCCATGGTGTTTGTCCAAAAACCTTACGTACCGCCCATTCACGATGACGTCGTTGCAGGAGTACCATATAGATATTGACAAAGTTGAAGAGTCCGATTAACAGAATCAGGATATCGACAACGGTCAGAATCTTTATTGCTGAGGGGTTACACACCGGCATCATGTTTTCGCAGCGAGGTTTCCTGTTGCTATGTTCTCTATAGCTCTCGGCTGGATGGACCAATCTGAAATTTGTACCCATCAGTTGGCTGTTGGCCCAATCGATATCCGACACGGAGGACATACGCAGCCATTCGACCATAGGGACAGGGCAACCGCATCTAATGAAACAAGTTTCATCGGATTCAATTCCAAACAGCATTATTGAGAATTTCCAATAGCAAGGAAGAATTCATGCAGGCACGTCTCATCAGGGACTTCATGCTCTTTTTGCAATTCGTGGCAT